>JBGSOQ010000004.1:0-5882 GCA_041739035.1 Ignavibacteriaceae bacterium | reverse complement strand
CAACCGCATAGAATTAAGTATAGACACTTAACTAGGCGTTGAGAAAAACCTTCGAGGCTTTGATGAAAAGACCTCGAAGGATTATAAGTTTTTTTATTTGATTAACACCATCTTTTTCATTTCAACATAGTTTTCACTTTGAATTCTATAAATGTAAATTCCACTCTGCAATTTGTTCGCATCAAAATTCACTTCATGAATACCGCTCGATAAATTTTCCTGAACAACAGTGGATACCTCACTACCAAGTAAATCGTAAACCTTTAGAGTAACAAATCCAGATTTTGGAATTGAAAACTGAATTTTGGTACTTGGATTAAACGGATTCGGATAGTTCTGAGCCAGCTTGTACTCATTTGGATTTAATGAACTTGCATCATCAGAAATATCAGTCGGATTCGGCCATTGGATATCAGTGAAATTAGTATTATGAGTGAAGTTTGCGACATAATTCCCTGTTGAACTGTTGAATGTTAACCGCCATGCATGATCTGTTGGAGGGGCTTCATATTGCCCTGAACCATTATGATCAGCATAAAAATCAACTTTATAATCGTGTCCAATTTCAATTTGAGGAACTGAAACTGAAAACGACGCTCCAGGAATTGCACTTAACAAAGTTCTGCCGATTTCCTCACTATTATCATTTCGAACGACTCTCAATTCGATAAGTTGATTTAAATGAGGAGTCATATTTGAAAAATTTAGTGTATACAAATATTTCCAATTGATATCTTTGAAATTAGTGTTGTGTGCAAAAGGTAAATTGAAATCACCGGTACTATTCGTAAATTTTAGTTCCCATGCATGATCTGTTGGAGGTGTATTGTAAAATCCATTCTTATTTAAATCGGCATAGAATTCGACTTTGTATTCCCTGCCATTTTCAATCCCAGGAATCGCAATATCGAATGCGGCTGAACTAATCGTTTCAATTCGCTTTCTTCCGATCTCTCTTCCTGTCAAATCATCTTCCACCTTGAGCTCTAAAAACTGCCCGATGTGCGGTGTCATTCCACTAAACTGAACAGTTAGGAGATAGTGCCATTTTATATCTGTGAAATTGGTGTTGTGCGAGAAGTTAAGCTGATCGCTTCCAACGGCATTATTCAATTCCATTCTCCAGGCATGATCTGCAGGAGGAGCATTATAAAATCCATTATTATTATGATCGGTAAAGAAATCAACATAATAACTATGCCCGGGAAGAACTACATTTAATTGAACGTTAAAACTGGCAGTAACAGATGGAACCTCTGTTCTTCCAACCTCCTTCATATTCAACTTGTCAATAACTCTTAAAAATAACTTTTGGCCCACATGAGGTGTCATTCCACTAAAATTTATATCAAGTGAAGAAAGTTGATTGCTTGAAGATGAGCCCGGTAAAGTGACTAACGAGGAATTACCAGGTGCAGCCGAACCTATTGTCCAAAGCCCAAATGGATCCTGCAGTTCTTCACCATTTGTAACACCATCATTATCGGCATCAAGGCTAGCCAGAAGCGGATTCCAAGTTACATTTCCACCAACTAGAAATCTTGCTTCCACAAGCTTTCCAAAAGCATTTCTTTCACCACCGCCAGCAGGATCAATGTGGCAATTTTGGCATGAGTTCACCGTCCCATTAGGAATTTGACCCGGTCTAAATTCACGGGGAAAAATTGTTGAAATTGAAAATAGAAAACCAATTACTGCTAATTGAGCGATTTTTTTTGTCATAATATTTACCTCTTCTTTTAAATGTTTTTTTTATTTGTCTCACAAGTTGAAATCCCGAACGGAACATAAGCGGGACACCAACTAAATAATGCCGTTAAGATTAGAACAATACCAAATAATCCCCACCAGCTTTGAAAATAAATACCTACAGCTAGGATTATTGTACCTAGTAGAATTCGAATGTTTTTGTCAGTTTTTCCGACATTTTTTTTCATGCAATGAACCTTTCTGATTATTATTAGAATTTTAATAAGCGCGTTATGTTGAATCCCAATCTTAAATTTTTACTGGCAATATCTAAATCCGAACCACCCAGATATTGTGATGTATTTAAGTTCGAGTTGTTTGTTACAATTATTTTGAAGAAGTGACCCCCAGTTTCAAGTTCAAATCCGAAGGATATTGAATCGTATCGATTTCTAAATCCTGATCCAGTCGGATTCCATTCACCAAGAAGGCTAAATGAAGGTGAAATATAGTACTGAATATTTGTTCCGAAGGTAAAAGAAGTTTTTTTGCATGCACAATAAATATTGCTGTTGTATAGATATGATGGAACAAACCCGATCCCAAGTTTTTTATCAATCATTGTATTTATTACCAACTGGCCATAGTATTGAAAATTCCTATTATCATCTGCTTTACGACCCACTGGATCAGTATTCCATACCGCCGCTCCGCGAACACCAATGACAAATGGAAATGCTTCATTTTCATAACCAAACAGTCTATATTTAATAATTAGTTCGAGATTATCGTTTACATTACTCCGTGTTATTCCTGCAAGTAAATCATCTGTTATTCCATAACTCAAGCCAAGCTTTATATTTGCCGGACCATCAAAACCATACAATTCTTTTGAGCCATCACTGATTGTTGGAAGAAATCTGTGTGAAACTTCAAATTCGAGATCACCTTTTTGCAATGTTTCGGTTGTCGGTAGAATTATTGAGTGAGTTGAATGAAACAGCTGAAGAGGTAAAATTGAAGATTCTCCGCTTCTTTCCCAGGATATTTGACCTAAAAGATGCTTCTGAAATAAAAGCACAATGAACAAATAAAAACTGATTACTTTCAAAAACTTCATTATCATAATTTTCAACTGGGATTATTTTTTTTCTTTCATGTAAAAATCTAAACGTAAGTCCATTATTTCACTGATTTTTAAGAACATGAACTTCGGAATTTCGATGTTATGGTCTAAGAGATTCACGTTAAATTGACTTTGAATTCTCAACCCGTTAATTGACTTTATTATCCTTCCTTTGATTGGTAGTTCCTTTTTAACGCCATGAATATCCATTGTACCTTTTATTTCAACTTCAAAGCTATTGTCAGAAACTTTTTTCACATTGATAATTTCACCCTTATAGCCGGCATAACGATACTTTTCAGTTTCGAGGTAATTTTCTCTCATATGACGATTACGCAGCCCAATTCCTGTATCGATTGTATTAAGATCAACTTCAAAATACAACTGGCTTTTGATCATCATATCGTCTCCTTCCCAATACATGTAACCGTCAATTAGATCAGTAACACCTTCAAAATCTTCAATGGGTGCATCTGAAATAAACTTCACCATATTTTTTTTTGATTTATCGATGTCAAACTCAGTAGCATCGATAGTAATATTTATCAAAAATAAAATCGCTATTGTGAAAAGAAACTTTTTCATAATATTATCTTTCACTTAGTTGTTCAAGGCTCCATTATTTATCCAGACGACGATTGAGTCAATTATAACCTCATTTAATTTACCTGAAGGTGGCATTAACGAAGAACCATTCCCGCTGTTTCTTAACATTTTAATTAGAAAACTGTTCCTACTGTCACTAGGTTTTACTCTAACAAAGCTTGGATTTAGTAGACTTACTGTATTAACTAAATTGGCGTAAGAATTCCCTTCAGATAGATTTAGGTTGGCTTGAATATTAGAACCAAAATGGCAACCTGACAAAGCACATGAAGGAGTAAATACCTGCTTTTGAATTTCACTAAAGTTAGATAAGGTCTTACCTGAAGTGCTGAATTCTGCTGGCTCACATTCGGTCATAATATTTTCAGAACAACCTGCGATTAAAAATATCAATACTAAAAACACAATTCGTGTTCGGATAAGGTTCTTAATTAAATTTGTATGAACTACACGCATCTTTTACATTAAAATTTTGTTTAATTCTCAGATTGAATATATGCTCTGACGTGTATTAAATACGTGATATTGTCACACAAAGGAGATTTTATAAGTAGAATAGGGATGCTAAGTGATTTAGATCACTTTAAAGGAGATAGACGTAACCGGAAAGATCAAATCCTATTGAATGTATGTCAGCTTTTTTTGCAGCGATGAAAAATCTTCAATAATCAATTGACCACGTTTAACAGCGAGCAGTTTTTGTTTTTCAAAATCTTTAAGTATTCTACTGACAACTTCACGCGCAGTTCCAAGATCCGAGGCAATTTCTTGATGAGTAGATTTAATGATTTTTCCTTTGGAAAGAAAAGCTTTAACAAGATATTCAGCTATACGAATATCAACTCTTTTAAAAGTTATGTCCTCCAATAATGAAATTACATTTATTAAAACTTTTGCAAGATAATCATAAACGTATTCATTCCACAAAGCAAATTTGCTCATCCAATCAGTAATTGTTTTTGCAGGAATAAGAATAACTTCACAATCCTCTTCTACACTTGCAACAGCGGGAAAATGGTTATTCGAGAGAAGACAAGAAATTGTTAGAATACAGCTTTCACCTCTTTTAATTCTATAGAGCGTCATTTCCTGCCCGCTTGCACTTATTTTATAAACTCGGATTATACCGGATTTTATTATAGGGAAATAATTACAGCTGTCACCTTCCATTGATACAAATGTACTGCGAGGGAATTTCTGCAAAATAGAATGCTGTTGGAATTCATTCTCAATTTTAGGATCAGCTTCATTAAAAAATGGAATTAACTCACTAAGCTTAATTTGCATAACTATGTACCTTTATTATGTAAATAATTATACAATCAAAAATGTTTTTAATCAAGTTATTTGTTAAATGATTACTCATGTTTTTATGTTGAGTTAAATATCTCGGGGGAAAGGTTCAACATGGATTAAAACGTTGGCAATACGCTCATTTGATTTTAGCAATTTATCTTTAACTTTATGGGCAATATCGTGGCCCTCTCTCACTGGAATAGTAGCGTCGACAAGAATATCCAGATCAATGTAAAATGCAAATCCCATTTTTCTAACTCTGCATTTGTCTAAACCTATGACCCCTTCAACTTCCGATGCTGTTCTTCGAATATTTAATTCAATATTTTCAGGCGGAGAAGTATCCATTAATTCCCTTAATGCAGGTAAAAATAGACGGGTGGCATTTATGACAATTATACTTGCTGCAAAAAGAGCAGCCCAATCATCAGCCTCTTCATATCCTTCTCCCCCAATTAAAGCTATAGATATTCCGACAAAAGCAGCAAATGAAGTTATTGCATCGCTCCGATGATGCCATGCATCTACTTTTACTGCTATGCTGTCAATTTTATTTCCAACTTTAATGACATATCTAAAAAGAATTTCTTTAGTAATTACAACTAATACCAAAATGTATAATGTAAATGGTTCAGGCGCGTGATGAGGGGTTATTATTTCATGAATACTCTGATAAGTAATAATAACTGCTGCTGCAATTAGCATGATGGCAACAAAAGCTGCCGATAGTGGTTCTGCTTTACCATGCCCGTAGGGATGCTGCGCATCAGGAGGTCTCGCAGCGTATCTTAAACCGCTATACACAACTGCTGACGTAAAAATATCCGTTGTAGATTCAATTGCATCGGCGATTAAAGCATAAGAATTTCCGAGAAAACCAGTCACGCCTTTAATTATGGCAAGGAATAGATTAACTAATATTCCTACTAAAGTAGTGTTTTGACCGGTACGAGAAACCAAAGTGTTGTTATTGTTCAATTCGTAGCAATTGGTATTTAGTATAGATTATCTAGGATCCGAAAACTCCAAGTTAAAGGCTTCTTCACTTCCTAAACTTGCTGATAAATTCTTCTACTTCAGGTAGCCCACCTTGGTAGATAAGATAACCATTGCTCGGCTCGCGTTCTGTTATTTCTCCGGCAATTGGTGTAAGCATTATCTCTTT
>JBGSOQ010000464.1:0-2006 GCA_041739035.1 Ignavibacteriaceae bacterium | reverse complement strand
AAACCCAGTGCCATAATAATTGATAAAAGGGTAATTAGACCAATAAAGATTGAGGGGAGAATTAACTTTTATTGGCTGATAGGAGTAATTTTAGCTGTAGCATTTCTGAATGAGCAATATCTTCCGTTTATTAAGTTGAATCCCTACTTAAAGTTCATTCGCGAGATAACTATTTTGGCGATGGCTTATCTCTCGTTACAAACCACTCCAAAGCTTACCAGGACTTCTAATAATTTTACTTGGGGACCAATTGAAGAAGTTGCTTATCTTTTTCTTGGAATATTCATAACTATGGTTCCATGTTTGCTTTATCTCGAAGCAAATGCCTCTCATCTTGGTGTGACTTCAACAAACCAATTTTATTATTACACAGGAATATTAAGCAGCTTTCTAGATAATACTCCAACAGCCGTTACATTTCATTCACTTGCATTAGGTTTACAGCAAACTGTTCCTTCAATGGTAGCGGGAATTCCGGAGGAAATTCTTAAAGCTATTTGTACCGCAGCAGTATTTTTCGGTGCAATGACATATATCGGCAATGGTCCAAACTTTATGGTAAAAGCGGTCGCTGAAGAAAACAATATTAAAATGCCGGATTTTTTCAGCTATATGATAAAGTTTTCAATAATAGTACTTTTACCAATATTTATTTTGGTTCAATTAATTTTGATGTAATAATAAAATTTTAATAATTGATGAAAAAATATTTGATACTCTGTTTTCTCTTATTCATTTCCTCCTGCAAGGCGGAGCCTCCAGTCTTTGCAGATACGATTTTTGTCGCATTTTGGAATCTTGAAAACCTTTTTGATACTATTGATGATCCGAAAAAAGATGATCAAGAGTTTTTACCTGATGGATTAAAAGAATGGACTGAGGAAAGATTAGATAAAAAAATGTACAACCTAGCCCGGGTACTCAATTCATTAAATAATGAAAAAGCTCCGGATATAATTGGAGTTGTGGAGTGTGAAAATCAAGCTGTGCTGGAATCATTAGTTTCCAAATACTTTAGTGACAAAAATTATAAGATTGCGTATGCTGAATCACCTGACAATCGAGGAATTGACTGCGGTTTCATTTACACTACCGATAAATTTAAGATTCTTTCTGCTAAAGATTATGAAATTAAAAAGTTAAGTTCATCTCCAACTAGATCAATCTTGCATGTCACTCTTAAGTCAAGAAATGGTGAGGAATTAAATTTCTTTGTAAATCATTGGCCATCTCGTCGTAACGGTGCAAGTGAATCTGAAATCAAGAGAGTTGAGACCGCAAAAGTGCTAAGAAGAGAGGTTGAACGAATATTTGATAAAAACGATAACGCCAAAATCATAATAATGGGTGACTTCAATGATGAGCCTGTTGATGCTTCAATTCTAAAAACATTAGGAGCGGATCCATTCAAGTGCGATCCTGATAATAAGTTAAATGTTATGATACCGGAAAAGGAACTTTACAATTTGTCTTACAATCTATTTGAACAAGGTTATGGCACAATCAGCTTCCGCGATGATTGGAATTTATTCGATCAAATCATTATTTCCTCAGGACTTGTAACCCAAAAAGGTTTAAGCTATTTGTGCGATTCATTTGATATTGTAAATTCAGATTTGGTTGCTACTCGATCGGGAAAATACAAGGGGCAGCCATTTTCAACTTATGGCGGTAATCGTTATTTAGGAGGATATAGCGATCATTTTGCCGTCACAGCAAAATTTATTACAAGATAATAATATGAAAAAAGAGCTATTGATATTCGGTTCTAATGGAGCTTTAGGAAAAGGGGTAGCCGATATTCTTACACAAAAGGATTTTGACAAGATTTATTTATTTAATTCTAATATGAAAGAGGAGGTTATTGTTAACAGAATCTTTCGTATTGAGATTAATGATTTGAGCAAAGAGGAAAATGTTATTGCAGCTTTCAGTAAGATTAAACCGGATAAAGACACAATTTTCTTTCTCTTCTCAACTATCGGTGGATTTTGGGGTGGTCAAAC
>JBGSOQ010000461.1:0-11972 GCA_041739035.1 Ignavibacteriaceae bacterium | reverse complement strand
GTGATATCATCTATTGATGAAGTTCCTTTAACGCTGAAAGCAACATCGGGTTGCCGTTCAAGAATGAGAGTTCCTTTGAATTTTGGGTTGAAAGTATTCTTAATAATAATTTTAATTTTTTTCTCTAGAACAGGCTGCATTGTAGGAGGATAAATTACTTTTGCACCGAAATGTGAAAGTTCCATTGCTTCTTCATATGTAACGGCTTTAATAGGAAATGCATTTTCAACTTTTCGCGGATCGGCTGTTAAGATTCCATCGACATCTGTCCATATTTCAACTAAATCGGCATTAAGTGCTGCACCAAGAATTGACGCAGTATAATCCGAACCACCTCTTCCCAATGTCGTGGTTTCGTTTTCTGAATTAGATCCGATGAATCCTGTAACTATCTGAACTTTGTCATGCGATTTGAAATATTTCTGAATCCGCTTATTTGTTAATTTGAAATCAACTCTGGCATTACCAAAATTACTATCTGTTTTGATAATGCTTCTGGCATCAAGATATTCAACTGAAAGACCACGGTTTATCAACGCTTCGGTAATTATGATATTTGATAGTCTTTCTCCGAAACTCAGAACATTATCCATAGTTCGAGGTGTAAGTTCCTTCAATAGAAAGACTCCATGCATCAACCCTTTCAAATTTTCAAACAGCTTTGAAATTTTCAATTTAAGTGACTTGCTATCTAACTCAGGCAGTAACTTATCTATAACTGTTAGATGTCGCTGTTGTAGTTTAGCAAGGTTATCAAAATATAACTTATCGCCAGCAACTGCTTTTTTCGTTAACAAAATTAGATCATCAGTAACACCTTGAAACGCTGAAAAAATAACAGCCGAAAGAATTTTCTTTTCAATATAACTTTCAAGGATATTAATTACTTGAATTATTCTATCAGCTGAACCTACAGATGAGCCTCCGAATTTTAGTATTCTCATATTTTTTAAAATAATTTATAATACATTAGTGGTAACCATAATACATCGAAAAAAGCAGTTAAATTATGATATAATTAGTTTATTTATGATTTATGAAATTAAAAAACCGCTCAATTCAAAATACAAAGCCGAATCACAAAATATTAGTTGAATTTTCAAATCGTATAATAAAATTATTTGTGCTAATTTTATAATGATTAATTGCAATTTTAACAAAGAAATTACGTAAGTAAAAATTAGGAGAAATTCGTGGGACTCAATTATAAAAAGGCGGGAGTCGATATTCATACCGGAGATGAAACTGTTAAGAGAATTAAGAAATATGCAAAGTCAACATTCAACGAAAATGTTCTTTCCGACATTGGATTATTCGGCGCATTTTTTAAGCTTGATCTTAAAAAATATGAACATCCGGTTTTGGTTTCATCTGTTGATGGTGTTGGAACGAAATTGAAAATTGCGATTCTAATGAATAAGCATGATACAATAGGACAGGACTTAGTTAACCACTGTGTAAATGATATCGCAGTTTGCGGAGCTAAACCTCTCTTTTTCCTTGATTATCTTGCTTTCGGAAAATTAAACCCGAAAAAGGCAGAACAAATTATCAAAGGATTTTCAGTAGCATGCAAACAAAACAAATGCGCTTTAATTGGAGGGGAAACTGCTGAGATGCCCGGTTTATATGATAAGAATGATTATGACCTCTCAGGAACAATTGTGGGCATTGCCGAAAAGAGTAAACTTATTAATGGAAAAAAAATAAAAAGGGGAGATATATTAATAGGTTTTCCGTCAAACGGACTGCATACAAATGGCTATTCGCTTGCACGAAAAGTTTTGCTTGAAGAATATTCACTTAATTCAGTTCCTAAAGGATTTTCAAAATCTCTCGGTTACGAACTGCTTAGAGTTCACAAATCTTATTTAATATTAATTACTCAGCTTACAGAAAATATTTCAATGAAGGGATTTTCGCACATAACCGGCGGAGGAATTGTTGGTAACACCATGAGATTAATTCCAAAAGGATTATCGCTAAATATTTTTTGGGATAATTGGAAGAAACCAAATATATTTGATTTGATACAAAGTACAGGAGAAATTTCAAATGTCGAAATGCGATCAGTTTTCAATCTGGGTATTGGCTTAATTGCAGTTGTTTCGAAAAAAGACCAGGACAAGGTGATGTTGATCTCTAAAAAAATAAATGAGAAACCAGTTTTAGTTGGGGAAGTTGTTTAGCCGTCAATACTATTCAAAATAAAATAAATAAATTTTCTTGACTAAAATCATATTGACATATCTCTGTTTTTTTTTCTTACAAGTCTATTCCCAAACCAAAATTGTGTTTACGGCAATTGATTATCTGAATGACGAAGTTCGTGCGACAATTTGTGAAAGTGACGGAAGTAATCGTAATGAACTTGGATTCAACAAAACTTATTTGCCTGTTTGGTTTAACAATGTAGTTTTGCTGAACAGCGATACCTTCATT
Organism: Ignavibacteriaceae bacterium; assembly: GCA_041739035.1. Classification (GTDB taxonomy): domain Bacteria; phylum Bacteroidota; class Ignavibacteria; order Ignavibacteriales; family Ignavibacteriaceae; genus XYD12-FULL-36-8. The sequence continues at coordinate 9,530 of JBGSOQ010000461.1, read as the reverse complement.
TGGCAGTGCGATACTTCCGGAGCAAATCTTACAAAATTATTCCCCGGTTACAGAGCTTCGGTTTCTAATAACAAAAAAATGTTTGCTTTTTATAATGGAGACGGGATAGGGATTTCTGATGATAAAGGAAAATTTATCAAGCAAATTTCAGTTAATATTTTTGAAGATGCGGCAATCACATGGTCAAAAAACGATGATAAGCTTTCTTACTTTGATCCCGATAAAAAAAGCTGTTACCTATTTAATTTGAAAAATGATTCGTTGGAATTATTCGGAAATTCGATTTATCATCCCCTTTGGAATCCCAAAAATGACTTATTGATTTTCAACCGTGCACGATCAGATGGAAATTATTCAGTTGTAATGAGAGACGGACTGATTGGCCCTGAAACGATTATCAACAAAAGTACCGAAAACGGTTTAGTCCCCATTTGGTCTAACTCAGGTGCTAAAATAGCTTATTTAATTTTCCAAAATCCAATTGAAAATGATCCGGAAACAGATATCTATCCATGTAACTTGGTTCTTTATGATGTTGAAAAAAAAACGGAGCAAATACTTTCAGCTGATGCCGCTTTCACTGATAGAGCATTCCCCCAAATGTGTTTTGATGAAAAAGACGAATTCATTTACTTCACAAAAATTAATGAAGCAGGTTTAGGATCGATAGCAAGAGTTGACCTGAAAAACTTAACGCAAGAGACCATCAGTAAGGATAATTATCTTGATGAAAGATTCCCTCAAATAAAATCATTTAAGTAAGTTAATATTCTAATTCTTTATTCCACTTATTTTATTTCCTAATCAATAATATAAAACCAATTCTTGACGTTTACACTTTCCAAGTTTCTCAATATATTTTAGCACACAATCATTTGTCACAATGAAGTGAAATACTTTTTATTCATATTATTCTTAGCGCTTAATCTATCTTGCGGTGAAGGCATTGCACCTGAACCTATCATTCAGACCGGTTTTAGCGGTACTGTAAGCTTTGTTGGCAATTGGCCTCAAGGAATTACCCGAACTCATATTGTGGTATTTAAAGATCCTCTTTTAACTGCAGGCGATTTCAATGCATTTAATCTAAAATTTGTTAGTGTTGAAATTCCATTCGGAAGTTCAGTATTTGATTATAATTCTGTTGATACAGCGGTAGTTAAAATTAGTGAAGGTGAATTTTCCTATGTAGCAGTTGCGCAGCAAAAAACTGCTAATGTTTCTTTAAATAGAAAAGACTGGTTCGTTGTTGGAGTTTACTATGCTAGCGGCAATACATCAAAACCCGGAACGTTGACAATTCCTAAAAACACTTTGGTAAAAAACATAAACATTATCTGCGATTTTGATAATCCTCCAATCCAGCCGCCAGGAGGATAAAAGAATATGAAACTAAAATTCTTAATCTTACTCATAATCTTAATCTCAACCGTATCCTTCGCTCAGGAGTACAGCATTTATGGTACTGTAAAAGATAAATCCGGAGAACCTCTGGTTGGGGCAAATGTTGTATTGGTGGGAACAGAGAAAGGTGCCGCCACTGATTCAAAAGGAAATTTTGCAATCAAAAATATAACTCCGGGCACGTACACTCTTGAAGTTTCAATGATCGGATACAGAAGCGAAGAATTTTTTGATCTTAGGATAAATGATAAATCCGAAAGAATTGATCTTACGCTTGAGTCAACCATAATCGAATCGGAAAAAGTAATAATCACCGCAAATAAATATGAACAAAATATTAGTGAACTCCCGGTAAGTGCAGAGGTCATTTCTTCTGAAAAATTATTAAGAAAAAATTTCACGAATCTTGAAGATGCGATGAGATATGTTCCCGGTGTGAATATGACGAGTTATCAAATCAGCATACGAGGTTCAAGCGGATACAGCAAAGGTGCAGGCACGCGGGTTCTTCTTGCTTATGATGGAATTCCATTTTACACTGGCGATACAGGCGAAATTATTTGGGAAAGCATTCCAGTAACACAGATTGAAAGAGTTGAAATTATCAAAGGCGCATCAAGTTCTCTTTATGGATCAGCAGCAATTGGCGGAGTAGTAAATGTTATCACTAAAAAAATTTCCGCCGAACCATTTACATATTTTAGATCAAGTGCGGGATTTTGGGATGATCCCTACTATGATGAATGGAAGTGGGCTGATAATCTTAGAATATTCAATAGTTTGACTTTATCTCACTCAAGAAAAATTGGCGGGCTGGGAATTGCGGCAGCATTCTCGCGTATTGAGGATATGAGTTATAAGCAAAGCGGATTTTATCATCGCTATATCGGTTATCTAAAAGCTGAGTATGATTTCTCGGAGGCAAGTTCTGCGACACTATTCTTCAATTCATTAAATCAAAAAAGCGGGAACTTTCTGTATTGGAAAGATTCACGTAATGCTTTAATTCCGCCCGAACAAGATCAAGGTCAAACTGTTACAACTAATAGACAGATGCTTGGTCTGTTATTCAAGCAACTAGTTAATGATAATTTCTTCATTAACTTTCGTGGAAGCTACTATCGTTCGAACTGGAAGGATCAAACTGAATCCGCCAACTCGGCAGTTACCGATTTATTTCGAGGAGAAGTTCAATTAAATAATTCTTTAACGAATAAATTATTTCTTATTTCGGGTTTCGAATCATCCTTCTCAGCTGTATCATCTGATATTTTCGGCAATCCAACTTCGTTAAGTTTGGGTGCATACTCGCAAGCTGAATTCAAATTTGATTTTCCGCTGATTGTAACTCTCGGACTTCGCTATGATTTTACACAAATTGATACCCTTAAAAGTTCAAGCGCACTTTCGCCTAAGCTGGGATTGAATTATAAAGTTGATGATAATTTAATCTTTAGATCATCAATTGCATTTGGTTTTCGTGCACCAACTTTAGCCGAAACTTTTACATCTACATCTGCAAGCGGTATTACAATCAAACCAAATCCGCTATTAAAACCTGAAAGTAATTTTACGTTTGAAGTTGGTTCAATATTCAAACCCAATAAAAATTTGACTTTTGATGCAGCAATTTTTCAAAATGAATTTTATGATTTTATTGAGCCCGGAGTTGATAGGACAGATGGATTAATCTTTTTTGATAATGTTGTTCGGGCTAGAATTCAAGGGGCTGAATTCAGTGTCAATCATAAGTTTTTTAATGAGAAGCTATCTCTATCTTTGAGCCATACTTATTTGTGGAGCAGAGACCTTGAGAAGAATAAATCGCTAAAGTATAGACCGCGGAATCTTTCATTTGTCACGGCAGATTATTCTTTCCTTAATTTTCTAATTGGTGCTGATTTTCGATTCTGGAGCAGAGTTGAAGAAATTGATAAAGAGTTAATTGATCTCGGGCTTGTTCCAGATGGTGAAAATCGCGTTGCAGTTTATGTGCTAGATTTAAGAGTCAGTTATAATTTTGCAAATCTTGGTTTGCCTTTACGAATGAATGCAAATGCAAATAATGTTTTCAACTACAATTACATAGAGCTGATAGGAAATCTTGCCCCAATTAGAAATTACTCTTTTAGTTTAGAGTTAATTTTGTGAAGTTTGTGGAGCATTTTTAAACTGAGTAATAATTCTAGTTTTATTGATTATAAATTTTCCTCTTACGAGATAACGTATGTTTGTTGATACACATGCTCACCTTTTTTATCCGAACTTTGACGGGGAACTCGACGAAGTTATCCAGCGTGCTAAAGACTCCGGTGTTGATTACATCATTGTTCCCGCAACAGATATTGAAACATCCTTAAAGGTAATCGAGCTAACAAAAAAATATGCTATCGTTTACGGAACAGTTGGCATTCATCCTCATGATACAAAAGATTGGGATGAAAGTTTAATCCCTAGAATTGAAGAATTCGCAAAGCATGAAAAAATTCTTGGAATCGGTGAAGTTGGTTTAGATTATTACTATGATTATTCTCCAAAAGAAAAACAGATCGAAGCATTTAAATCACAAATAGAATTAGCTCTAAAACTTAATCTTCCGATTGTAGTTCATAATCGCGATGCCAGTGAAGATATTCTAAAAATTATAAAAACGTATGCTGGAACTGGTTTAAGAGCGCAATTCCATTGCTTTAATGGCACTCTTGAGGAAGCGCGAGAGCTTATTCGTATGCACCACTTTATTTCATTCACAGGCAATATTACATTTACAAAAGCAGATTCGCTGCGGGAGATTGTTTCAAAAATTACTCCCGAACATCTTTTGCTTGAAACTGATTCACCATTCATGACTCCGGTTCCTCATCGCGGAAAAAGAAATGAACCTGCTTATGTAAAACTTGTTGCAGAAAAAATTGCAGAAGTTAGAAAGGTGAGCGTGCAAGATGTTGCACGTGTCACCTCGTACAATTCTTTCAGGATGTTTGGGATTGGCAGGAAACCGAAGACAAGTTTTACTTATCAGATTGGAAAAAATTTATATATAAACGTTACTAACCGTTGCAATGCAGATTGCATTTTTTGTGATCGCAAAGGTGAAGCTGCTGTTAGTGGATATAATTTGAAGATGCCCAAAAATGAGGAACCGGCTGCAGAAGTTTATATTAAAGAAATTGGCGATCCCAAATTATACGACGAAATTGTTTTCTGTGGTTTTGGTGAACCGACCATTCGATGGGATGTTGTTAAACAAATTGCAAAATATGTAAAACAAAATGGCGGCAGGACGCGGCTTGATACTGATGGTCATGGCAGCTTCATCAATAAAAGGGATATTACACCGGAATTAAACTGGCTGATTGATATCGTTTCCATCAGTATTAATGCATCTGATGCTCAAAAATATTCGGAGTTGATGAGGGTTGAACCTAAAATGTTTGATGAGATGATTAACTTTGCCAAGTCAGCGAAAAAGTTTGTAGAAAAAGTTGTCATGTCAGCAGTTTTGCTAGATGATGTTAATATTAGCAAAATCCGTAAAATTGTTGAGCAAGAAATTGGCGCAGAGTTCAGAGGCAGAGAATACTTTTAATTTTGTTGTTTTTTATAACATAGATATGCCAGTCCGCCTGAGGCGGACTGGCATATCTTACAGGCACCTGTCACGAAATGGTTCGTGACAGCAAAGTATATTCAAAGGAATCAAATTATATAATGAATTCATTTTTAATTTTGTTTAGAAATCCAAGTAACTACTTTTCAGCCTCACTTTCGGCTTGCTACCAGGCTCGGTTTCTGCTGCAGGTTGGGAGGATCGGGGTGGGGCTTTTTTTAATCCTCACATCGTTAAGTTTTCCTCAAACCTCTCTTAAGCATCTTCAAAACAAGATTGATAAGCTTTATAATGATAAATACTTTAAATCAGCAGCTGCTGCAATTGATGTTTTTGATTTAAAGCAGAAAAAAGTTCTTTACCAGAAAAATCATAAACTGCTTCTTCGTCCGGCATCTAACATGAAAATATTAACAAGTGCCGCCGGACTTAAATTTTTGGGAACTAAATATGAATTCATTACGTCACTTTTTTACGAAGGTGAAATCGTAGATAGTGTTTTGTATGGGCATTTATTTGTCGTTGGCGGCTGCGATCCGGATTTTACGTCCAGCGATTTGGAATTGCTTACTGAGAGCGTGAAGAATTTTGGAATTAAAAAAATCACCGGAAATATTTATGGTGATGTGTCAATGAAAGATTCCTTATTCTGGGGGAGCGGCTGGATGTGGGATGATGATCCATCAACTGATGCTCCCTATATGTCAGCATTAAATATAAATGATAATGCAGTAACGATTACCGGCGAGTACGATAGTCTCGACAATAAATTGATTTTTAAGAGTGTTCCTAGTACAAATTATATTGAATTAATTAACAATGTTGAAATTAAGGATGATGTCAACCGCACAAAAATATCAGTTGATAGGGATTGGATCAACCGAACAAATAGGTTTTTAGTAGAAGGAATTTTCTCAAAAAATACTATCCAACGAAAGGATGTTTTTTCAAGTAGCTTTAATATTTATGAACCGGAAAGTTATTTCCTCACCTTGTTTAAGGAATCATTAGGTCGAAACGGCATCAAGTTTTCTGGTGATTTGAAATTTAAACCACTCAACATACCCGCAACATCTATTTTTACTTTCTCAAGATCTTACGATTCAGTAATTGTCAATCTTAATAAAACCAGCGATAACCTTAGCGCCGAAATGACATTGCTGGCATTGGCGCATAAATACTTCGGGAAACCGGCTTCTGCAAAAAATGGATTGAAGATGGTTGACAGCTTAATCATTCTCTGTGGATTAGATCCTGACGAATATAGATTAGCTGATGGTTCGGGAGTTTCACATTATAATTTAGTTTCGACTGAATTGTTATTATCGGTGCTAAAATATTTTTATTACAATGAACCGGATTTATATGAAACATTGTACAACTCTTTTCCGATTTCGGGAGTTGATGGTTCATTGGGAAACAGAATGAAAAAAACTAAAGCGGAAAATAATGTTCATGCAAAAACCGGAACACTTAGTGGTGTTAGCTCACTCTCAGGCTATGTGAAAAACATAAGGGGGAACATGATTGCCTTCTCCATTCTCGTTCAGAATTATAATGGCAGTTCAAAACAAGCAAGAGATTTTATTGATGATGTGTGTAAATTAGTTGCAGAATCTAATTAGCAAATCGATATGCAAAAGTCAGCAATTCTGTATGATGATATTTTTCTAACTCACAAACCACTATTTACGCATCCCGAAAATCCTTCTCGCTTAGAGGCAATTGTAAATAAGTTAAAGCAAGAATTATTTTTTGAAAGGGTAAATCTGGTTAAACCAAAACCAGCATCCAAGGAGGAAATTCTTCTTGCACACACAATGAACCATTTAGAGTTAGTTCGTTCTTCGATACGAGAAAATAAATTGATGATTGATGAAGATACGTATGTTGTAAAAGAATCATGGCAAGCCTCTTTAACTGCTGCAGGAAGCGTAATTGATGCAATTGATTTAGCTTTAACACAAAAATATTCAAGCTGCTTTTGTATGATTCGGCCGCCGGGACATCATGCCGAATCAAACCGACCAATGGGATTTTGTTTGTTTAATAATGCTGCAATCGGGGCTAAGCATGCACTGCAAAAATATCAGCTTGACCGCATAGCAATTATTGATTGGGATGTTCATCATGGAAATGGAACTCAAGAAATTTTTTATGAATCACCGGAAGTTTATTATTTCAGCTTACATCAATTCCCGCTTTATCCCGGGACAGGAAAAGAAAATGAAAGGGGAGAAAGTAAAGGAATGAATTATACATTAAATTTTCCTTTGCCTGCTTATACAAATGGTGAAACCTACATCAAAATTTTTAGTGAAAAAATAATTCCCGAATTAGCTTCTTACAAACCCCAACTGATAATCATTTCTGCGGGATTCGATGCTCACAAAGATGACCCTCTGGCCAACATGTTTTTGGTTGAGAATGATTTTGCAGAGCTGACAAGAATCGTTAAACAATTTGCCTCATCTGAAAATATCCCGATAATCTCTGCTCTCGAAGGTGGTTATAACTTAAATGCGCTTGCAAATTCGGTGTTCGAACATTTAAAGGTGCTGATTTCATAACCCTGCAGCAAGCATACATAAGAGAATAATGAATATCGAATATTGAATAACGAATCAAGAAATAACTAATGAATAATTACAAAGAGTTTACTATTTCTGCTATTCCATTTATACCTGAGGTACTCTCGGGATTCTTGTGGGAGCTGGATATATCCGGAATTCAGGAGGAAGAAAATTTTATTAAAGTATTTTGCACCGAACAAAGCTCAACGGACGAAACAGAAATCTCCGCTCAGCTTCAAAAACTTGTGAAGGAAGCAGTCATTGAGTCATTTATTGTAAATAAAAAAATTTTGGCAAACAAGAATTGGAATGAAGAATGGGAAAAGAGCAGGGAAGTAATTGTTGTATCTGAATCTTTAGTAATCAAGCCGTCTTTCAAGGAATATTCGACTAAACCAAATCAAATTGTAATTACAATTGATCCAAAAATGTCATTTGGAACAGGCGAACATCAATCAACAAAACTTTCTTTACTATTCTTAGAAAAATATGTGAAGGTAGGAATGAAGATTCTTGATGTTGGAACCGGAACAGTTGTATTGGCAATAGCTTCAGCAAAATTAGGAGCAAGCAGCGTTGTAGCAATCGATAATGATGAATGGTGCTTTGAAAATTCCATTGAAAATTGTGAAGTGAATTCAGTCAAAGATAAAGTTGATGTTCGCTTATGTGAAATTAAAGATGTTGCTTATAAAGATTTTGATCTTATTGTTGTCAACATTCAACGAGATATTTTACTGGAAATTAGAACTGAAATCCGTGAACGGATTGTTAAAGATGGAATTGTGATTTTATCCGGATTGTTGATACAGGATAAGGAAGAAATACTGCGTGAGTATGCAAAATCCAATTTTACTCTACTCGATTCACAAAGTTCAGGCGAATGGATTTCCCTAGTATTTGAGGTTCGCTAAGTAAAAATAATATTAAGATTTTTTATTGATAATTAATTTTCAATGCCGCAGATGTTAAGAAATTGTCATATTGATCATAAACATAAACGTTATATTTTCCATCATTAGAAAAAGCAATATTCTTCCAAAACCAAACCCGATCTTCTTCAACATTCTGGTAAATTGTAGTATCATATTTTTCCGTCCTGTTTTCGGAGACTTTATAAATTACATATTTAACCTCTTTACAAGCCACTTCATCATTTAACCTAACTAAAAATTTTAGCCAGCCGCCTTCCGGACCGATTGCAAACGTCGAGCTTTCTTTTTCAGGATATCCGGTTTCGTAAACGTTTTCACAAAAGTATAATACCTGGGCATTAGTTAGGGATATCTTAGATGCAAAACCAAAAAACAAAATAAATGCGACAAAAAATAGAGCGAACTGCCTCATTCAGAATTCCTTAAATTTTGAATTATAATTTTGATATCCACCAAATTTGTGCCAAATACTTTAAGCATAAAAAAATCGTTTTGAAGTGAACAAAGACTTTAGTTGAAGTATTTTGTTAAATTCGAATCAAAATGAATGAAGTAATTTCTTACCTAAGATGTGATAAATGACACGATTTATAAATTTGTCTTTTTTATCTTTAAATTGTTTAGTAAATGAGATATGTTATTAGAGGAAAATAAAAAAAATTCAAAGGAGGGTGCTATGTTATCACAAGTTCTAAAATCTTTTTATGCTATTGTTCTTTTTTCGTTTTTTGTTTTGATGGGATGCGGTGGTGATTCAAAAGAGCAACCGAAGGATAAGGATGAGAAAGAAACTGCTTCTTCTGATGAACAAACTGAATCAATCGAAGATGCTATGTCCCAAATGATGGGCGGTGATTTACTTGAAAATAAAGAGCCTGTTCCTCCCGTAAGTTTCAAAGTGCTTATGAATTATCTTCCCAAAGAACTATCGGGAATGAACATGGAAAAACCGCGCGGTGAATCGGTGCAATGGGATAAGTGGACTCACTCAAATGCTGAAGTTAATTT
>JBGSOQ010000458.1:0-2612 GCA_041739035.1 Ignavibacteriaceae bacterium | reverse complement strand
TATGAAAATGAAAAACGACGTGGCTTGTCCAAAAGATGGGAGAATTAAAAGTATTCACATCAAAGAAACTCAAATGGTTGTAAAAGGACAGCTTTTGTTTGAATTGGAATGATTTATTAATCATGCTGTAAGCATTGTAATTAAATGCTGAAAACCAATAATGAAAAATGCATCATCGAAGCATACCAATAGAACCTATAATCGGAAGAACTTATTCACTTTACGGACAAACGAACGGCACGATTCACTTCTTTGAGCAAATCCAGCACTTAATTGACGATTGTCTCAATATTTGTCCCGATAAAAATGAATTATTAAAAATTATACAAAAGGCAAGTAAAAATGCCGCTTACCTGCAGAAAAGAATCAAGAAAAATCAAAATCCCAAACTTTTGAAAATATTATCCAACCTAAAATCTTTCCTCAGTGTTTACATCACCGATCTTGAAAATCATCTTGAAAGTTTATCTTTTCGCAAAAGGTTTGATAAAGTATTAGCTGCTTCTGAATATCAATATTACCTTTACATGCTTGAAGTTGAATTGGTCAATAGCATTTATAAAGATGAATTTATTAAATGTGAAAAGAAAATTGCGCTGCTTCCTCATTGTCTGCGTGATTTAAGCCGTAAATGCATGTCAGAGCCTTCTGGAATGGATTATGTCTGTAAATCATGCTTAAAGAATTGTTACGTTAATTTTGCAAGCACGATTCTAAAAGAGTTTGATATTGAGCCTTACATCTGGATGACTGCAAGTCAAAGAAAATTATTTAAGCGGGAAACTGAAAATAAGAGGGGACTTGGTGTCTTGGGAATTGCCTGCATTCCGGAGTTAATTAGAGGCATGAGAATGTGTATGAAAAAAAATCTTCCAGTTGTAGGAATTCCGTTGGATGCCAATCGCTGTGCAAGATGGATGGGCGAATTTCGACCGAATACTGTAAATTTAGAAAAATTAAGGGAGTTAGTTTCATGAATAAAGTACTAAACGCAATTATAATTTTTATAGTCATTTCACTTTCTTTTTATTTAATAAGCTGCAGTGCAGGCGAAAGCTTTGATAACGAATTTTATCCGCTTCAGAATTTAATTATTATTCCCAATATTACAGAAGTTCAGAGAGCAGAATTCAATCCAAATGTTGAATCAGAGCTAACCTCAATTAGCGAAGAAAATGGAATGAAAATTTCTGGTCATCAGACTAAAAACAAGTTATTTCTCGAGAAAGTTATCGCTCCATTGGTGAAACCGCATCTTTCCGAGATTTCACAAATGAAACAAACTGAAATTATCAACTATTTAACGTTATTCAGCTTTGAAATTTATCAACGGTATTTTGGTAAAAGTTTTTACCGCTGGGGCGGAGATATTCTAGATTTAGATGATCCTCAGGAACAGGGAGTAAGAAATAAGTTCGCTTATGGACTTGACTGTTCTGGATTCATTGCTTCGCCCTATGAGTTGGCAGTTCATTTCGGATTGATGAAAGAAGATGAAATTCTTTTTGCTTCAAGCGGTTACAGGAAGTATTGCATGGCGAATGGCAGACAAGATGTTGGCGGAAGGGAAGAGACAAGCAACAATTATCGGCTTGATACGCGCGAATTAGCCGAACTTGGCGAAGAGGTGTTCAGGTTAGAAAGAGGCCAAATTCCAAAGATAGAACAGATAAAACTTTTACAGCCTGGTGATATTGTTGGCCGTTCAGGGCATTTTGGAATTATTGCAGAGTTAAATGGCGAACCATATTATTTTGAATCCGGTGGCTGGGTTGTTCCTAAGAATGATGGAATCCCCGTGAAAGCAATTGATGCACTTAAAATTTTTGCATCATCCGGTCCGATTTCGGTGAGGAGATGTTTGGAATAGAAAAACCTGTCATTTCGAATCCCCGATTTATTGGCGTGAGAAATCTTAATTTATTGAAAGATTTCTCAGTCATCCGTCAGTTGACGGATTCCATCGAAATGACGTTGCTGGAGTATTTGTCATTTCGATCTCGACTTGTCAGAAGAGAAATCTTTTCTACCATTATGAATTCTGATTGAGGTGACAACCAAAATGTGAACATTGCTCGCATTAAAGAACAGCATAATTAACCGAAACCATAAACCTCAAAATCATTTTATTTTCAAAGAAACACATTTTTCAAAATAAAACATTCACTGCTATCGGCCGGCAATTGTTTTAATTCACCTTTTGATTTCAGTTAATTTTCAAAGCCAACTTTTTTTGCAATTCCTCCCAAACCCTAATTTCAGCTCGTTTTAAGCGTTTCATAAAAAAAACTGTTTCTATTTAAAACAACTTCTCAAATTCTCACAGTAAACCTTACAACACTTCAATTTCCTTTTTACTAAACTTAATTAGCTTTAAAAAATCGTAAGTAACATTTACTCGAACAAACTATGGCATTTGCTTTGGCATTACCAAAACAAGGAAATAAAGTTTGAAATGGAAATAAGAGGAATAATAAAATGAAAAAGTATATGATCGTATTTGCATTGTTATCATTAATTGTTATCGGATGCAGCGAGCAATCAAGTGTTCTGGCACCTATTAATGATGTTAGCAAAAACGAATCGAACCGGATAGAACTTCCAGAAGGAAC
>JBGSOQ010000435.1:0-4597 GCA_041739035.1 Ignavibacteriaceae bacterium | reverse complement strand
TAAGATTTCAGATTCATTATCAAGTGATGAAGTTGCTTCATCAAAAATCATTATATCGGGATTTTTAAGAATTGCTCGCGCAATTGAAAGGCGTTGTCTTTGACCACCGGACAGCTTGACTCCTCTTTCCCCAATTATAGTTTCGTATCCATCAGGCATATCGAGAATAAAATTATGAGCATTGGCTGCCTGTGCTGCTTCAACAATTTTTTCTAAAGGATAATCCTCAAGGCCATAAGCAATATTATTTTTAACCGTTTCATTAAAAAGAAACGTTTCCTGGGTGACAATTCCCATCAGTTTTCTTAAACTTTGAATATTAACATCTCTCACGTCAATGTCGTCAATAAATATTCGGCCTGAAGTCGGATCATAGAATCGCGGTATCAGATCAACGAGGGTTGATTTTCCTCCGCCGCTCGGCCCAACCAGAGCAAGGATTTCACCCTTATTAATTGTAAAGTTAATGTTATCCAGAATTGTTTCTGCCGAATCTTCATATATAAAATTCACATTCTCAAAAACAATTGATTTTTGAAATTTATCAATGGATCTTGAATTTTCATGATCTCTGATAATCGGTTTAGCATCAAGTATTTCAAAAATTCTATCACCGGCAGCACTTGACTCCTGAATACGATTGTTGACACTACTCAATTCTTTAATGGGAGGCATTAGCTGAAATATTGCGAAAAGAAAACCTAAAAATTCACTTGCCTTGAGAGTGTTTTCTTGAAGAACGAGAATTCCGCCATAATAAATAATAAATACCCCGATAATTACACTTAAAAATTCTGTAAGAGGCGAAGAAAGATTTCTTACTCTCACTATTCGAAGAATTAATTTAAAATAATTTTTAGTTTCCTTAAAAAATTTACTATTCTCATAACCTTCCATTCCAAAAGCTTTAACAATTTTCACTCCGGAAATCGTTTCTTGTAGAATGCTTGTAATGTCCGCCATTTTAGATTGAATGCGTCCGCTTTGCCTCCTCAATTGCACCCCTATCCACCAAATGATTAGCATCGAAAAAGGTAATACTATCAAAGCCATCAAGGTCAGCTGCCAGCTTATACTTACTGCTATAAATAAAAAAACAATAATCGTCAGTGGTTCACGAATAAGATTTAAAAATGCAGCCGTAATGCTTGCCTGAACAACGGTAACATCGTTTGTGAATCTTGAAATCAGATTTCCAACTCTTTCCTGCTTGAAGAAACTCATTGGTAATTGATGCAGGTGCTTATAGGCCAAATCGCGCAAATCTTTCATTGCCCCATATTCAACATACGTCATAAAATACGCTTGTAAATAGCTGAAAATATTTTTGGCAAAAAAAGCAATCAAAACCATTAAGCAAATCTTCATCAAGGCTTCAGATTTGTTCCCCGAGAATACAAAATCATTGAAAACTCGAGAAATATCATCACCAGCTTTGCTAATCCAATCAGGTAAGATGCTGCTCGCTTTTTCAATTGTTGATGATTGTTCCGCCGTTGTTTTTTTAGTTGATTCTTGAAACAAAGTATCGAGAAGAGGAATAGTCAAATAAACCGAAATGCCATTTAATAGTGCAAAAAGAATTGTGAAGATTACGGATAATGTTAGGTGTCTCCAATAAGGCTTTACAAAGTTTAGAATTCTTAAATATGTTCTCACTTAACCAGCTCTTCGTTAATTTTTCTTCCCGCTGTTTGCAACTCCCAAACTTTCATGTATACAAGAAACGTGGTTATGGAATGAAACAGAGATATTACCAATCCATGCACCCCATCCTTGTAACCTCTCAGTAGAATAAAAAACTTGAAAAAACCAGCCAAACCATGAGCAACAATTCCAAAACCACTTATGTTTTTTTTCTTCCCTAATAATTCTTCGGCTCTTAAAGATGTATAGTGGTTGATTTTAGTTACAGTTTTTTCAATCGATGTGAAAGTGTAATGAATTAAACGGTTTACTAGACGCTCTGTTTTACCATCGACAATAAAACCCTCGTGAACAAGTCTGTTGGTTAATCGTGTTTTAGATTTTCTAACAAGTCTTAGCTGATAATCATTATCCCATCCACAAGATTTTATATGTTTTTTTAACAAATAGTTTTCACGTCTGAGATAATACCCGCTAACATCACTTTCTTTCAAATTGATTATTTCTTCTTTAAGCTGAGGAGATATTCTTTCGTCGGCATCAACATTCAAAACCCACTCATTAGAAGTTTTACTTAAAGCAAATTCCTTTTGCTTAGCAAAACCCTCCCATTTGTGAAGAAAAATATTGGTGGTGAATTCTTTTGCAAATTCGACAGTTTTATCTGTGCTTTCAGCATCAACTAAAACAATTTCATTTACCCAACTAATGCTTTTAAGACACTCAGTTATATTCGATTCCTCATTCTTAGCAATTATGATCGCGGTAATATTTTCCATAAAATATATTTAATTATGCTTCATAATCAGGTATTGCTGGAATACTTTTTAACCCGCAGCCATCAGCAACTTTGATACTGTCCGTTACTCTATCTGAATGAAGATTATAAATGAAGATTTTAGAATTTTGCTTAAAACCATCGTCGAACATTAGATAATCCCCATTTAACAAAAAGTTTTTAAATCCCCCCCCATCAAACATTTTTATAATTTTTCCATCAGATAACGAATAAATAAAAAGTTTTGAGGTGTTTGGTTCTGGGTCATAGAGAGTTTCATTCCCGGGAGAAATATCAATTGTGTTAAACACTAAAAACTTTCCGTCAACTGACCAAACTATTGCATTTAGTTTTTGATTCTGCACTGTAATTAATGTCTGTTTATTATTGGTGTTTTCAACCAAGTAAATTTTTATTTGCGCAGAATCAACGGAAAGTAAAGAAAATTTATTGTCCGGTGAAATGATCGGCTTCACCGCTGAAGGAAATTGCGGATATCCTTCCTTTTCTAAATAGTATTTCTTTTTTTCATCAGAAAGTTTTTTACCTGAAGCATTAAAAATTTCAATTTTTTGCTCGACATACTTTGCAACGGAAACATCCATTGAATGAAGATATACTTGAAACTCATCGTTGTTTATCCAAGTTGCAAAAACTTGAAGTCCGCTGCCGATGTTTTCTAAAAATTTAACCCTTCCGGAGTCAGAATTGACTAAATACAACTTAACACTATCAACAAAGGGAAAAACTCCTTTTTTGCCATATTGAGAAGCGGTTAGCATAAATGCTGACTTTTTATCTGGTGAGTATAATAACTCAACCACTTCTTCCTTATAATTTTTCCAGTATTCAGCGTAGCTTTTTGTCGCGAATTCATATTTATACAAAACCGACTTATTACCAGACATCCCAACAAATAATACTTCATTTATTGCTGGCGATTTATGTAAATAAATTGTTTGCGTTGATTCTTTGGCAATGGTCTTATCGGTATCGTTTTTACGAGTACATCCCGAACTAATTATTGTTATGATAATAATTGGGAATAGAAAAGATTTGATCATAAATATTTTCATTTTATTCAAAAATACAGCTATTAAAAACTTAATGAAAACACGAAATATCTCCAAAAATCATAGTTTGTATTGTACTTGAGAGATAACCTGTTAACATTATCCGCTAACCACGCGGATGAAATTGCTTGTGAACTTGTTTTATAAATTCACGATCAATGTGGGTATAAATTTGAGTTGTTGAAATATCCGCATGTCCTAACATTTCCTGAACCGAACGAAGATCAGCTCCGCCCTCAATAAGATGCGTCGCAAATGAATGTCTAAAAGTATGTGGATGAGCGCTCTTTTCAATGCCAGATTCCTTAATGTATTTATCAACAATTTTCCACACACCCATTCTTGACAATTTTGAACCGCGGTTATTTAAGAATAGATAATTTTCACTTTTTATTTTTTTTTGAAGCAGCGATCGACTTTTTGACAGATAAACTTCAATCCAATTTATTGCGCTGCTTCCAATTGGCACAATTCTTTCCTTCGAACCTTTTCCAAAAACACGAATCATTTCTTCATTCAAATAAAGATCCGAAAGTTTTAATGATATCAGCTCTGAGATTCTTAACCCGCAAGCATAAAAGACTTCTAATATTGTTTTATCTCTGACACCCAAAGTTGTACTTACATTTGGCATCGAAAGAATTTTTTCTATCTCTGCAAAAGACAAAACTCCGGGAAGATTCTTTGCCAATTTTGGCGGACTTACCTTTTCAATGGGGTTGCTTTTTATATAATCGTTAGCAAATAAATAATTCAGGAATCCCTTTAGAGAAGAGAAATATCTTGCAGCCGATGAACTTGTTAATCCGACTTTTTCAAGATTTGTAAAGAATTTTATAATGAGACGTGATTCAATTTGCGATGGGTCGGCAATTTTGTGTTCTTCAAGAAATCGTATAAAGGAACCTAGATCATTTTTATAAGCAGAAACTGTATTTACAGAGAGATTTTTTTCTAACTTCAGATAACCAAGATATTCTTTCAGAAAGATATCCATCATTCATCAGTCTCTTCGTCATTTCCTTTTTCAATTTCATCTTGATTAGGATATCTAATTCTTTTATGGTGCTGACCAATAAGAATACTTTTAAACGAATTT
>JBGSOQ010000427.1:0-19744 GCA_041739035.1 Ignavibacteriaceae bacterium | reverse complement strand
CAGCATGATACTTATTTTGTTTTGACAGGTGCACATCAAACTGCTAATTGCATTCAATGCCACAATGGAAATTATACGAACATATCCAATACTTGCGTATCATGTCATCAATCCGTTTTCAATTCGGCGATAAATCCAAATCACACTCTTGCCGGTATATCTACTTCATGTGAAAGCTGCCACAACTCAGCTGCATGGATACCTTCATCTTTCAATCATGCATCAACCGGATTTAGTTTGGAAGGAAGTCATTTATCAACACAATGCTCATCATGTCACAAAGGAACAACAACCGGATTGAATAACTTGTGTGTATCCTGTCATCAAGTAGATTACAATTCTGCGGAAAATCATACGGCTCAAGGTTTCCCCATGGATTGTCAAATGTGCCATAATTCTGTAGCATGGAATCAAACTACGTTTAACCATAACAATACTAATTTTCAGCTAACTGGTGGACATATTGGAGTTGATTGTTCTAATTGTCACAAAAATGGTTATATAAACACACCAACTGAATGCTCAAGCTGTCACTTGAATAATTTTAATAATACAATTAATCCTAACCATGTTATATTAAATCTTTCTAATCAGTGCCAGACTTGCCATACCACAAATCCTGGTTGGAATCCTGCAACATTCCCAATTCATGATAATTTCTTCCAGCTTATTGGGGCTCATGCAGCAATTCAAAATAATTGTTCAAGCTGTCACAAAACTGGTTATTCTAATACTCCAACAGAATGCTATGGATGCCATCAAACTGATTATGTTAATACAACAAATCCTCCTCATCAGACAAGTCAATTTCCGACTGATTGTTTAGCATGTCATAGTCAGAATGCTTGGACACCAGCGACTTTTAACCATGATGATCCTTATTTCCCGATTTATTCGGGAAAACATAGAGGTAAGTGGAATGCATGCTCTGACTGCCATACCAATCCATCCGACTATTCAGTATTTTCTTGTATTGATTGTCATGAGCATAACAAAACCGAAACGGATTCACATCATCGTGGAGTAAATGGGTATGCTTATTCAAGTCCTGCTTGTTTAGATTGTCATCCTCGGGGCAGTGAAACCCCTAAATCATTACAGCTGCAATATCAGAAAGTTGATTAAGTGTTTTGTATGATAGTTAACAGAAGATTATTAATATCAATATTACTTCTTATCCTATTATTAATTGCTAAAGGACAATCCCAACAAAGGAATGAAGTTTTAGGTAAAGTAACCTATATATCTTCACAGAATACTTATGTTCAATTCGAAAATACTAACGGAATACAGCAGGGAGATACACTTTATACCAAAGTTAAAGGGAAATTACATCCTGCATTAAAGGTCAGCTTCATTTCTAAAAGATCTTGTGCAGGATCACCTTTCAATTCCGATAATTTAAAAATCGGTGATCAGTTATTTGCGCTAATTACTATCAAGCAAGCTGAAAAAATAATTGTTAAAGATTCGATTGTGGTCGAAAATAAACCTCAACAGCCAGATACTATTCCAATAAAAATAATCACGTCGGGTTTTAGCAGGCCAAAAAGAACCATTTCAAACGGAAGAATTTCCATTCAATCATATTCCAACTTAAATAGCGGCAAATTTTCGTCGGAAGATCAAAGATGGAGATATACTGTTTCATATAATGCAGAAGGAATTGGTGAATCGGGATTCTCGTTTTCAAGCTATTTTAATTATGCATACAGAGCCGCTGACTGGAAAACAATGCAGAATAATCCTTGGGATAATTTGAAAGTATATGATCTTTCTTTCGGTTATGATTTTGATGAACAAACAACTATTAGAATAGGCAGATACTTAAATCCAAAAGTTTCTAATATAAGTTCCGTTGATGGATTACAATTTCAAACGAAATTTTCAAATTTTTTCGGTGGATTGATCATAGGTTCGCGACCCGATTTTGCTACTCTCGGATTCAATTCTAAACTTTTCGAATATGGCGCTTACATCGGAAGAAGCGATACAATAAACAGCAGGCTGATGGAAAATACTATTGCCTTTTTCCAGCAAACCAACAATTTCAAAACGGATCGTCGATTTATATACTTCCAGCATAATAATTCATTGTTGAAAAACCTCAACATGTTTCTCTCATCAGAAATAGATCTTTATGCTTTAGAGAAGGGTGAAGGAAAGAACAAACCTTCACTTACAAGTTTTTTCTTATCGACACATTATTCTCCAGTTAGAATGATCTCATTCTCACTCTCCTATGATGCTAGAAAAAACGTTATTTATTACGAGACTTTCAAAACCACGATCGATAGTATAATTGAGAATGAAACACGACAAGGTATTCGATTGGGAACCAACATTCGCCCGTTCAATAATCTTTTTATCGGATTAAATGCAGGGTATAGATTTCTGAAGAAGGACATTAAGCCATCGAGAAACTTTAACGGGTATTTAACTTACTCTCAGATACCGTTTGTCGAAATTTCTCCAACTTTATCATATACTCGTTTAATAAGCAATTACGTAGATGGTTCAATTTATGGAATCAGGCTTTCAAAATACTTATCGTTCATTGATTACTCGCTTTCGCTTGCATTCTCAAAAGTTGAATACGATTATTTAGCATCGTTTGCAAAGTTAAGGCAAAATAATTTTTCTGTCGATATTTCGGGAAGAGTCTGGGAGCAGCTTTTTCTATCGTGCAGCTTTGAAGGAGTATTTGAAGATGGGCAGAATTACAGTAGAGTCTTGATAGATCTGAGTTTTAGATTTTAATCATTTTGACTCATACAATTATGTTATTATTCGATTCAAAATAATTATTATAGTGAGATATAAGTAAATTATAAAAAATGTCTCTACTTTAGCTTTAAATCGAACTTGTTTTCAGCAGCTTAATAAATCCTGATTTATATTCATTAGTCTACAAAAAATCCCCCGAGTGGAAGTAATACACAGAGGCGGAGATGCTGAACTACGACGCCGTTAAAATGTCAATTTGAAAGAGTTTATATCCACCTTCAGCATGAACTTCAATTCTTAAATTGTAAAATAACCATAAGGGGATGTGAAAAAAATGTTATTAAAAATAATACCTTTGCCGGATGAGTTTTAGTGCAAGCTTCCTGATAATGGTTTAGTCGCAAGTCATCCCAATTATTTTCAAGATAATTATTAATCATTGACCAGATAATTTTCTTCTATCTTGACTTCTTTATCGGGGTTGCTAATAAGATAATGATTTAAGAATACTTCAGCTGATTGCTTTAAGAATGGGCATTTATTCTTAACACATACTTTCTTTAATGCAATCAAAGCTTCTTTATTTTGAATCTGATATAATGCATAAACGGCAGCAGTCTTAACATCAAAAGACAAATCTGAATTTAAGATTTTTGCAAGATGCTCGACTGTTTCGGCTACTTTATATTCACCAGCCATTATAGCACATCCAATAATCACTCCATTATTATTTGAACTCAATCCATTAATGAGAGTTTGAATTGAATTATCTGGAATTTTATTCAGCTCTCTTTTAGTATCGCTGCCACCTAATGCTGTTTCCGAAAATGTAAGTAATATTAACAGCATAACCACAAAAGCAGAGAGGGGTTTCATGTTGCCTCCTTTATTTTAGTTATACATGTTTCTTCACCCTATACAATTAGACTTATTCAGTAATTAATAGGTTACTAATTGCTTATCAAAGGTTTAAGTATATGTCGAACGGAGTATTTCCATTATAGGAAATGAGTTTTTAGATTTTGTCAATAAAAAACCCCCACCAACTTTCATTGATAGGTGTCAGTTCCAGCGTATACTCCGTGAGAGGTATGTTGCCAGGAACTGAATATTATTCCAATAGTAACATCTTCATCTTATTAATAAAAACCTGTCCCAAACTTGATTCGGGATTTCCGGCTTGTATTCTGTAGAAATAAACTCCGCTTACCAAACTGCTTGCATTTGATCAAAACAAAAAAAATTACTTTATTTGCTCTATTTGCTGCCAGTTTAAATTTGATCCTACATTTGGATTAAAACTTGGACTTTCGGTGATAATATATTCGCCCAAATTATTCGCCCAAACGTTTCCGTAGCCGGATGGTAATTCTACTTCATTCCCGGAAAACGGATCGTTATACCTTTCTACTCCTCTTATATTGTCACAAAAATTTTGGATTACACGGTCATTGGCTTGTTGACGTCTTTCCCAATCAGCTAGTTGATCATCTCTCAGTTCGCTGCTTGAACTCGCTATCACTTTCCCTATTTTCCCGATTGTCTTGATTCCCTGAATAATCATTTGAACCATTTTTTCCTTGGTGTTCACTACCTTAGCAAACCATTTAGAATTAAGCTTGAATGAAAAAATCATCGTCTGAAAAATCTTAGAATTAGAATCAAGTTTTTTATATCCGGCTTTGAATGTAAAAATATAATCGATATACCAGTAATTTATATAG
Source organism: Ignavibacteriaceae bacterium (assembly GCA_041739035.1). Lineage (GTDB taxonomy): Bacteria > Bacteroidota > Ignavibacteria > Ignavibacteriales > Ignavibacteriaceae > XYD12-FULL-36-8. Next base: position 15,293 of record JBGSOQ010000427.1, on the reverse strand, counting down.
TAACCGGGTGATAAATAAGTACCAGGCAAATGAGTAACAAATTGACTAACCGCTGCATACATTTCTTCTTCCATTTGTTTGCCATTTTCGAGATAAGTAATTCTAATTTTTCCGCCGTCAGCCGATGACTTAAGCCCCTCTGTCGGCTGTCCAATTGCTATTTGCTCTAGTTCCGGAACACTTGCTCGTTCAACAACTTCTAAACTATCTAATTTTCCTTTGAATAGGAAGGATAACATCGCTAAAGGCAGATCGAAGATTTATAGGTCGGGCAACTAACGTTCCAAATCGTAAAGTTCCAGGTGGGTTAGTAAAAAGCGCAGTTTGATTATCTGTCCAAAAATATGATTGAGTGGGAAAAAATTCTACTTGCTCCAATCCATTTGGATTAAAAAAGCGAAATTGAGACTGAGCAGGTAAAGCAGGGTTGCTTGACCAAGCAATTCTCCCCTCTGCTTGCCAACCTTTTGGAATGAGCATCTGAAAAGCTTCCATGCCAACCATGGGATCTATATATTTAAAAGTAACAAAAGCCAGCTGATCACTTGATGCTCGGTCTTTGTTAAGTGCCTTCTCCTTAACATTAGTTTTTACTGATTTATTGATTGCTGACTTCTTAGCTGGAGTTTCCACTTTATTTTGGCAGCCCATAATTTGAATTAGAACTGTAATTATGAAAATAATGCACAAATGTTTCATGGTGCACCTCTAAATACTAAGCTAGTTTTTAAGTAATGTCTATTTCCAACATTTCTGCTTCGGGAGAGTAACGGTGGCTTGAATAGAAATACTGAGAAAGCTATGCTCCCTCGGAGTAGAACCAGTTATTTATATGATACTTGCTATTAATTTGAATCAAAGTCAAAAAACATTGTGAACATCATAGATAAGGGTAACTTCAAAATAAAAATGCCCGCACTTTATTATAAAGGGCAGGCATTTAATATTTTCTTACACCATTTTACTTCTGCAAAATCATTTTTTTGGTGCTAACAAAATCTTTTGCAGCAATTTTAAATAAATAAACTCCGCTTGATAACTTCGATCCATCAAACTCAACCTTATGAAATCCTTTATCTTGTTCCTCATTAACAAGCACTGCTATTTCCTCACCTAACGAATTGAACACCGTCAGTTTTGCATTACTTTTTTCTTGAAGAACGTATCCAATTGTTGTTGTCGGGTTGAATGGATTGGGATAGTTCTGTTCAAGGGAAAAGTTAAACAGTGTATTAACTTGAATTTCAATTTCATTTGAATACTCGAATGTTCCATCAAAATCAATTTGTTTTAGTCTGTAAGTGTAATTTCCTGATTCAACTTTCGAATCCGTAAACGAATAATATTTATTCTCCGTTGAAGTACCGGATCCACTAACTCGAGCCACTGTTGAATAATTCAAGCCTTCGGATTTTCTCTCCACCTCAAACATTTTATTATTAGTTTCTGTAGCAGTAACCCATGTTAACAACACTTCGCCATTATTTACCTGTGCTGAAAAACTGGCTAGTTCAACTGGTAATGGTGCAAAAGCCCATGAAGTGGCAACGCGAATCCCATCCAATTTTACATTATAAACCTGGCTGCCTTGGCGAAGTGCAACTGCATTAGCAATAATATCAGAGCCTGAAGTATCTGGAACAGTTGCATTTGGTGTAGCCGGTTCTCCTGCAGTCAAAGAAGGATTTATGAATAAATGAATAAGGTCATTGCCTGTTCCTACAACATATTCATATTTTAGTACAATTAAATAGGTCTCGCCTAAAGTACGAGCAGTCGTATCCCAATCAATAACGGATGTACTGGCTTTGCTCATTCCAAAGTTAAATCCTCCCGCGCCGTTATCTCTAATAAAAACTCTACCTCGTAAAATGGAAGCAACAGGATCTTCTCTGAAATGGAAGAAATAATCCGGCGTGGAGCCAATCGAAGCAACTGTGACAAGAAAAGAACAATAAACGTTTGAAACACTATCAATGTTGAAGGTAGCTGTGACGTCCTCGCGCGACCCGGATCCACCAACAAGTTCGACAGAGTTTCCAATACTAGATGAAGCATAACCAGCATAGGATAAACTTCCTGAAACAATCAAGCTAGGATTTGATCCAGCTGCACTGTGAGCAACCCAGCCGTGAGTATTTAAAGTATCACCGACAGGATAATCGAAGTTCTCTTCGAAATTGAGCTGTGAGAATGATGTGCTGCTTAATAAAAATAAGCAGGAAAGGAAAAATAATGAGTACATTATTTTTTTCATGGAACCTCCTATAAGTTGTTTATTTATTTGGCTGTTATGAATTATTTAGCCAATATCATTTTGTTTGAGATTATAATACCCTCTGTAGTTAAGACGATAAAATAAATCCCACTTGAAAATTCATGCCCATCAAAAACGTACGAATAAGTGCCAGGTGATTGTTCTTCTTTCACAAGATCACTCATCTTTTGCCCTAAAATATCAAAGACTTTTAAAGAAACAAAACCTGAATTTTTAATTGAATATTTTATTGTTGTTACTGGATTAAATGGATTTGGATAATTTTGAAAAAGTACATAATCGTATTCTGAAATTTGACTATTCTCAACACCTGTCATTGGATCCTCTGGGAATGTACTCGCAATAGCGCTAGCAAATTTATTCCAATTTGTTTTAGAATCTCTCAATTTTGCGTATGCTTGCTCAATATGTAAAAATCTACCTGTTGTTGAAGGTGGATTGAGATTGCACGGATTTACACTTCTGTTTATTAATCTCCCTTGAGTATTCGTTGTTGCAATAAGTCGAGTCCATGGAAGATCAATATGCGCAATTTTAAATGTCAAGGAGTTATCGAGACTTTGAAGATTATCTTTTAGGAGAGATAAATAATCAACACCAGGTGGAGTTAGTTGTGTTCCATTGCTCATTATTAAATCAGGATCGCCGCTAAGTTTGGCAAAACCGTGTGGTTGTACTACAATTATACTATCAATTAATTGACTCAGCACTTCAGTTGTCTTTTGAAAAGTTCCTTTAACAATATGCGCTTGATCAGAAATGCGGTAACTTTGTGAAGAGCTGCTGCAGGCGGTCGTAGACCCGGAACAAGTGGTGAAAACAGGACTGTTACATCTATGAGCGCCACTTATAAATAAACCTCTTGCTCCGGCAGTTTTAAAGATAATTAAAGATTCCTTGCCTGTATTGGAGTCATGCAAAGGGTGAGGTGCCTGAATAATTAGCTTTTGTCGGGCGGCATTAATATTAAAAATAAATATTCCCCAATAATTTACAGCCGAAGCCGATTTTTCCAAAACAATATAATTTTTCTCTACTGATTCTGTGGTGTCTCTAAAATAAACAATTCTATAACCGAAGGTCATCGCCATTGTATCTGCCGAGTTATAGTCCCCGGATATAATATTTTCTATTACATGAGACCAAATATTTAAAACTGAATCTGAAGGTGATTGATACTGGTCAGAGGAACTTGAACCCGGAATATTACTCAGATAAATGTTGATATAATTTTCTAAGCTGCCTGATATGTTTGTCTGAGCATGGCAGGTGAACATTATTAAAATAGCCAGAATTATTATTTTCTTCATAAATTTTTCTTCTTTCTTATACTCAATATTTGACCAAACAAAAAAAGAATGGAAAGTACGATCGGAATCTTTTCTGTTTCTCTTTCATCATAAATTGAGCTTGATGAAACAACCGATGGATTGATAGAAATTTCGTTTTCAACCGCAAGAGCTCGAATATTTAATAGGTTAATAAAAGGAACACCCTTTTCAGAAAGACGCATAATTATTCCGCGTTCATCATGCTTACAGGTATTTATTTTTCTGTGTAAACCATTCGGAATATTTGAGGAATGGATACAAGTTCCAAGACTTGTTTGATTCCCACCAATGTTAACTAATATATCAATTTTATTTTCTAAAAGAATTTCAACCTTCTTTTCAATGCTCTCACTTAGTGAGCGAGGAATATAAAGATCAATCTGATTAGTTAAAGCAGCTGTTTCCAATATCTGAATTCCCTCTTCGCTTAAACCGCCGCCATTGTCATTTTCAGCCCCAAGTGTAATTATAGATGATTTATATTTAAGATTCCCATTTCCTCTTAGGTAATTTTCAATGTCTACCCATGTTGCACCAGATTGATTAGCTCCATACATTGATGAACCAAGTGAGCTAATAATTACAGCTTTTACACTCAAAGATTGAATGGCTGCTAGACTTGAAATTGATAATGCAGGAAAAGAACCTGATAAAATTAATCCGGCTGTTTTAGTTGAATCAATCTCCAAATCAGTTAAATATCTTACAATTAATGCAGCAAATTCCGGATTAGTTGAGATTTCCTTTGCATCTAAAGAACCGAGTGTTGTTGTGATATCTGTAAATTCATCCCCAATTAAATAACTGTACTTAATGTTAGTCCCAACATCACTAAATATCTTTCTTTGCTTTTTCATATTATCGATTTCACTGAACCAATTTTCCGCTAAGCTTACTGCATTGCGCATTTGGTAATAGTCTTTTCTTTCTTGATGTTTTGTGAAAATAAGCTCAACAGTAAAATATAATATGAGCGCACTAGAAAAGATTAAGATTAATTTTAATTCATTATTTATTTTTGAAATATGCATCAGCTAAAAAGTAATAATATTAAGTAAATTAAAATTGTCACTATTCCCAAAGCCGCAAGTGTTGGAATTGCCTTTTGGCGAATCATTTCATTGGCAATTAATCCCGGAATTATGTAACCAATCGATTGAAGATCGATCTGAAAACCTGTAATTGGCTGCAGCTTAAACTCAAATAAAAGTTTGATTAGAAAACCAAGGATCAGTGCAATCATTAATTTTCTTCTTCCGTAGACAATCATCCATTTCGACAAAAAAAGAATTATCAGCCACACAATTATTGCAATAGAGACCGTTACGGCAATTTTTCCTGGTTGATGAATGAATAAGGCAAAATATGCCGGAGCAATAACGCCGCCAGGAGAAAGACCAACTATTTCATAGAACAAAAAACCGATAATGAGCCCGACAAAAAATGATTCAATTAACATTAACAGTTCTTGGTTGTATATTTTTTTTAAGGGAATCAATAAATAACAATCCATCACCTGCAATATTTCCCAATCCGATAAAAATAGATGCCGAGTCCGCAATTTGTTTAAGAGATACCATCGCATTTTCTATTTTACTTCTCTTCCAGATTACAATTTTTTTAGACTCAATTCCGTTACGAATCAATTCTAACCTCGTCCGGGGAATGTAATTTCCGGTAATGATTATTCTATCCAGATTTTTAATAGTCCCAAACCATTTTGCAAATGTAATAGACCTAAGTGGACGGTCAGAGCGCGAATTGAAGATGAAATTCAAATGATTGAATCCGTTTATCTTGTTCTCCCAGTAATCTACAAATTCCTGTGCTGAAGGAACATCATTAACTGCAAAACCGTTTAAGAATTTTATTTTTTTATCAGCACAAGAAAATTCAAATAGCGCTTCCTCAGAATTCTTTATCATTTCCAGCACCGCCTTTTCTGATTCTACCTTTCCAACTATTGCCGATTTACATGCTGCCAATGCGATTAAAATATTTGATTTGAATAAGTTTGTGGGAACATCGATATTTTTGAACTCAAAATCATCCGCAGCATAAACTACCAATGAATTTTTCAACTTTGCCGATATCTCGATTTGACTTAAATACTTTTTTTCACCCGTAACTACATTTGAATTCAGTGGGATTGCATTACATATTGCTTTAACTTGTTCATTCATACTCCCCATTTGCTCGCGATGATCATCTCTTATATTTGTAATAACATAAATATTAGGTTTGAAGATCCGGCTCTCCAATTTCTGCAGTTCTGGTGTTATGGACATACATTCAAGAACAAGACAATCGAGAGAAAGTTTAGACGCTTTCCTGATTACTTTAAATTGTTCATGTACACGCGCTGGTCCAATTCTTTTAATAATCTTGCTCGATCCGTCAGTATAAATTATTTTGGGAATTATTCCTGTTATTTTAGCAATGGTTTTCTTATCTGCAGTTCTTAACCCAGCGGCAATATATGTCGTAACACTTGATTTGCCCCGAGTTCCATTAACAAGAATTCGTAACGGAATTTTATTAACACAATATCTGATGCTTAGATATTCTAGCAACAAGAGGATGATAGAAATGATTACAAGCACAAAAAAAAGAGTCATTATCTCCTGACTATTCCTGCAAGAATTATTATCGAAGTGTTAAATGGCTACTAAGGTGACAATTTTTCAGTATGTTAATAACCAACCGCACTACCGCCCCGTCTTGGATCAGCAGAACCATAATAAGTTCCGGTAACAGGATCAACAGTAATTAATTGTGCTCCCCCAAAAAACAAATCATAATCACCTAGAACTTGAACATTGTGTCCCATCTGTCTCAACTCATCAACAATTTTGGCAGGTATTCTGCTTTCAACGTATAAATAATCATCGAATTTCTGACAGAAAAATCTTGGAGCAAAGTTCGCTTCTTCAGCAGTCATATTGAAATCTACAAGGTTTACAATCATCTGTACCACAGTTGAGATTATCCTTGAAGCACCTGGCGAACCAATAGCGATAAATGGTTTATCGTCCTTCAAAATTATTGTTGGCGCTATAGAGCTCCTTGGACGCTTGTTGGGTTCAACATCGTTTACTTTGGATGAAAACGAAAAATTCATCAGCGCATTATTCATCAGAACACCTGCCGCTGTGAAGCCGGATCCGAAAAAAGTCCCGAGGGTTTGAGTAAGAGAAACTATGTTTCCTTCTTTGTCAATAACAGATAAATGAGTTGTGTGTCCGTCTTGTTCAATTATTTTTTCAGTTTCATTTAACGAATCGAGTTGTTCGATAAAATCTGATGGATTTCCAGGTTTGGTTTTTCTATAATCTTTTGGTTGCCTTTGCTCGTTCTTAATATCCTCAAAGCGAGAGTTCGCATACTCTTTGGAGGTTAGACCATCAATGGGGACATATCCAAAACGAGGATCTTCAATGAAAGCGCTTCTATCAGCATAAACACGCCTGAAAGTTTCTGCAATTAAATTTAATGTTTCACTATTTTGAGTATAATGTCCTAAAACAGCTAGATCCTCATTTTCCAAAATATTTAAAGCCTCAACAATTGAAGCACCGGATTGAGGTTCGTGAGCTGAAATAATTTGGTATCCTCTATAAGAACCAACTGTCGGGTCAGTTACAATTGCCTCGTAATTTTTGAAATCATCAATAGTCAGAATTCCTCCTTCAGCAATGATTCCATTTACCATTTCTTCAGCAACTTCTCCTGAATAAAATCCATCTTTTCCTTTTTCAGAGATAATTTTCAGAGTTTTCGCTAAATCTTTTTGTATAAGAACATCTCCCTCCATTATCGGAAATCCATCCGGCAAATAAGCTGATGAAGTAGAAGGATATTTCTGTAGAACTTCAACATTATCAAGTATGATCCCAGCAAGAGTTTCATCAACTGCAAAGCCTTCTTCAGCATATTTTATAGCATGGGCAATTACAGCTGAAAGCGGAAGTGTGCCATAATTTTCTAATGCAGTGGACAAACCGGCTACGGTTCCAGGAACTAATATTGCTTTTACTGTTTTACTTTCAGTCTTATTATTAAAATCTAATTTATCTATCTGAGAGGAAGTGCTCTGATAATAATTTATATAAACTGTTTTTTTTTCTTTACTTAAATAAATTAAAATTCCACCGCCGCCGCCCAAACCCGAACCATCGGGTTCGACAACTCCAATTGCAAATGCTGCTGCAACTGCGGCATCAACGGCATTACCTCCCATTTTTAATATTTCCAATGCTGCATTTGAAGCAAGTGGATGTGCAGCAGCAACCATTCCATTGTTCCCGCTGATTATTTCGGGCTGCCTTTTTTGGCCAAAGAAAGAAGCAGAAGTAAAGAGAAATATCGTAAGGAAGACTAATAATTTGTTGTTGTAATTTTTCATTTATCGGTCGATGTAGATTGATTAAATAATTTACTTAATGGTTCAGAGGCTTGAGCAATTTTATCAACGAGTTTTATAGGAATCTTTGTTTTTTTAGAGATACTGCTGAAAAATTTATCTTCATCACCCTGGTTGACCACAATCATGTAGCTTGAAGATTCCGCAGCAAGTTTATTAAAATCATCCGATTGATTCCCTCGTCTGGCATTTCCCCCGATGTGAAGCATCACAATTTTCATTTTTACTTTTTTAGCAGAATTGATTAATTCCTTAACACGCTTCATTTCATCTTCTCTACTAATACCCGCTGCACCTAATCCTTTTGAACTAAAACCGGGAACTATCACTAGAGTTTTAAATCCTTTAAGATCTGATTCTTTTGCAAGGTTTATAGTTTTATAATCGAGCTTTAATTTTTTAAACAACATTCCTGCTAAAGTTACATCAGCACTTTGCCCTGCTGACGAAATTAGAACAGGCTGCTGATATTTTGGTGTTTGTGCATTTGATGTGAAAAAGAAAATTCCACCTAAAATTAATATGCTCACTGTGTTAAATATTAGTTTCATTATTACTCCTCGGATTATAAGAATTATTGTTTACCTAAGAAATTCTCCAACTCCATTATTAATTAAATCATCGTACGAAGGAATATTTTCATACAAAATTTTCTTGTCGCTTGAATACTCATTATAAGAATCGAAAATTGCTTTTATACCCTGAAGATGTCTCCCGACTCGTAATGAAATTGGTTCACCAGAAAGTTCATAGGATATCCTGAAAGATTTTGTGTTAACCGCCCTTTCGTATTGATCATCCTTTCCATTTATTATCAGATTGGAATTTGTTTTTCCTCTTAACCTGCCTTGTATTGGATTGCTGGTCTCCATTAAAAACGGGTAGACATCAGTTCCATCTCCCCATTCTCTGTGACTTAATCCTCTAAAATTTTTAGGGGATATTTCCAAAGCATATTGAAGATTTTCAAATTCCAAACTTAACACAGCAGAAGCCGCAATATCTCTGTATTTCTCGTGAACAATAATAGCATTAATAATTGGTGCTTCCGGTGAGGCTTCGTGTAAATCAATTGCAATATCAACTTTTTCTTGTCTTATCAGCTCCATAATCGCAAATCCAACCATTTCTGTAAATGTACCGTTACTTCTGCCAGGATAAGCTCTGTTCAAATTTCTTGTTTCAAATCCTGATAACTGCTGGCCGGACGGATAATGTGAATAAACAAGCGGATCAGGCCATTGATCTAATGGATTAGAAACTCTCGAACCAAAGCGGAATTTTCTACTGCCTGAGTTAGTTTGTATAATAAAAGATTGAGGTGTTCCCTCCATTGGATCGGTACATGTAAAACCGCTGCGGCATGCCTGCGGAATGATTATAAATCTTCCTTCATTAATATTCATATTCTCAACTAAAACCACTGCTGTCATAAACCCTGCTGTTTCATTAGGGTGGGTTCCTCCTAAGACTAAAACCGTTGCACCTGGATTTCCGCTATCAAAAATATAGATTTTGGCATCCCCGGAAGTTCCCTTCAAATTAATACAGTAATCGGATAGAGTACTTTCTTTAGTTATTGCACTTGAAGGATAAAATTCCTCTTGCATTTTCATCTTACTAAATTCAATTCCTGCAATCAAGTCCAGCAATAACACAACCAAAATGGTTATCAACGCTATAATATGATTTCTTTTCATCAATTATTTTATCTGAAGAATCCTTAATAAAAATGGAATTAGAAGCATTGCCAATGCAATTTGTTTTTTCCAATCTCGCTCAGAAAATAATTCCACTAAAATAATCCATGTTATTAGCACAACAATAAGTATGTAAATCCAAAATAGCACAATATCACCTTAAAAAGTTTTTGATAAAAAGATACCAATCTCTTGTGAAAAAATTATAATAGTAATTCCAATTACAATAGTCATGATGATTGGGATGATACTTTCTTTAAGAATTAAAAAGTGATTTTTAACTTTTACAAGTTGTCCGGCATACGCACACAATAGCGATGGTGGAGGCATCAAATCTCCCATTGCTGCCAAAAGAGCTAACGCCGATGCAACAACAATTTCACTTTTACCTATAAAAACAAAGACAAGCGGAATTCCCACAACTGAAGCTGCAGCATAAGCAGAACCGAAGAATGGCATAATCAATCCTGCTAAATATTTAACACTCTCAGGCATTTCTAAAGCCGTTACGGCAATAAAACCTCTAACACCGGTTAACGTCATAATCTGAATAAACATTCCTACACCAACTAAAATGCTCATAACCGGAAGAGCATCGCGAATGGCACTGCGCATGAGCAGATATAAATTAAATTTTTCACCTGTTCCGAAGCCGAGCAATGCACCAATGATAAAGATTAATGGGATTCCTAAATGCGGCATAGTCTGAGGGAATGTTCTTTCGGCAATTAACAAACCAATGACAACAAATAGAGGGAATAATAATTTAATTCCATGCTTTGAAAAAACAGGTTTTTCCATTTTATCAAGGACTTCGTCTATATTGAATTTTTTTAAAAATCTGACGCGAAAATAAATGGCAGTTAATATTGCAGGCGGAAACGAAGCTATAAAAAGCGGCCAGCCAAAACCAATATAAGGCATATCGACTCCACCACCAATTATCATAGCCGGTATGCTAATCGGTGGAGCAATCTCACCAAAAACTGCAGCCATGGCAATCAGAGCACCTGCAGGTTTTGGAGGAATTCCCATTGCCAATAGAGCAGGCACAACCAGAGCACCAGTTGTCAAAATACACGCAGAGGAAAGCCCCGTTAACATTCCCGGAAACATTATAAAGAGGGTTATAATTATCATTAGAAGAAGTGGAACGCGATACAGGGATTTTATCAAATAATAACTAATGGTTCTGAGTGCGCCAGTTGCATCTACTACTTTCATAAAAATCATTGCAGTGGAGATAATTAAAATTGCTTCCAAAAATCCAAAACTGCCTTCAACCAAATGCCTAACCGGTAATCCCTCTCCTCCAACAACAGCACCGGTAATGGCTGCAAGCATAAGTGAAACACCGGCGGGAAGCTTTAAGAGGAAGACACTTAAAGCAAATGCTGCAAGCATTGCAATAAGTACCAGTAGTTCAATACTCATTTAGAAACCAACTTTAACGGAGATGGAATGAACAGACCCTAATCGATCAATATCTGCAAAAGCATAATCAACACCAATTACAAAAGACTGCGGTATTTCCCAGTTTAATCCAAAACCTAAACTAAGTTTTCTAACATCATCATTAAAATAATAACCTGAGCGAAGCGCGATTAAATTCTGCCATTTGTATTCAATTCCAATCGAAGCATTTTCGGGTCCATCATTAGGATGATTTGCATCAACTCCAACTTTAATACTATGTGTTTGATCGTATACGAGCACATCGCCTTTACCCATTAATTCCCACCCAATGCCAACTCTAAAATTTAAAGGAAGTTCCCATGCTTCTGTTTTAAGGTTACTCGCAACTCCAACATTGGTTGCATTGTTTGGATTAGGATCGTAAGATTTTTGAAGATCGCGGCCATCAAGTGTCATTTTTGTCCCAAAGTTAGAAAGAGCCATTCCAACCTTTATTCCTTTATAACCGGTATTTAAGTTCGTTCCAATATCAACAGCAAGAGCAGAAGCTGATTCATTATAAATGCTTTGTGTAATGTACTTAACAGAGATCCCAAGTGAGAAGAAATCTACTAAGCGTGCAGAATACGTTAGACCAACCATTACGTCGGATGCATCAAAAAAATTTCCGGTACCTTTTGGCTGCAGTTCAGTGGTGATTTCCATTTCACCCATTGTAAGTATTGATGCACTTACCCCAATTTTATGGTCTTCATTAACCGGAAGGACAATTCCGAAATATTGATGCTTGAGATCTACAAACCAATCCGTGTAGGATGCAATTACAGAAATTGAATTTACTCCAACAAGACCTGCAGGATTCCAATACATTGAACTTGCATCATTAACTAAACCAGCAGTTGCACCCGCCATACCAAGAGAACTTGCTCCAACTCCTATTTTTAAAAATTGTGCTGCTGTTGTTCCGGCTTTATTTGATTCCTGGCCAAAATTTGGAACTGAGAAAAGGATAAAAATAATTATTGTAAGAAATTTCATTTATTTTTTCCTTATTTAATTAATGCAAATTTACCCTGGTGAGTATTACCGAAAGGGTCTTCAACAACATAGATATAAACTCCAAAGGCCAGTGCTTGATTCCAGTCTGTTAAAAGATTCCAACTCAATGATCCTTCACCGCTGTTATGTTCGATTGTTTTTACTAAGGTTCCGGCAACTGTATAAATATAAATTTTACATTCCGGTGGTAAATACATAAATTGAATTTCACGTACATTTTGAAGTGATTCATATTTGGAAGTTACTACATATGGGTTAGGCACAACCCTTATCTGGCTTAAATCAGCATTCTTTGAATCAAACTGACTTTGTACAAACTCAAAAGAATATTCATCATTAGCAGTTAAAGCATTATAACTTGTAACATTAATTATTGTGCCCTTGCTTGGCGGACGCTTTAAAGTATCAAGAGGAGTATTTAGTATTGAAACCTGGTATGCGAATTCTTTTGCAACTGCTGCCGGATTCGGACTTCCAATGGCCGGAGCAGGATCCGGATAAGGAACTCTAGTAATAAAAATAGTTTCTCCTTCATCCCATTGGCTATTACTATTTGCATCTAAAACTTCAAAACATACTTTACTATTTGTGTTAGTATTCCAAATTGAGAAAGGCACAGAGAATTTTGCTACTGAGCCAACCAATCCCCATGAGTATGCTATGCTTTCATCATCGGAAAAACGAATTGAAAAGCTAGCGGATTTTGATGCAGTATCAGCTTGAGCAAATAGGGTTGCAGAAATATACCATGAAGTATCACTGCTAATATTAGTTGGGCCGAAAACATTTCTGCCATTTCCATCAGTTATTGATTTTATGCCGCCAATTTTAGTATCAGAAGTAATTTTCACTCTGAAACCATCCACAACGGGGTGATCAGTATCAGCAATTTTTCTCGAATCATAAACAACAGTATTACTTTGATCAAGTCTGGTAATTGTAAATAATGAAGCCGGAGTTCCTTCAAAAGTAATTTTATAGGGCGATATAGTTAAAGAATTTTCATTAATGATTTCGATATCGATTTGTCCAGTACCAGTACCATTCTCGTGCGTAAAAGTTTTTACATTAGCTGGAATTTTGCCAGTTGCTTCCGGTTTAGGTATAACAGTAACAAAGTAATTTACTTGAGGTCCATCTCCTCTTGTACCTTCCAAAGAAAATAATGTCGGAGTTCCTCTGTCGTATGAAACAATTGTGTATGAATAAGCTATTCCATTAACTACATTTGAATCAACCCAACTGTGTTTTAAACCATTATCTGAGCCAAGCCAAATCAATGGATTTTTTGGATCGGGGCCTTTGATGTTGTTTTTAACATCGAACTGAGCAATAGGAACATAACCAAAAGTTCTGCCCTGGGAGTCTGTTATTTTTGTCCCCCAAGTAATACCCCCATCTTCACTTCTATAAATTTTATAGCCTTCAAAATCAGATTCACCTGTGGAAGGATCAACAAAATTTTCTGGTGAGTCATCCCAATATAATGTAACTCTTCTATCACCTGCTATTGATGAAAGCGTTGGAGATGGGGGCGCAATTGGTCCATTAAATTTAGCATCATAAAGATCTTTGGCCGCCCACAAATTGCTGTAGTAATCCGCATCATCATCACCAGCGACTACGGCAAATGTTATTTTTACAGTATCACCCGGACTCATGTTAAACGGACCAGTAGCAGCAATCCAAACTAAATCTTGTTTAACTGTTAGTAGAGAAACATCATCCATCCTCTGGTTAGCTCCGTGAAAGTAATTGCCCGCATCTGCAAGTATATTAGGATTATTTGGATCGCTACTAATTATTGCCCAAAGTCTTTTATCATCGGTAGGACCTGGATCCACAAAATAGTGAAAGTCTGTAATCCCCATATTATAAGGTGTCTCCAAAAATGCAGTTCCAAAAGTATAATCTTCAGTTATGCCTAATGTGTTTGGTAAAGTTGCTCCGCCAATATCTCCATCAAAATCTCTTTGAGCAATTGAAAAGACATTTGTTCCATCTTCAAATGTCGAATCAACAAGTAGTAAGGTTTCTTGTCCGTAATCGCTGCAGTCAGGATCTTGATAAAAACCTGTATAACAACCCGTTAAATTTTGTCCGCTTTTATTGATAATCCATAATTCATAGAATAATGCGTCCTCAGCATAAATTCTGCCATAAGTATACGCCATTTCATGAACTTCAATTCCTACAACATTTCCCTGCTGATTGTTTGCATCAGTATACTCCATATAAATATCTCTATCAGAAGCAAACTCCCCCTGGACCTGTTCACCGGTTTGAGGGTCTCTCCGGAAAATTCCGGGCCAGAATGCATTTCCTTGCGCATCAACCGGCCAAGTATTTTTTAAATCACTATGTGCTAGATAAGGAGTCTGTCCGTTGTATAATAAAATCTCATGCGGATTAGGATCAAGTGCAGGATTATAATGAGTTTTCCCAAATGCACCATCCTTTGCCGTGAAATCTTCATTATCATTATCCGTCCACGCATCAATTACATTTCCCTGGTTTCCATTTTGTGAATTTTCCTTTATTGCAAAAAAAAGTGAAAAGTCATCAACTAAACCGGTAAAATTTTCACGAGGGTAACGAATATCAAAAAAGACATCAGTTGGTGCATTTCCTACATCCTCAAATCTTGTATCGCTGATCTGCCCATAATTCATAGTCAAATTTTGTAATTGCCCCTTAGTCTGAACTCCAACTGCTTCATCTGCAAAGCCTGTTATCTTCAATATTTTTTCGTCTTTTTTCTCAGGTGCATCTGTATCTTGAGCAAAAAGTAAATTACTAGAGACAGTCAAAGTGAAAACCGAAATAAGAAGCTGTACAAAAAAAGATTTTTTCATAAAAGAAAACTCCAATTAAAATTCTAGGTAGAAACCAGCACGTATAGATCTTCTGGGATCTAGATTTGCAGGATTAGCCTGTCTGTCTTTTGGCAAAATTGATGTTGGCCCCTGATCTAAAGCTTCACCCGTTCGCGTCCAAATCAATCTAGTGTTTATGGCATCAAATACATTCTCAACATCCAGATAAACAGTTGCGTTAAAAATATCTGTGGGGATCATTCTCGATAG
>JBGSOQ010000424.1:0-1756 GCA_041739035.1 Ignavibacteriaceae bacterium | reverse complement strand
CGGCTGTAAAAACGAAAGCCCAACTGAAGATTGACCGGCAAGATTATAAATTTCATCAGGTACTATTTGCAATATCGTTTGCATGACACTTCTGAAATCAATCAGAGACATTGAGCTTAATTTCACTTTATCATAAATGCCAAGCTTTTTCAAGCCGTTAAATGTTGAAAGATCAGAATCGCGTGAAGTACCATAGACTTCGTAGTTCTTGTTTAAAAGAAATTCCGCAAGATAGGATCCATCTTGACCAGATATGCCGATTATTAAAGCTTTTTTCTTCATAGGATTAATTAATAATTATTTACTGGATTAAAAATATCTATAATTATTTATATTTCACTTACGCAATTGGAAATTAAACCGATTGTTGGAAGATCTTTCAACTCATATTGAATAAATATCCATACTATTTTATTCGATATTTTTAAGATAAGTTTTAATCTTATTTATTGCTAATCTAAAAAATGAAACCGCTCAGATATAAAATATTGTTCCTTGCAAGCTGGTATCCAAGCAGAGTAAATAAAGTATTAGGAATATTCGTAAAACGAAAAGCCGAAGCCATGACAAGACTATGCGATGTTGCTCTTATTTATGTTGTTGATGACAATTCTCTCACGAATAAAAACTATGATATAGAATCTATAACTGAAAATAATTTATTTATAGTTCGTGTATACTTCAAAAAATCCCGGAATAAAATAGCTAACCTTTTTCTTTATAACATTAGGTATTTAAAATCCTACTATCTCGGCTGGTACGAAGTAAAATCAAAATGGGGCAAACCAGATTTAATTCATGCAAATGTAATTGACCGTTCGGGCTACATTGCTCTTCTCTTTAAATTATTTAAAGGAATAAGTTTTGTTATTACCGAACATTCAACGCCTGATATTGATTTTTTAAGAGGAATAACGAATAAGACATCAATTCCATTAAGGTTCCTCAAAAAGATAGTAATAAGGAAAAGTTCCTTTCTAAATGTAGATTCACATCCTTCTTTAGCATACTTAAAGAAAGTTGGATTCAAGGGCAATTTGGGAGTCATTCCAAACATTGTTGAGCTTGATGAAAAATTTTTATCTCTAAAACAACCGAATAAACCGAGAGAGAAAATATCCGCAGTTCACATTTCTATTCTGAACAAAAGGAAAAATGTTGCAGATGTAATTCGCGCATTTGCGCATATACATAATGAATTAAATCGTAAAAACTGTGACTTACAAATTATCGGTGAGGGTACTGAAAAGGAAAATTTAGTAAAACTTGCCGATGAACTTGGTGTTTTGAACAAATGCATATTTTTCCATGGATTAGTATCGGAAGAAAGAAAGTTAGAACTGCTCACCAGTTCAGATTTTCATGTTCTTAACAGCAATGATGAGGGCTTTTCTGTCGTAACTGCCGAAGCAATTCTTTACGGAATTCCGGTAATCGCAACAAAATGCGGCGGACCCGAAGATTTTGTAAATGAAACCACGGGAATTTTAATTGAGCGAAAAAACCTTGAGGAGTTGAAAAAAGCAATCCTCTACATGCAGGAGAACTCATGGAAATACAATAAAACCAGACTTCATGAATTCGGTAAAAGCATGTTTAGTCCCAAAGTAATTAATGAGAAAACATATATAGCATACAGGAACTCAATTTTAACTTGGAAAGCCGGGAACACTTCTAAGGTTGTTAATATTAACCCTGACTGGAAAGTTTTGGATGTTGGAAGCGGACATCAGCCAAATCCAAGAGCAAATGTGAT
>JBGSOQ010000420.1:0-3055 GCA_041739035.1 Ignavibacteriaceae bacterium | reverse complement strand
AATCTTTCCACTGCCTATAAATATTTAATGAAAGAAACACGAAACGAGGTTGGCGAGGGTCAAATTTATAATATTGAAGTTAAAAACTTAACCGGAAAAGAATTAACGCTAAACTTTAATGGCTTAGCTAATTACGATGCTTACCAAGTTTATCTTGTTGATGAAAAGTTGAATAATTCGCTAAAGATATCTGATGATTCAAAATTTCAAATTCCGGCTCATGTTAGAAACACAAATTTCAAACTTCTGATAGGCCTTCAATCATTCATCCAATCAAACGGAGGAAACACAGTACCGACTCAATTTGCGCTTTATCAGAATTACCCGAATCCGTTCAATCCCACGACGGTAATTCGGTATTCAGTACCCAAATTAAGCAAGGTATCAATAAAACTTTTTGATTTACTGGGAAATGAGATTAAGACTCTGTTGAACGAGGAAAAATCCCCGGGCAATTATGAACTAGAATTTTCCGCCAAAGGCGGATCCGCCTCCGGCGAAGATGCTTTGAGTTTAGCCAGCGGAGTTTATGTTTACAAATTCCAGGCTGGTTCATTTACTCAAAGCAAAAAAATGATAATGCTTCGCTAAATATTTTTCATAAGGCGTCCAAATTGGGCGCCTTTCTTTTTCCATCCTTTCACTATATTTGTGTATAACATTTAATTCTTCTAAAAACAGAAATCAAATCTTTATATCAAGTTAATAACAATGTCTAAGGTAATTTTATGACAACCTCCTCCAATGTTGAGAAATATTATCTCGAAAAATCTAAGAAAAAACTCATTTACGCACCCGCCGAAAAAATTGGAATAATTCAGGTTGATAATTTTCCAGAGCTGGGAAAACTTACGGCTCTAAGGTTTATCGAATGGGTTCAGCAGAATCCTCAAGGAGTTGTTTCACTGCCGACGGGCAAAACTCCAGAACATTTTATTAAATGGGTTTCTCATATCCTAAAAAATTGGGACAAAAAGGAAGTTAAAGATGAACTAAAAAAAGTTAATATCAATTCGACTATCAAACCAAAAACGGATTCGCTTCGTTTTGTTCAGATCGATGAATTTTATCCAATTGATGTTGCACAACATAACAGCTTCTACTACTACATTCAAAAATTTTATTTCAGAAATCTTGGGCTTGATCCCAAGAAAGGGCTGTTCATGAACATAAATGAAATTGGAACTGCGGAAAATTTACCCCTCGAAGTTGTTTTCCCAGAAAATATTGTTGATTTATCATTGAGAGTTCGCTGGGCAAAAAATCGTGCAGAACGGCTTCAGAAGCAAACGATTGAAATTGTGGATCAGTTTTGTACAAACTATGAAAGCAAAATTAGAGAAATGGGCGGTATTGGATTCTTTCTCGGCGGAATTGGACCTGATGGTCATATAGGCTTTAATGTACAAGGCAGCGATCATTATTCTACAACAAGATTGATTGCAACCAATTATGAAACTCAAGCTGCTGCTGCAACTGACTTGGGTGGAATTGAAATTGCAAAAAATAGATTGGTAATAACAATTGGGCTTGATACAATAACTTATAATAAGAATGCGGTGGCAATCATTATTGCTGCCGGCGAAGCTAAATCCAACATTGTTCGTGATTCAATTCAAAATGGACCATCAAATATTTATCCGGCAACTGTTCTACAAAAGTTAAAAAATGGAAGATTCTATCTTACAAATGGGGCGAGCTTAAGATTACAAGAAAGAAGATATCTTGATGTTGCTGACGAAGAACCATTAACTCAGGTTTCTATTGAGCGTGCGATAATTAATCTTGCGATTGAGCAGAATAAGGATCTTCTTTCTTTGAACGAAAATGATTATAAGTCATGTAAGATTTGTAATTATGTTCTTAAAAAATCAAAACAGAAACCATTAGAACTTAGCAAAAACATTAATGCTGAAATTGTTAGTCGTTTGAATAGGGGATTGGGAGTAGTTGAAAATCAAACAATACTTCATACTGCCCCTCATCATGATGATATAATGTTAGGATATTTACCGTACATCAATCATCTTGTAAGAACACCATTAAACCAACACTACTTTGTTACTTTAACAAGCGGCTTTACTGCGGTTACTAATTCTTTTATGCTTGAATTAATGGAAAATTTAAAGAATCAGCTTGTACTTGGGACAATAAAAACAAATAAACAATTTGATCCCGATTTCATTGAAGGAAGAAATCAGGATATTAACATTTATCTTGATGGAATTGCAGCACGAAGCCGTACGATGAAAAATGAAGCTGTTGCCAGGCGCCTTTTACGAAACATGATTGAAATTTATGAAGAAGATAGTTTGACGTATCTTGAAGACCGTGTGGATGAATTGATAAACTATTTTAAGACTCAATATCCCGGGAAAAAGGATATTCCTCATGTTCAAAAACTAAAAGGAATGATGCGCGAATTTGAAGAAGAATTAATCTGGGGATTTTTTGGATTCAACACAAAAAATGTTTTACACATGCGGTTAGGATTTTATCAAGGAGATATTTTCACTGAAAATCCTGAAATGGAAAGAGATGTAATTCCGATCTTTAAATTAATGATGAGCATTAAACCAACTATTGTAACTGTTGCTCTTGATCCTGAAGGCAGCGGTCCTGACACGCACTATAAAGTCCTACAAGCAACTTCAGAAGCACTTCGTTTGTATGAAAAAGAAACTGGAAAAGCAGACATTAAAGTTTGGGGTTATAGAAATATTTGGTACAGATTTCATCCGGCAGAGGCGAATATCTATATCCCCGTAAGCCTGAACTCAATGGCGATATTGGAAAATACTTTTATGAATAGTTACGGCTCGCAAAAGTCAGCAAGCTTTCCAAGCTGGGAGTATGATGGACCTTTCTTCAGGCTCGCACAAAACATTCAAGTTGATCAATTTGAAAAAGTAAGATTGTGCATTGGGAAAGATTTCTTTTCTAATAGTGCAATGCCAAGATTTAGAGCAGCGCATGGTCTTATTTTTCTCAAAGAATTATCATTAAAAGAATTCTACGATCATTCGAATGAATTGCGGAAACTGACTGAGAATTA
>JBGSOQ010000402.1:0-2141 GCA_041739035.1 Ignavibacteriaceae bacterium | reverse complement strand
TTTCCTTTTTCCTGAAGTGACGTGTAAATGTATTTTTCATCACCAAATTTGTCGCTTATCGCTTCCTCAACATTGTTTTGATTCTCTAAAAGATTCTCAATTACTTTTGCATGGGCCCAACCTAAAATTCTGTTCACATTTCCAACTCTAGTGTATAACTCATTATATTTTTTAGGATGGATCGAAATTACATTTAATTTTATTTCAGGATTATTTCTGATTTCGCTTGCTATTTTTTTAATTGAGCTTTCTGATAATTCCTTACTGTCCTTAACCCCGATGGATTTTAAATACTTTAAATTAGATTCATCGGCTATAACTCCTGCGATAACAAGCGGACCAAAATAATCGCCTTTACCGGATTCATCAGTGCCAATATAGCATTTTGGCTCCCTTATTTGTTCGGATTCTAAAGGGAACAAATCCGAATTGAACCTTCTGTACAAATCTTGATATAATTTTGAACTCTGATCTCCTTGAAGAACTGTCTTCACACCTTTTTTTCCAAAATAAACCTGCAGCTTAATTTTTTCTTTACCTTTTATGACTGAAAATTCATAATGATAATTTTGCCGCTCAATTTCAGTCAGGTGAAATCCTTGGGAAGATAAATCTTCAAAGTAGTTTTTTGCAGTTCTCTCTGCTGCTGTTTCTATATGACTCAATACAGTTCTATAAATATTTGAGTGTAAAAATACCTAAATAAAATATCTCTTGAAATGTTTAGGAGGAAAAGAATGGATTAATTGAAAAGTTTATAAGACTCATCGCTGAATAATTATAATTCAGCGATGAGCGTGTTGATGAAACTTTAAATATTAATTACCTTTTTTAGACCAGGAAGGCTCGATGCCGTTCATTCGTGCATAAGCAACTAATTGTCCTAAATGTTCGTGATTATGCCCGGCCATTTTAATTAGCAAGTGACGAGTTGTAATATTACTTCCAAAGAAGTCCACCATCTTTTCTAAATCCTTATCCTTCATTGACATGATTTTATCAATTGTAAAAGCATATGCCGTTTTTACAAAACTAAGTACCTCTTCTTTGTTAGTTGT
Organism: Ignavibacteriaceae bacterium; assembly: GCA_041739035.1. GTDB lineage: Bacteria > Bacteroidota > Ignavibacteria > Ignavibacteriales > Ignavibacteriaceae > XYD12-FULL-36-8. The sequence continues at coordinate 1,083 of JBGSOQ010000402.1, read as the reverse complement.
TTTCTTATCAAAATCGTTGTCCATTTTCATTTCTTCGGGCGGCTTTATTCCCGCAAAAGAAAGAATAAAATAATTCGCAGCCGCAACATGAAGAATTACTTCACTTACTGATCGTACTCCTTCTTCAGGTCGCCATGTGCATTTTGCTTGTGGAAAATCATTGGCGAGTGAAGTGATTTTTTCCTCAGCTTCATTCAATTCCTTAACAATCTCAGCTCTTATTCCGTTTTCAGGTGAAAGTGATTTTTCGCCGGGGAACGAATTTACTGAAATACCAAGCATCAATATTGGAACAAAAAACATTTTTGAAAATCTCATAGAAACTCCTATCATTATTGTTGACGCTAATATAGTACCATGGGGCAATTACTCATAGTTATATTTTTGGCGATGTTATTTAGATCACACTCAAGAAATGCGTCGAATTTCATTAAATCCAGTAATAGAGTTGATCATTTCATTGAATTTTGAAAGTAGATATGTTAGTTTGCGTTTAGTTAATTAAAAGGAATAAAATGAACTCCAAACTTTTTAGCATTTTTATCTTAGCATTAGGTATTTTTTTTGCTTGCCCTGGGAAGAACATTCAAGCTCAAAATGAAATGGACATAAAATCTCTCACCGAAAAAGTTGATGATATAAAAACCCAACTAGGATTAAAATTATTGCTGAATGATGAACAATTAATTGAGATCGATACGATACTTACGCGGTATTTGTCTCAGTCCATTTCAAAAGAAAATAGAAAAGTAATTGTGAAATCGATAAACGCCGAGGTTGGAACAATACTTACAAGCAGGCAAAAAATTAAATTTGATATTTTAAAATCAAAGTGGTTGGATGAAATATTGGGGTCATTGGAGTAGCTTGCTTCTAACCAAAATAGAATATTATTTTTTTTACAAAAAGCAAGAAAAAAATTTATAAAAACTTATCATTATTCAATCTCAAAGTGCTTAATTCTATCTTTAAAATGTTGTCATTTTAATTCGTATTCAAGTTTTTTAAAGAAATGTTTTGACACGATAGCTCAGATTTGTTATGTTTCAAAAGCAAAATCTGGACAATGAAAAACTGAGGGTG
>JBGSOQ010000398.1:0-21873 GCA_041739035.1 Ignavibacteriaceae bacterium | reverse complement strand
AGCGGATGATTGCGGGTGCGAAAAATCAAAAGATTTGACTTTAAAATCCACTGATTTTTCGATGTTGGAAGTCGGAATGAAGAATCTTGGCGAGTGTGTTGAAGCTTTCAGAAGCACTTCGCTTACCGACTATCAACAGGCCCTGGAAGAACTGTCAACGCTGACTGAATCTCTTTCAGGCATACTGAATACCGACGCTGCCGCTTTTCTGTTGAAAGCAAAAGAATCGATGCCACAGCTTGATTCAATCGTTAACCGCGTAAAAGCGTACGACGAAGCAGGAAGTGCTTTTATTAAGAAGATGGATAAGTGCCCCGAATCACTTACTACAGGGATGGAAATATTTCAGTCTGTTGAAAAAATAACAGTCGATTCAATTAAAACCAACTATTAAATGAAGAAAATGCCCATCGATATGACAAAGAGACTCACTGTCATTCCTTTCGTTAAGCGACCCTGCCCCGGCAGGATGAAGTAATTTGTAGATTTACCTTCCTTACTGAATCACATCAGCATGAAAACAGCAGTTGTCACCGGCGGCACCAGGGGGATTGGCGCCGCGCTTGTCAGGGCATTCCTCCGCGAGGGATGGAACGTGGCCTATTCAGGGACATCGCAGGAGACAATAGATAAATCGCTCGACGCCCTTCAGGGGCAGTTCCCTGAAGGGCGCTATGCCGCTTTCAGGTGTGATGTGGCTGTTGAGGATGATCTTACCGGGCTCTGGGAAGGGGCGGTGATGGCTTTTGGCAGCGTCAATATCTGGGTTAACAACGCCGGCACCTCCAGTGACCAGACTCCTTTTAATGAGCTCCCTGCAGAGGTTTTCACCAGGATCATTGACACCAACGTGAAGGGGTTGATGCTTGCCACGCATGTTGCTTATAACAGGATGCTGCAGCAGGGCTCCGGAGCCATATACAACATGGAGGGACTGGGGAGCGACGGGCGGCGCATAACAGGACTGACGCCGTACGGGACATCGAAGAGGGCTGTCAGGTATTTCACCGATGCCTTTGCAGCTGAAGTCAAAGGCGCCGCAGTTATAGTAGGCACCATCAGTCCCGGTATGGTGCTGACCGATCTGACTATGACGCAGATTAGAAAAAATCCTGAGCATTCGGGGCAACTGATCAGGATTTATAACATCCTTGCGAACGAGGCCGACACGGTGGCACCCTTCCTGGTGCGGAAGATGATTGACAACACGAGGCACGGGGCGAAGATCTCGTGGCTCACGAACTGGAAGGTCATGAAGAAGTTCCTCTTCGCCCCCTTCTCCCGTCGCGATATAGTCAGCAAGTATCTTTAACAAAGAGACCGGCAAGAGAACCCGGAGCTGTGTAGTGTGGCTTGGTTTAGAGCATCGGTAAGGGCTTAAGGCGTCTCCGAAAGCACTGAACAGAACCGGTCATATGAAGCACTGCGTGTCTTGCGAAAGTCATTGATTTGCCGACAGCCACACCTACAACCAGTTCGGGATAGAAGTTATTGGCAAAGAAGCCGCCGGCAACCCGTGTAAACGATAACAGGATTTTCATCCAAAAAAAATGCAGTTCCGTCAATATAGGTTTTACTTATATGTGGAAGTACAAAAAATAATTATGGTTCAGAGCATTCTTAATGGTAAGCGCCCCTTAGGGATGACCTTAGACAGGGGGAAACTGTCCGGAATGAGGAGTCGTTCGGGATAAGCTTTCAGGGTATTCTTTTTTGGTTTAACATTATTTTGCTTGTAATGCAAAACTAAATCAGAAGACCTTTTCTTTTGACTACGCCAGACACACTTTTTGAAACACTATCTATTCCAGCGTATTATACACTGATGAGCAAATCAAAATCAGACATGGTTGTTTCGCTTTATGTTCCCGAAATTAAAAAAAACATAGATAGAATAACCGTAATCTTTCAATAGATTCAGAAAGTCATTAATGGATTGGTTGTAAGGTAACACCGGTGAATATTATACCTTTAAAATACATGCCACTGGTTAAGTATAAAGCAAGCGATTAAATTTATCCAGCATGAAAGAGAGTAGAAAGAAACACACTGCGGCATTCAAGGCTCAAGCAGAAATTGCGGTGATTAAGGTCAGCCGTAGAGTCAGTTAAACAGATTGCAGCTCCTTAATAATTGTTAGTGTATTGCTGATAAGCTGAGTGATTTTTCCGAATTCACCTTGTACCAGCCATTCTTTTGGGAAGAGGTTCGACCCAATTCCAACACATGAGGCACCGGATCCGAACCATTCTTTTAAGTTTTCTTTATCGGGAGAAACGCCACCTGTTGGCATAATCAGGCTCCATGGCATAGGTCCCAATACAGCTTTTACAAATGGAGGCCCGCCAACCTGTGCGCCGGGGAATATTTTTACAATATCTGCACCCAGTTCCTGTGCCCGGACAATTTCAGTTAATGTGGCACACCCCGGAGCCCACATGATATTGTGGCGATTACATACAACAGCCATTTCGGGAACAAGTGCCGGAGAAACAATAAACCTGGCCCCGGCCTGTATAAAAATAGCTGCTGTACCTGCATCGATAATCGATCCGGCGCCTAACAGCATACCAGGTAATTCGGTCTTGGCATACTTGCTTAATTCCGAAAATATTTCGTGTGCAAAATCGGCGCGATTGGTAAACTCAAATACACGTAAACCGCCATCATAACATGCTTTTAACACGTTTTTACAGATATTCAGATCTGGATGATAGAAAACCGGAACCAATCCGGATTCTATCATTTTTAATACTACTTCAGCTCTTGAAATGGGTTTCATATTTTAGCAATTATCGTGATACACGGCCGGAGGCATCTCCTTCCATTAATTTTAATACTTCTTCGGTGCTTACGCGGTTGTAGTCGCCATAAATGGTATGCTTAAGGCATGAAGCTGCAACTGCGAAGTTCAGCGCTTTCTGATCATCACCGGTAAAGGTAAGCAAACCGTAAATCAAACCACCCATAAATGAATCGCCGCCACACACACGGTCTACAATATGTGTAATCTGGTAAGTTGGTGCTTCATATAAGGTTTTCCCGTCCCAAAGTACGCCCGACCAGCTGTTGTGATTTGCATTGATTGAACCACGCAACGTGGTAATTACTTTTTTACAGCGCGGGAATCTGGCCATAATCTGCTCCGAAACCGATTTGTATGCTGCGGCTTCCACATGGCCGCTGGTAACATCCAATCCTTCCGGTTTGATTCCGAGTACTTGTCCGGCATCTTCTTCGTTTCCCAGAATAATATCTGTTCCGGCAACCAGTGTTGGCATCACTTCACCGGTCTTTTTGCCATAATTCCAGAGGTTTTTGCGGTAGTTCAAGTCGCACGAAACAGTGATTCCTTTTTCGTTCGCTTTCTTAATCCCTTCCAGACAAACATCGGCAGCCCCCTGTGATATGGCTGGTGTAATGCCTGTCCAGTGAAACCAGGTAACACCTTCAAATACTTTATCCCAGTCTATCATTCCCGGTTTTATTTCCGAAACGGCTGAATTAGCACGGTCGTATACTACTTTACTGCCGCGGCTTACAGCTCCTGTTTCCAGAAAATAGATACCAAGGCGCTCGCCTCCGTAAATTATCTGATTCACACCTACTCCAAATTTACGTAAGTCACTTATGCAGGCCTGGGCAATATCGTTTTTTGGCATTCGAGTCACGAAATCAACAGGGATACCATAATTGGCAAGAGATACGGCGACATTGGCCTCGCCACCGCCAAATGTAGCTGATAAACTGTCTGTCTGGTTAAACCGTAGATACTCTGGAGTTGCCAAACGCAACATGATTTCGCCAAATGTTACAACTTTCATTTTAACAATTTTTGTTTATGTAATATCAGTTTGTAAACCTGACACGATTACTAATTCGTAGTATGGTATGGTTTAAAGATAATCTATCAATGCAACAACTCCGTTATATGAGATAAGCAATGAGAATAAGAGGGCTGAATATAACCCGATATTTATCCAGACGCCGGTTTTATATTTTCCCATTAATGTTTTATTATTCACCAGCAGAATAATACCCAGAATTACAATGGGTAAAACAAAAACATTAAAAACCTGTGATAAGATTTGCATCTGGATTGGATTTGCTCCGAATACCGGTACTATTAAAGCCACTATGGCGGCTACCGCAGTAATTATCCGAAACTGGCGTGAATTCGTATCCAGCTTCCCTGATTGGTAATCGGCTATCAGGAGCGGGGCAATAAGTAAACATGGAAAAATAGAAGATAACCCGGCGCTCAAAGTGCCGAAAAAGAAAAGTATGAGTGCAAACTTACCGGCTATGGGTTCCAGGGTATTTACCATGTCTAGCACATGAGTAACGGGTTTCCCCTGGTGAAACAAAGCTCCGCAGGCAACAGCCATAATTGTTCCGCTGATCACAAAAATTAATATGGCTGCAATTACAGAATCTTTCTTCTGCTCCTTTATGTTTTCGATGGTCCATCCTTTGCCCTTTACAAACAATGAACGTGATAAAAATGTTGCTGCAGCCATTGTGGTGCCTACAAAAGCCGCAACCATCATTTTACCACCTTCAACTTTGGGAATGGAAGGTACCAGGCCTTTAACCACGTCAATTGGAAGCGGAAAAACAAAAAACAGGGAGACGAGAAAAGAGAGCCCCATGATAGTAACAAAAATGACCAGGATCTTTTCAAAAAAACTGTATTTACCAACCAATAAAAGTGAGTACATTATTACAATGACAACTATAGCAATAATTAAAACTGACTCGTATTTATAGCTATTTATTTGTGGGAAATAGATTGAAAACAGCTCGAAAATGAGATTTGACGAAATGCCCAATATTCCCATCAGCGAATTCCATTGTCCGAACGAAATCCCGATTATAATTAATATGGCAAGTAGCCTGCCCCCTTTAATATGCTTTTTGAAACTGTAAAGAGCCGTTTCACCGGTTACCAGGGTGTAGTTTCCATACGTAAACATTAATACACCTGAGAAGAGACAACTGAGCAGGAGTACCCAAAGCAGTTGCATTCCATAAGTGCTTCCGGCCACAATCATGGAAGTGACACTTCCGGTTCCAATAGTGTAACCAATAGCAAAAATACCCGGACCGAAACTCAACACAAGAACAATAAACCGGCGGATAAATGATCTATTGTATATTGTCTTATTCATTGTTCGTTAGCTTAAATGGGCCTGTCCAGGTATACGTTTTTCCGTTCAATTCAATAGAATGATTTGTTTCAGCTAATGCATTTTTATTGGATATTGACAGTGTCCATATATTTCCTGCTTTATCGCTGAATGAAATCAGAGTGTATTCCTTATTGTTAATCAGCAGGTTAAGATCAGTGATGCTGGTATACGAATTTGTTGCAATTTCATTCACCGGATCATAGTGCCCGTGCGATTCGATAACAGAAACAAATAATGCATCTTTCTGCCTGGGTTTTCTGATCATAAATCCCTGGTCATGACGAAGGTTAAAGGCGGGATCTTTGGCTCCGATTTGTGTAAACAGCAACTGATCATCAGGAGAAACCAACGTTGTAAGTGTATAAAAGCGTTCGTTGGAGAACCAGTTCAGTTGTGCTGTCTTGTCAGCGGTGTTTCCTTCACCTGTTTTCCATAAATGCTGATACCCGTATGCATCGCCTAAAGGTGAAAGCATATCAGGAACAGTATATTCAAAATTAGTATTCATCATCTGTCCCATGAAATAGTATGGGAGGTCGTACTGGTTTTCCTTTTCGGATTGAACGCTGCAAATATCAATAACCAGCGGTTTTTCAAAGGCCTTATCTTCAATGACAGCCATTGTACGGTGCATACTTACTCCCGGATACGCAGTAGTATCTTTCGCACTCATGATCTGTATACCCTTACCAGTCACATTAAAAAAGTATGGATCGGAATGGCATTTGTTCCCGGTTTCGAAATCACCCTTATAATCAGAAGTTTCATTCACAACCAGGGTGTTGTGCGCTATGGTTTGTTTCGCCCATGTGTTATTTTCGGGGAGATATCCGCCACCATATTTCTGATTGATATTTACATACCGTGCAACGCCGTAATCCTGGATCACTTCCTTTCCTTTGTCGTACATAGAAAAGGATAGCTTGTCGAAATGACCATGTCCCATTCCCTGCGAAGTGTATTTCATCACCAGGCATAATTCGTCTGCCGGCTTGCCTGTGCGGATAATTCCTACTCCACCCTGGTCTCCTTTCGGACCGTCTTTCAACTCAATTGATTTTTTAATGAACGGCTTTTCCAGTCCCCGTGATAAGCCTTTTGCTACTGATAAGCCAGTGTTATCAAGCAACACCCTGTTTTGCTTTCTGGCAATGGAAAGAAGTGCAGGGTCCTTTCCACAAAAGTGGTAAACAATATCAACGGCTGAGACCAGCTCACCCGATAAATAAGACATTCCTTTCTGCGCATCGTTGATCGGGAAGAACTGCCCTTCCGAATCCGTCATATTTAAAATGGCAAAGAGAGATTTGGAGAGAATATGATCGCGGTAATCGAATATTCTGAGGTCAGGACGGCAATTCTCGAGTGATTCGGCAAACAGCATGACAGGATACAAGGCATACCGCTGATAGTAAGCTCCTTCGGTATAATAGCCATCCGGAGAAAACAGGTAATCAAGTTGAATAAAAAAGCCGGCACCGGTCTGCCCCGGCATTTTAATTAAGCCACCGTCATTATCTTTCTGATCCTTATCAATATTATCTTCTTTCAATCCATATAAAGCCCTGTCAATTAGTTCCTGGTCGTTCATTACCAGGCCGATCATGCCTACTCCTGCAATACCCCAGGTACTATGGTTATGAATACGGTTAAAGAACTGCGGGTTGCCAACCGACAGGTAATCGGCAAAAGGTTTGAATAGATCATGTTCGAGAACATTGCGTTCTTCTGGTTTCAGCCAGTCATAAATACAATCGTAAGCCTGGCTCATGTAAACCAGCCAGTTGGCATCATTTAAACACTGCCAGAATATTTTACCCCTGGCATAAGAGCGTGTTTGCGGATGTGGAGGAAGGGCAGGGTACATCTTCGCATATTGCATCAGCATATCGCGAATAAACGCGGCATATTTCTGATCACCTGTGATCTGAAATATCACACCTGCTTTCTGAAGAGTTAAGTAGTTCTTTTTATGACGCTCATGTGAATAGCCCCCTGCCATATCTTTGGGTATCGGGACTTCAATCCCGTTTGCCATGTCCTTGTCCACGTCAGCAATAGCTTCCTGGAGAGATTGATTCAGCAGGGGTGATTTCTTCAGATTTGATCTGATGTCCGAGACTCCTTTTGCAGTCAGAACCAGACGCGGGTGCGATTGAGAATACCCTGATCCGGTGAGGAGGAGGAACAGACAAACTACTATAAAGATTTTAACCCGTATCATATAAAACATTCTGGTTATGTGTCTGATAAACAGCTAGCCAGTTTAATTGACTACCTATCCGCTCAGCCTGACAAGTAAAGATACAATTTACTCAAAAGGTCAGGGTGAGTACAAATCTCTGGCAACTGTCAGGAATTTGTGTTTTGAGAAACTTCGGGAGCAGATTACTCCCGAAGTTTTCACCTCAAAACCTATGGTAATCAACCAACCAACCCATTTATTCAAATAAGGACATGGTCAAACTCAGGAGAAATACAAGCCTCCGTTAATATCAACATTCACCCCGGTCAGGAAAGAAGATTCATCCGATGCAAGATAGGCTATCAAATCAGCCACTTCGTTAGCATTACCCTCTCTTCTGAGAGGTGTCCCTTCTGCAACACGTTTCCGCACTTCGTCTTTCGTAAACCGGTCGTGAAATGAAGTTGCAATCATTCCGGGAGCAACTGCATTAACACGTATATTTTTAGGTCCCAGTTCTTTTGCCATGGCACGGGCGAAGGTCATAACAGCTCCTTTGGAAGCAGCATAAGCTGATGCTCCCGGGCCACCGCCATCCCGTGCTGCCTGTGAGGAGAAATATATTATTGATCCACCTGCTGACATGTGCGGAACTACTTCGCGTGTAACCAGGAATGCTGACTTGGCATTTACTTCCATAAGGAAGTCCCAGAACTTTTCTTCCATTTCAGTTATTTGATGACGAGCAACCAGACCACCGACTACATGGACCATTATATCGATTTTCCCGGAGAAGGCAGATGCGGCAGCAGCGAACAGTCTTTTTACATCATCGGCTTTGGTCATATCACCCTGTATCTTAATAGCTTCACCACCGGCATCCTGAATCAGTTTCAACGTAACATCAGCATCAGCCTCATTATCAAAATAATTGATTGCAACTTTAGCACCATCTTTAGCTAATCTTAACGAAACTTCACGTCCAATATCTCTGGCTCCGCCAGTGACAACTGCAACTTTTCCTTCTAATTTCATATTGTATTTTTTTTAAAATATTTTTGACTACGGATTATTTTTCCTGAACAGGACCAATTTTTTTTGCCAGCAGATAAACTGCTGCAATTCCCAGCGGCACGAATATCGCTATCATAATAAAAATTGGAATGTATGAGATTTTTGAGATTACCGGAACCAGGAAGTTCATGATTATCACAGCGAAAACGCCGACAGTTCCTCCAACTCCAGCCAGTGTTCCAACCGATTTACCGGCAAATAAATCACTTGGCATTGTTTGGATGTTTCCGATTGTAAACTGAAAACCGAACAAAACGAAGGCAACAATAATGACGAATTTCAAAGGTGTATCGGCAACCAGAATTGTGGCAACCAATCCTAAAAACATAATGACTCCGCCAATGGTTATGGCCGTTTTTCTGGCTTTGTCAATTGAATTCCCTTTGGAAATCAAGTTTCCGGAGTACCAGCCACCGGCAATACTTCCTATAGCTGCACCTACATATGGAACCCAGGCAAACAATCCAATCTGTTTCACATCAAAGCCATATACATCGGCCAGGTAAAGTGGCATCCAACCTACAAAAAGCCACCAGATTGGTTCGAGAAACAGGCGCGAGATTAATACGGACCATGATTCTCGGTGTGACAAGATTTGACTTAAAGACAGACTTTTTGCCGTTGGGTTGTCTTTTTCTTTCTGATGTTGCCCATCATTAATATATTTCTGCTCTTTTTCCGTGATCCATGGATGTTCTTTCGGTCCTTTTTTATTAATAATAAGCCAGGGAATCAACCACAGGATTCCAAATGAGCCTACAATCATAAATGTAATCCGCCAGCCAAAAGCTGCCCATAACATGGCAATTAATGGAGGAGCGATCACAGCACCAAGGGATGCACCGGCATTAAACATTCCCTGGGCAATTGCTCTTTCTTTGATTGGAAACCATTCGGCATTGCTTTTCACAGCTCCAGGCCAGTTGCCTGCTTCTCCCAATCCAAGAGTTACCCTGAGAAAGCTAAACGATAAAATTCCCCGTGCGAAGGAATGCATAAATGAAGAAACTCCCCAGAGTGCAATTGCGATGGTATAACCAATCCGGGTTCCAACTTTATCAAATAGCTTACCTGAGATTAATTGTCCGATAGCATAAGCCACCATGAACACATTCAGGATAATGGCGTAGTCGTTTTTGGTCATCCCCAGATCTTCAGAAATACTTGGCCACATAATGGCTAGAGTACTTCGGTCTATGTAGTTTATCACGGTTGCCAAACCGATCAAACCTATGATCACCCATCGTAATCCATTTATTTTCATATCTAAGTTTTTATTCTTTATTAACTCCGTACCTATTTATAGGCTACTGATTTAATTGTTATCAACGTTATAACAATACTGATATAGCGCTTTAAAATGTACTTTCATTTTTTCTTTAGCAACAGTAGGATCTTGATTTTTTATCGCTTCATAGATAGCTGAGTGTTCATTAATTCCTTTCATTGCTAAATCGTCATCGCAAATATGATACTTTGCAAAATTTGTTATGATTTCAGGTGTAATTTTTAGCATAAAAGTATTCAGGGAGCTGTTTTTACTTGCTTTGGCAATGGCCAGGTGGAATAGTAAATCTTCCTGAACTGCGTCTACTTTATTTAAAACTTTTTTAGAAAAAGCATTAAGAGCACTATTGATACTTTTTAAATCTTCTTCGGATCTTCTTAAAGAAGCAAATTCTACAATTTCTAGTTCCAACAAAATTCTAGTTTCCACCAATGATTTAAAACCTGATTCTTTTAAACTTAAAATGTCATCTACAATTCCGTTCATGGCAATGCCTCCAACATTTGCAACAAAAGTTCCGCTTTGTGGAATTGATCTTAACAGACCATAAAATTCCAACTTTTGAATGGCAGCTCTTACAACCCCTCGACTTACTCCAAATTTTTCTGACAACATACGCTCTGATGGTAGCTTATCGCCAGGTTCTAAATTTTTATAATTTATTAACTCACGTATTTTATCGATTACGGTATTTTGCAATTCTTGATTGTCATTTATTGATAACACCTCTAAATTCATACAGCTTATTTTAAATTGGTTAACCAAATATTTGAGGGTAAAAATAACAAAAACTCAAAAAATTGATCTATAAATGACTGTTTAATGTCTAACCTCCAACTCGTAATACTTTCCCGTATCAAAAGCGCTTTCATCATGTGATTAAAGATAATTACCAACTTTAAAATGGTTTTTGATTATACCCCATTCTTGGGAATGAATATTATCATAAACTTTCGATTCTTCATTATTCAATATCACTTCCATTCTTCCATCAGAAACTGTAACTTCTAAAGTAAATTTTTTAAAACCTACATATTTAGAAAAATTTACTTTAGAAGTTTAGGTCCTTTGTAATCTGTGCTTTCCCGAAAATGGTCTCAGCCTAGATTTGTAGGACATCCAAGGTTTACCAGCCTTCCGGCAGTGGATCGAGTAACTGCAAGATGGGTGATGGCAGGCGGTCGCCCGGCAATTTTTTTAGAATATCGGCTAATTCACGTTCCTGAAATCCAATCGCCGCATTCCAATATAAATCAGCAGCACCTGCAGTACCGCCTGGTCGAAGTTGCCCGTGAGGCCACTCTTTTTCACCGAGGATGAAGGGCGTGAGGTAGTCTATTCCAAGTCGTATGCTGCGACCTTCAGTGCTGCGAAAGGCAAACAGATCGAAGTCTAGATGACGACCAAGGCGGGCAACACCCGTGAGTCCTCGGATACCGTATATGCTGTAGCTCAGCGCATTTGTGCGGATGAGTTCCTGCGGTTGGCGCCCATCCATGAATACCTGTCCAAAAATGCGTGCTGGCATTAGTTTGAGAGCAGCACTTGCAAGCTCAGGTTTTTTGCCATAGAGTGAATAGAGAACGAGCTGGTAATTGTACCAAGCGCCATGATTGTTCGGTTGCATAGCCTCCTCGCGACCTTCAAAGCTTTCCGCCATCCAGATCGCGTAATCGCCAAACCAACGACGCAAGTCGTTTTCGTCCTTTTTTGTCCAGCCCGGGAATTCCTCCAGCAGAATCGCGCAATCGACAACCCACTCCATACGCAATGCTTCAAGAATGCCGGAATGGCTGTTATAGTCGTGACCACGGCGCTTCTGACCGAAACGCATATTGGGGTTCATCCTCGTTGCAGGATCCATATACCAGGCGCGAAGTTGCTGCACTGCACGTTCCGCGTAGCGTTCATCACCGGTGAAATACCAAGCAGGAACAAGTGAACTGATTGCATCACGCATCGCTTCAAGCGGTGTAACATCGGAGGTATACCGATCGGGGTTAGTCACCCCGTCACGCCAAATGTAGGGACCATCTGGATTTTTAGGATCTGGCCACCAATAGGTACTATAGCTAAAGTAGTCGTGAGGGTCGCCGCTCGGTGGCATGGCACCCTCGTCAACCACGTTGACGATTGGTTTCTCAAGCGCGGCATCGGCGTCTTTGACGATTTCTTTCAAGGCTGCAACTAAATCAGGATTGCCTGCAGCAAGTCCTGCTTTTACTCGCGGGAGCTGATCACCTTGACCAACCAGCAAAGATGGCGTGGCATTGGGTTTTCTGTCTTGGGCGAAAGCGAGTGCCGTAAATAGCATCAATGCGAAAGACAGAAAAAGGTAGTGGAAACGTAGTTTAAGAAGTGTGTTCATGTCGTAAAGATTTATTATTAAATTTGAGTTGTAAATTCAAATTAATTATGGATAACTATCTATGTAGATAATATTTTCAATTAGAAGGGTTCACTGTAACGCCTGGTAACTCTGTCATTTTTATACATATACTTATTGATCTGTATATACATATTTCTGGACGGGTCAACCAATTTAAAAGCTGCCCGATCGGGCAGCTTTTAAAATCAGCTAACTGAATACATAAATTTTATAAACCTTCAGATGATGGTGTTGGCAATAATAAGGTTGAATTATCAATATTAGCATGAAAAGTTGCCAAAGGTATTTCTAAGTCTAATTCATAATACAAAGCATATGCATTAGTAAAGTAGTCTTTTAAGATAGTTTTTACATTGATTGCTCCACTTACAGAATTTGCAGAAAAACGTAATAAGTCAAACCATCTTTGATTTTCACCAACAAATTCTAAACGTCTTTCATTTAATAATACAGATTCAAAGTCATCATCAGTAAGAATTGCCGAAGCGGCAATTGCAGTTGACCAACTTCTTTGACGAACTTGATTCATGTAAGTTAACGTATTTGCATCGTCTTTACCAGCAGCTTCAGCATACATTAATAAAACATCAGCATATCTGATTACTGGCCAATCACGCAATCCGGTTCCAGTTAATGAAACAGAGCCGAAAAATTTCTCCAACTCATATCTGGTTGGAATAAACCCTGTATTTACGCGTATTGAACTAGTTCTTCTGGCATCAGAAGAATTAAATACGCTATACAGTGATGGAGCTACACCATTATCACCCCTTGGGAGTGGGGAACTACGAGTTTGCCATAATTCTTGCCAGGCATTACCAACAGCCTGGTTAGAACCAGATCCATAACGAATTGCAAACACAATCTCAGAATTCATTTCATTTGATGTAGAAAAAACTTTTTGAACAGCTGAAGAACTGTAACTTGTACCTGAACCTGAAGTATAAAGAGCATGTCCACTATTGGCAATTACATCTGTAAGCAGTGGTAACGCATCTGATTTTTGACCTAAAGTAAGATATACCTTGGCCAATAAGGCTTCTGCAGCCCATTTTGTTGCTTTACCCAAATTAGCTGAAGATGAAGAATAAGCAGTAGAAAGTCCATAAGTTGAGGCAAATCTCAAATCAGCGATTATAAGTTTATAAACATCTGCAACTGATGATTTACCAATGGAATAGGCTTCTCTGGGATCAAGGAAGTTTATAGTTATTAATGGTACTTCGCCAAACAATCTGACCAAATTAAAATAATTATAAGCTCTGATAAAACAAGCTTCGGCAGCTAAAGGTTTGGCACTAGCCTCTACTACTTCTTTTTGTGAAAAAGTTAAACTACCTGATGCACCATCATAAACATAACCTATTCCGTTTAATAATACATTGGCATTTCGGATGCTTGTATAAGTAGTAGCCCAATAAGGATATAGATAATTTAAATCATTAGCCTGCCAGTCAAAAGTATCAAAATCAATTGCAGCCAATCTCCGTAAATCAGTAGTGCCGGTAAAACTGTTAAAAGCGTTATCAGAAATAGTTTCCGTAAGTGCCCACTCATAAAGAATAGGATCCTGCATAGATGCATAGCACCCAACTGCTAATGAAGTAGCTTCAGACAAACTGAAAGAGCCCGTACTTGGATATTGAATATACGACGTAGGTTCAACATCGAGTATATCAGTGCAGCTTGACAATACATACATCAATATTAATAAAGAAAAAATTATTTTTTTCATAATTAAATAATTATAAGGTTAAATTAAAAGTTAATTTCTAAACCAGCTATTATAGTTTTTGGTATAGCATAACTTTGATATTGAATAAAACCAGTAGTTAAAGGATTTGTACCTTTAGTATTTCTTGCTTCAGGATTGATACCTCTGTATCCCTCTGCAAAGTGATAATAAAGATTCTGAGCAGTAAAATATATTCTAAGGTTACTTAAACCAAGTTTTTTAACAATATCTTTATCTAAAGCATAAGCAATAGTAACATCGTTTAATTTCCAATAAGAACCGTCTTCTACTCCAAAATCAGTTAATTGCCATTTAATGTTCCCGTTTAACTCAAAAGGAGTTTTTCCATCTCCAGGATTTGTCGGACTTATATAATGATTACTACTGAAATTATTTACATACTGTTTAGCTTCATTAGAAATTGTTTCACCGTTGTAAACATCTATTCCCTGGACTCCTTGTAACGAGAAACTTAATTCTACTTCGTAAATTTTGAAAACATTTGTGATACCCCAGGTAAAATCCGGATAAGGGTCGCCAATAACTGTACGATCCGATTCGTTGATATAATTATCGCCATTTAAATCAACTATTTTTAAAGCGCCGGGTGTTAATGAACCAACTGTATTTTTAAGTCCTCCAGCAACAGCAGCGTCAATATCGGCTTGTGATAACCATACACCATCTGTTTTATATCCAAACAATTGAGTAAGTGGTCTACCAACTTCCGTAATGTAATAGTCACTAAATGAAGATGTACCCAAATCAAGTAAAGCAGCTGAATTTATATTAATGACACTTGATAAAGAACCAAAATCTTTTAATTCATTAACATTTTTTGAAAAGTTAGCCGCTGTCAACCATGTGATTTTTTTATTACTGATATTGGTTGTTGATAATTCAATCTCAAGACCTTTATTATTTAAGCTACCTACGTTAATCCATGATTGTGGGGCACCACTAAATGCTCTGGTGCTTTCAAGTAACAATAAATCTTTGGTATCAGAATTATATACGTCAACAGAAAGATTGAATTTATTACTTAACACAGATAAATCAAGTCCGAGGTTTGTTTGATAGGTAGTTTCCCAGGTTAAGTCTTCGTTTGGAAAAACATTTGGCAGAGCCAATCCTGAACTCACTGTACCACTACCTGTTCCAGTTAAATAAGATGCATAGTCAAATATATTATATCCTGGATTATAAGAATTAATTAATCCACTGATAGTCTCGACTCTATTATTACCTGTAGCTCCATAACTAGCTCTTAACTTTAATTTAGAGAGCCATGATAGATTATTACCAATAAAATTCTCTTTAGCTATATTCCAACCTACAGAAACTGCCGGAAAAACAGCCCATTTATCATTTTTAAATAGTGAACTTCCGTCAGTTCTTATGCTAGCTGAAAAATCATATTTATTATCATATGAATACATAACTCTCGCCATGTACGATATCAAACCTACCTTGTTAGTTGTACCCGTTGAAAAATAACTATCTGATCGTCCTGCATTTAAAGTCCTGATATCATCATTTGGGAAATAGGCTGCAGATATATCACTTTCTGAAACAGAAGTATTTTGAGCAGAGTATAAAGCAGTAAGATCAAGGTTATGTACACCGTTAAAAGATTTTTTGTAGGTCAATAAATTCTCAGTTAACAAATCAACATAAGTGTCTTTAGAATATGCAGCAGCGTTTGCGTTTGTTACATCGGCTGAGCCATATAATCCAGCTCTGGATCCAGTAAATTTCAATCTGTTTGAAAACTTGGAATAGTAAGACAATGTTGTTCTGAAATCTAAACCTTCAGCCAAATTAATTGATAAACCCAGGTTTGATTGTATTCTATAATCTTCTTGATTATCATCAGAAGCTAATACGGAAAACAAGGGATTTGAAGCACTGGTAGTCCAGGGTGACATATTGGTCATTGCGGCTGAAGTTGTTACAGCTCCATCATTTAAAGGACCAAAATAATCAAAAGCAGGTACATCAATGTTTCTAAAAAACTGTGCATGGGCGAAAGCACCAACATACACATCAGCTTTGTTATAATAAGTATTAGTAGCTGCTAAAGGCTGATTTAGTATAAAATCTACTGTTTTTTGATTCAACCTGGTAGGTATCCAGCTTTGACCTCTCAAAAAATTATTAAGATCGGAAATAGAGGGTCTTTGGGTTTTTGCATACGAAGGATTTATGTTAATATCCAACTTAATTCTTTTGCTTAAATCGACATCCAATTTAGCTCTGAAATTTAATTTGTTGTAATCACTTTTCAATGTCAAACCTTCTTCACCATTAAAACCTCCGGATACATAATATCTAAAACCTTTAGTGCCTCCTGAAGCATTTAACTGCACATTCTGCACCTGACCTGTACGTAAAAATTCGTCCTGATAATCAGTTGGACCATCACTCAAAAAATTTTCAATATAGTATGCAGCTCTTCTGTTAGTGTTTACCGGACTTGTTATTATTCCATCCGCTACTCTTAAGATATCTTCATTTAAACCTTGATGAATATAGTCTGTTATAGTCGCTACATCCCATTTTTCATAAGCACTTTTAAGTCCATATGAATAAGTAAAAGAATACTTAGTGTTAGATTCTCCACCAGATTTAGTAGTAACCAGGATAACACCATTAGCGCCCCTGGAACCATAAATAGCAGCAGAAGCCGCATCTTTAAGAACCGTTACATCCTGTATATCTGCAATGTTCAATGATGATAAACCATCTTGTATTGGTTGACCATCAACCACAACTAAAGGTTGTGCATTTGCAGAAATAGATGCTATACCTCTAATTTGGATTGTAAGATCAGATCCTGCCTCAGAAGACGTGTTTTGAACATTAACCCCGGCAATTCTTCCTTGTAAAGCTAGATCTAACCTTGAAACAGGCAAATCATTCAATGCTTCTGTTTTATACTTAGAAACGGCACCGGTCACATTATCTTTTTTCAAAGAGCCATAACCTACAACCACAATTTCGCCTAATCCAGCTACATCTTCAACCAGTGAAATGTTTATGTTTTTTTGACCATTATAGGTCACAGTTTGGGCAACAAATCCAATAAAGGAAAATTGAATTTTGTCACCATTCTTTACATCAATTTTAAAATTTCCATCTAAATCTGTTGTGGTACCTCTAATGGTATTCACTACCATAACGGTTACACCTGGAAGTACCATGTTGTCTGTTGTAGAAACAACTGTACCGGTTAGAGTGGTGTTTTGGGCGAGTACTGCAATATTGAAAATCAATAGCGCAGCAAGAACCAGCTTGATTTTTTTCATAGAGTTTTAGTTTTTTGAATAGTACACGTTAAGTTAGTTGTCTTTAAATTGGTACACCAAATTGGTACACCAAATTGGTCAACCAAATATACATTATATTTTTAATAAAAAAAATAATTCTTCAAACTGTTTAAAATTTAAATTGAAAGCCGAAAAACAAAATGACCCGATTTAAAACAGTCTTCTTATTATCTCATGAATATTTCTTATTTCTTTCCAAAATAAGAAACTGCACTGCCGTCCAGAAAATCTTCACGAACCGGACTGAAAACATCGATTAAAATACCGGTTTTCAGACAAAGTGCTGCATGAATGAGGTTGAACTTAATATAAACCCCGTCGCCGCCATTTACAATCGACTTTTCACCATCGATCGTAAACTCGAACTTACCGCTCGCGCAATAAGTGGCCTGTGTATGAAAATGTTGGTGTGCTGAACCTACAGACCCCTTTTCGAACTTCACTTTCACCATCATAATTTGGTTGTCGAAGCCTAGAATCTTGCGTTGCACTCCTCCACCCAGGTCTTCCCAATCCATTTCTCCATCTTTCAAAAAATTTTTGCTTGCCATTTTCTGATATTTTTAGTTTATGTTTAGCTTATAATTTCCTTCTTTCAAAGCCGGCATGGAAGATTTTTGCAAAATTAAACAGGGATGATCTTTTACTGCAACAGGCTTATTTTCACATGCATCGACTGCAAAGGCTCCGAAAAGAAACAGGATGAATAGTGAAAAAAAAGAGCGCTTCATGATTATTTGTTTTCAGGTTGACAGGTCAACCCGGCGATTTCATAATCTTTGCTGTTCGAAACAATTTCCGCTTTGGGATAAATATTCAACTTTTCGATTCGTGTTACAGGCTCACCATTTGAGAGGAAAAGTCTGAAATCAGCACAATCGATCATGTTTAAATTGGTTACTTTGGTCAACTGTACACCATGAAGGTAAATCGAGTTTCCGCCTTTGTTACGGTTCCCATTCCCGCAATTTTTCATTAAAATATCAGAAATATTAACCGTTGGCCCGAATGTACTTTCATCTGTTCCACCTCGATAAATGGTCAACACAGAGTTCCTGACATTCGAAAAAGTTGAATGGTCGATCACAACATCTTCAGCATTGTATATTCCAAGGTCTTCGTATTCTTTGTTGAGTTCCATGACATTTCCATCGATATTGCTGAATTCGCAGTTGCGGATCAGGATCGAATCAGCCATGGTATTCTTGTAAACTTTCAGGAAATCGAAGCTATAATTGACATCCAGGTCTTTTACTGTACAATTCTCAACAATCAGTTTATAATTGCGGTTCATCGAATATTTGCTGGTGGTAACAATGCTGTTTCCAGCCATGTCGGGCGATGTTTTGCCGCTTATTTCCACTCCTGAAAGTTTCAGGGCGCCTTCATTTTCGATGGAGAACATGCTGTTTTTTTCGGTCAGAATCAGTGGTTTTGCTTCGGGTGCCGCCTTAATGGTTACGGCATGTTTGATAAAGATATTTTTGCTGTTCAGGTATTCGCCGGACTTTAAAATCAGAATATCTCCTGAGTTTGAGTTGTTAACTGCATCAACCAGGGTGTTTTCGCCTGGTTCAACTTCGGTTTGTTTGCCTGTGCCAAAAGTTATTTCATTTGATTTAAGCGGATACCAGCTTACACCTGAATTTTCGGCAGTGGCTGTTGGTTTCGTCAAATTACATCCTGCATTTTGAATGGACAGACTTTCAACTTCCTCAACTCCGTATTCGTTTTTGACCAGCTTCATTTCGACCAGACTAATTCCCTTATCAACAATTGGCTTCACGCTAACATTCAGGTAATTATTTTCCCAGGAAATACCGCTGATATCGTCGTAAGCAGTAAAAATCTCTTTTGCGTTGGAATGATAAAAAATATTATTTTCGATTTTAGTATCTACGGGTGTGGCTGTACGTTCGGCATCGCTACCTGCGCAAAGCTGAAAATAATCACAGTCTATAAAGGTATTGTTACTAAAAACGCCACCTACAACCTGATTGTAACGGTTGATTGGCGAATTGGGCACCCCATTCATAATGACCAAAGCGCCGCGAAAACGATAGCCTGTCAACTTATAGAAATAATTATTGATGGCTTTGTTTCGTTCGTTAATGATGCGGATTCCGCCAATATTACTTTTCCCGTTGCCGAAAAAGAAATTGCCTTCGGCCAAATTATCATGGCCATGCCGGTAGGTCAGGGTGCCGCGGCATTCCCAAAAAGTATTGTTACGGAAAATATTTCCGCAGCTTTTGTTCGATATTGTTTCGTGCTCTCCGTCGCAATGTTCAAAATAGTTTGCTTCAACAATTGTTCCTGAAGTTGAAAGAGAATACGGACTGGTTCCCAGACGCAGTGTTTCGCCACCATTGGAACCCAGATTTTCGCGGAACCCAAAATAGTTGTGGTCGATCTGGTGGTTGTTTTCCTGGCAGGCCTTATCGACCAAACGCACCGCCATAGTCACTCCCTGGCTGCGTTTATCAACCAGATAACAATGATCGACGCGGTTATTTTTACCATAAATCGCCACCCATAGCTCTGTTTCGAAACGTTCCGGATTGTTAAAATTATCCATCACACATTCGGTTAACCGGCAATGATTAGCATACACACCTTCTTTTTCGCGAAAGCTGATTGCTTCGCCTGTTGGAGTATATCCATTGCGAAAGACCAAACCCGAAACAATCAGGTATTCACCGGAAATCCGAAGATTGGACAATCCTTCTATAAACACTTTCCCTTTTTCTTCAGCAGTGATTTCGATGGGAGCTTCTTCAGTGCCTTTAGCATTCAGAAGCAGTTCTGCATCTTTCCAAATACCATTAGCCAGAATGATTTTTCCTCCTGGCTTGACCACCTCCAGCGCTTCATTCAGTTCTTTTACATCTTTTACTTTTAGACTACTTGCTGAATGACAAGAAATCAGACTAAACAACGCCAAAGTTGCCAGTAGAAAGTTTCGGCTCAGGTATTTGTTTCTTAATCGTTTCATTATCGAAAATTTATTATGTTGTAATTTTATAGCCAACTTTTAAAGATAGCGAGATCGCGTTTCATCGCCGATATTACAACTTCCGGGGAAACAGTAAGTTTGGAGGCGCCAAGATCGGCTCCACCCAATTTGTACTCGAAATGCATTGTAAAATCACCCACGATTTTTTGTTCATGAATGATTTGTAAGTATCGTTTAAAATCAACCATACCCTCACCAATCGGAACAGTTACAGGCTGCCATGTTTCATCAAGTTTTTCCCAAATAAAATCTTTCAGATCCAGACTGTTAATTTTTTCTGCACTATATCTCAGGCCAACTGGCCAGGAAGGTCCACCGGAAACAGTGGCATGACGAATGTCGTAACGAATGCCCAGTAATTCCGGATCAATTCCGGAGAGCATAATGTCCATGTCCCAGACCGCTCCACCAACAGTTTCACCGGCATGGTTCTGATAGGCTCCCCGAATGCCAAACATTTTATTTAAAGCTGCAAGTTTTACCAGCTTTTGATTTAACAGGTGTAAATTTTCTTTGATTGAAATTACCGGATCGTATTCATACCATCCCATCCGGTAATTCTTTATTCCCAATTCTACTGCCTTTTGCAGAATTTGAAGGGTATACGGGTCATCCGGTTCAAGAATTCCGGTAGTCATCCGGTCAATAATCAATCCTTGCCCGCGTATTTCCTTAACTGCTTTGGCTAAATCTTCTTTCACCCGTTCGGGTAAAACATGTCCCTGAGGCCGAACTGTCAGGTCAATTCCGTCGAACCCAATTTCTTTGACAGTTTTTGCCATTTCAGCATAATTCAGCCAATGAAAGTGTTTCGAAAAAACGTGAATTTTACGATTTGATTGTACAGCTCCATCCGCAAATAAAATATTGCCAGATAATTTATTACCTGAAAGCGCTACGCCGGCAGATACAGCTGAAACTGATTTAATAAATGACCTTCTTGTTTTCATTAGTCGTATTGGCCAAATTAATAGCCAGTTATTTCTGAGTGATTATGACAAAGGCTTTTTCTTGTTGCCCACAATGGAACTTGAAAAAAAAGGACTAAAATTTAATAAGCCTATTAATTCGAAATTCTACCATTATTTGTTATTTATTTCAGTTCCTGAATAATCTGCCCCAACATCACTCTTTGATAATGGTTTGATTGTTATTGGACCATTTGAAGGTTCATCACATCCAACCATTTTGCTTGAAATATTACGATTTTGACCATCAATATCAGTATTAACAAAATCGAAGGAACCCGGAATGGCCTTGGTTTTTATTGTTTCTGATACAGGACGAATAAGTTCGTCTGAACGAAATACCTGAATATCCTGAATTTGAAATCCGGAAGCATCAGGAAGTCCGATGTTTTTTCCTGAAGTAATGTTTCCTTGCCAAATAACACCATCAGTTACATCAAATGCTGTGACCACTTTTTGTTTCGAGTTTGTAATTACCAGATTATTAATAATTAAAGAACTTTCTGGCGGCAATGATTTTTCGGTATCTTTCCCGGTTCCAATTGCGAAAGGCTGTTTACAGTTCACGATGGTGTTATAACCAATCTTTGCCTTTTTTACTTGTTTGTAACGATTAGCTGGCGAATTGGGCACTCCGTTTACCAGGCTGATAGCAGCTCTGAATTCGTCGCCCTGCAAATTTTCAAGATAATTATTA
>JBGSOQ010000375.1:0-3396 GCA_041739035.1 Ignavibacteriaceae bacterium | reverse complement strand
CATGCCAATAGGCATTTCGGGAAATACCGGTAATTCCACAGGTCCGCATTTGCACTTTGAAATAAGACAAGGGACACAATCTCCTTCTGCATCTAGAACCCGACGCAATCCCGAGTTATGGGCAGCGATTTCGGGAATGGGGGCTATTTTTGGAAATGTAGATAATGCCCCGGACAATACTCGTGTTGATATATTCCCCGATCCCAAACCTCGTCCTCCTTATTCTACATTTGCCTATTCACTAAGTTATAATTTCAGTGACCCAGCAATTCAAAGTGACGACATTTACGGAGAGAATTATGTAATTGGGGATGTTAAGCCAGGCACCTACACAATTACAGCCTTGAATGGCAATTACAGACGGATTGTTACAGTTTCAGCAGGGCGGGTAATTAATGCAGATGCATTGGTGGTAGTAGAGAATGATATGCCTCTGGAAAACCAATTAAATTTATTTCAGAATTATCCCAATCCATTTAATCCGGAAACAAAAATCAGCTATTACTTAAATGATAATGATTATGTTTATTTAAGCATATATAATCTGGTAGGGGAAAAAATACTCACTTTAATTGGGGAGGAGCAAACGAAAGGATTTCATGAATTTATTTTTAAAGCAAATAACCTTTCAAGCGGGATCTATATTTACAGTCTTAACACAAATAAAAAAGTCATCAGTAAACTGATGACTTTAATGAAATAAATAAGAATATTCTCTTAGCTATTCTATTCTCTTTATAACAACTCGATTATTCTTCAATCGCCCTTCCAGGGTTTTATTGTCCGCGATTGGTGACTCACTTCCCTTCCCATAAATTTTGAACATAAAGGAGGGTAATCCTGTGTCGATCAAATACTTGACGACATTAACCGCCCTTTGCTTGGAAAGAGATTTAAGTGAATCAAGATCACCGCTATTATCTGTATAACTTTCTACAGACCACTTTATAAAAGGATCGATCATCAAAAATTCGGCAGCTTTATTAAGATCCTCGGAAGCAGTTGATTTGATTAAGGGACTGCGCCAATCAAACAAAATACTTCCCTCAAGAATGATTTCTTTCACTGAAACAGTATCAAGCACAGAAACAGTGTCAACTACTGCACCCGAATCGGGGCATCCGTCGTCATCTTGATATCCATTAAATGTTTCTGGTTGGTCAGGACATTTGTCCAAATAATTAGGAATGCCATCCTTATCATTATCCAATAATTGTTGTACATTGTTTAAAATGTCGGGGCATCCATCTTCATCTTCAAATCCATTTATGTTTTCTGGTTGATTAGGACACTTATCACTGCTATCCGGAATTCCATCGTTATCATTGTCTAAATCCGGGCATCCATCTTCATCCTGAAAACCATCATAATCTTCGGGATCATTAGGACATTTATCTAATTCATCAGGTATTTTATCTTTATCATTGTCATAATCAGGACAACCATCTTCATCCTGGAATCCATCAAAATCTTCGGGATTGGAGGGACACATATCATCGGAATCCCAAATACCATCACCGTCAGAATCCGTTTTACCAAATAACGTAAAAGAAATCCCTATTCTTCCAGAATAATAAAAATCATTTTTATCCCCTTCAGTTATATCGTCCAAATTATCAGTTTGCACAAAATGAGCACCAACTCCGAAAAACATGCTTAATCTATCCTGCAAGATTATACGCGAACCAATTTCTGCATCAAACGCTGTCGTGGATCTTGAATAGGCATCGAGGTTATTGTTAATTAATCTTTTACCATTTTTGTCCTTCGGACTAAACCACAAATTTGAAACCCCTGCAAACAAGTAAGGGAAAAACTGATTATCAAATGTATAACCATATGTTAAGCCGCCTCCCAAAAAGTACATATCTGTCATAAATTCTACGGGATCTCTAAATTTATCTTCACCTCTGATCGTTTGACCGCCAAAGTGAAGTCCGAACCCAAAAATTGATGGGGATTTGGTGGCAATGAAATATTCTACCATAACACCGGCACCGACACCAATTTTGCCGTTAGTAAAATCAGTGCTTCCTAAAGTAAAAATGCCATCACCTGAAATTATGGTACTGGCAGAGAAATTGTGTGTCTGTAGTTTACTTTCTTTCTGCGGGTTTATAAAAAAAATGGGCAGAAAGACTACGATTAAAATTTTGTAAACGTTATTCAAGCAAAATCCAAATATTTTCATAGATCCAAAAACAAAATCTCGTTTATTCCTGAAAGAATTGATTTTCAACGAATAATTTAGAAATATATAAGCAAAAAGCATACAAATAAATTTTTGCGTTAAATCTTTCTTTTTCGGCTAATTTGATACTGAAAAACAATAACTGGGAAAGAATGAATAACAAAGAAAGCGGGATGACTGTGAATAATTCTTGATTCAGTTTCCGCACCGTTGCTTAGCATGCACTTGATAGAGCGCCAATTACTTGCCCACGGCAAAAATTATGTATGATTTTCAAGGAAAGAATTAGAAAAATGCATGAAATGCCAATTTCTCAGATTAATTCAATCGGCATATAAATTGTGGTAAATAAAGGTAAAATATCTGTTTAGTAACTAACTAATACTAACAATAATTCAGATGATCTCGAAGAATCATCAGAATCACGAAAATCAGTAATAGGTCACACTTAATTTTAGGGAGTTTTTAATGAATCTTGCAAAAATTGGATTTTTGGAAAGTCTAGTCTTAGATGAATCTAGCGGTATTATGGGTGCTATTTTAGTAACAGACGGTGAAACAAAACCTTTAGAGTTCAGAGTGACTGCCCCAATAAAAACCACCAATTTTCAAAAAACGCTTTATGGCGATGTTTTGATGGAACATGTGTTAGTTGAACTTATTGCATTACCTTTGATAAGTGCTCTTAGTGAGGAACTGGATTTAATTTTAGTAACAGATCCCTCTTTTCTTGGTGTAAATAATAAGCAGGGAATAAGAGTTATACATATTTTTCCTCAGGATGAAAATCAATCAACAACCTTAACAAAACCAGAAGAACTTAAATCTAACAAAGCGAGTGGTCAAAAAATCCAGATTCAATCTTCCCCAAAATACGAGACTGAACTACCACAAATTAGAGATTTATTAAACTCGATTTCTGAACAAAGAAACTTGATAGAACCTTTCAGCAGACTCAGAGCTGCTTGTGAACAAGTTCATTTGCAGAAAACCAATGAATAGATTACATGTACAAAAAAATTCGAAAGTCGGTTGCTCATGCAATAACAAATGTAGGCAACCCAGAACAATTTGAATGGAATAAATGGCTCAGAGAACCTCAGATATATTTAGAAAAATTTCTAAAGCCCAGGGTTGACATACACATAATTGATTCCTATCAGACATTTTCTTCACCATCTCTATATCAAGTAAAGAACTTTGCA
>JBGSOQ010000097.1:0-4700 GCA_041739035.1 Ignavibacteriaceae bacterium | reverse complement strand
CATATCAATGTCACCATCTAAATGATATGATTCCATAAAATCTCCATTTGCATTTCTAGTTAGGTTTCGAAGATGCAAAAAGTTAATACGATGTGAAAATGAGTCTGCTATTTCCATGACATTATTTTTATAACTCGCACCGAATGGACCCGTACAAAAAGTTATTCCATTCGAGGGTGAATCAACAACGTTTAATATTTGTTGAATATCCCCTCTATTTCCAACAACCCTCGGCAATCCGAGAACAGGCCAAGGCGGATCGTCTGGATGAATTCCCATTAAAACTCCAGCTTCTTCAGCAACCGGAGTAATTTCCTTGATAAAGTAGAACAAATTCTCGCGAAGTGTCTTATCGTCAATGTCTCTGTATTCGTATAAAGCTAATTTGAATTTATCTAAAGTATAAGCTTCCATAGAACCGGGTAACCCAAAGAGTACAGTTTGCTGGAGTGTTTCCTTTTGACTTTGATCAATTGATCGAAAATATTTTTTTGCTTCAAATATTTGTTCTTCCGTATAATCTTTCTCAGCATCTTTTCGCTTCAAAACAAAAATGTCAAAAGCAGCAAATACTTTTGTTTCAAACCTTGTTGTAATTGCCCCATCTTTAACTAATACTCTTAGATTGGTTCGTAACCAATCGAGAATGGGCATGAAATTATAGCAAATTGTATCTATGCCACACTTACCAAGATTATGAATTGATGCTTTATAATTCTCAATATACTTCTGATAATTGCCTTTACGTTTTTTTATATCTTCATGAACTGGGATGCTCTCAACTACTGACCAACTAAAGTCTGCAGCTTCTATTGTCTGTTTCCTTTTCAGGATTTCATCAACTGACCATGCATCTCCAATCGGAAGATGATGTAATGCAGTGACTATTCCTACAGCACCGGTTTGTTTTATTTCTTTTAATGTGATCGGGTCATTTGGTCCGAACCATCGCCAGGTTTGCTCAAATGCCATTGATAATCCGAGATGTGCTTATTAATAGTAAAAAAAATATGCTATTAAACACCGCTGAACACACTGAATCCTCCATCAACAGGAATTACTATTCCCGTGATAAATTTAGATGCATCACTTGCTAGAAAAAGGGCAGTGCCTACTAACTCTTCGGGTTTTCCGAATCTTTTAAATGGGGTTTGTTTAATAATAGATTTTGCCCTCGCAGTAAAATTCCCCTTTTCATTAATCAAAATATTTCTGTATTGATCCGAGATAAAAAAACCAGGAGCAATTGCATTAACCCTAATTCCATCCCCGAATTTCAATGCCATTTCAACAGCCATCCATTTAGTAAAATTATCGACTGCAGCTTTTGCGGCAGAGTAACCTACAACTCGCGTTATTGTCCTTAGCGAGGCCATCGATGAAATGTTAATTATTGAGCCGCTCCTCTGTTGTGCGATGGTTTTACCAAAAATAAAAGTCGGTAAAACAGTGCCAGTCAGATTAAGCTCCATTACTTTGTCAAAATTAGCTATACCAAGCTTAAAAACGCTTTGGTTTACTTTTAATGTTGTTCCTGGTATTTGTCCACCTGCCGCATTTATTAAAACATCTATCCTTCCAAATTGTTTAATAATTTTCTCGTTGACTGCATTAAGGTTTTCTTCATTAAGCACATTACAAACCAGGCCGGAAACATTTTTGCTGGCTTTCTTTAAAGCTGCTACTTTACGATTGAGCTTTTCATTATTTCTTTCCAAGAGTATAACTTTTGATCCGGCAAGTAAAAAGCCTTTTGCTATTTCACCACCGAGTATTCCGCTTCCTCCGGTTATGACCGTTATCTTTTTTTTGAGATTCAATAGTCTTTCTAAATAAAGCATTTGATTTTTTTTTCTTCTGAAAATTGATTTAATTAATAGTAATTGTTATCAGCAAGCCGTAGAATACTGACCTCAATATTCTTCTTATTACTCAAATTTAATGATTTATCGGATTAATTACGCGATATAATACCCCATTCCGTATGTTTCTACCAATGCATAAGTTAAACTTTACACTTCAGACAATGATAAGATGAATCATTGTAGGTTGTACTCATAAGAAAGTGCGATTTATCAACAAAAAAGAAAGTATAAAGTCAAAAAAATATTAAATAGAGATTACGTGGGCAAAATTTTGATACTGGTAAGTGGACCTGTGATTCCCTTATCTAAGGCAAACATTTTTTTGCGGAGAGGGCGAGATTCGAACTCGCGGTAGAGTTTAACCCCTACGACGGTTTAGCAAACCGTTGGTTTCAGCCACTCACCCACCTCTCCAATGCTTAAAAATTTCATGGAACAATAATTACTGCAAAGATAATACTTCCCGATTTGAATTAAAAATTCCTCAAATAATTTTCATTATACTAATATAAATCTCAAGATTTTTATTTTATTAATTTTCATTTTGTTGCTTGATTACTGTCATTAGAGTAAATTTGTTTTACAATTAATAGATAAACATTCTTTAAATCGCATGCAAAAATTTGTTGGAGTTGACTATTTTAATGTAGAATCTATTCTTTCTGAAGATGAAAGAATGATTCGCGATTCCGTGCGTGAATTTGTTTCAACTGAAATTATTCCGATTATTGAAAAATATAATCGAGATGCGAAATTTCCAGATCAGCTTATTGCAAAAATGGCAGAATTGGGCCTATTTGGAGTTACTCTTCCTCAAAAATATTCCTGCGCAGAGTTGAACAATGTATCTTACGGCTTGATAATGCAAGAACTTGAAAGAGGGGATAGCGGGGTGAGAAGTTTTGTTTCGGTTCAAAGCTCTCTTGTAATGTATCCTATCTATGCTTTTGGATCCGAAGAACAGAAAGATTATTGGCTTCCGCTTCTTGCTCAGGGAAAAAAAGTAGGATGTTTTGGTTTAACTGAGCCTGATTTTGGTTCCAATCCTGGTGGAATGATTACTAAAGCTCAAAAAGTGCAAGACGGATATATTCTTAATGGTGCCAAAATGTGGATTACTAACGGAACAATCTCAGATGTCGCAGTTGTATGGGCTAAACTAAACGGCACCGTTAGAGGATTTCTAGTTGAAAAAGGAATGAAAGGATTTACTGCTCCGGAGATGAAAGGCAAACATTCTCTTCGAGCCTCTGTAACCTCTGAACTTGTATTTGATAATGTTTTTATCCCTGAAAAGAATTTGTTACCTAAAACAGAAGGATTGAAAAATGCACTTATGTGCCTCAATCAAGCAAGATATGGTATAGCATGGGGAGTCGTTGGTTCTATGATGGCGTGTTACGATGCAGCTTTGAATTACGCTAAATCAAGAATTCAATTTGGAAAACCAATAGCGTCCTTTCAGATGACACAAGAAAAATTGGTATATATGGTAACAGAAATTTCCAAAGCTCAGCTTATGAATCTTCAGCTTGGAAGAATGAAAGATAGCGGTACGTTGAAGCACACTCACGTTTCAATGGCTAAAAGAAATAATTGTGACAAAGCATCTGATATAGCAAAGCTTGCCCGTGAGATACTCGGAGCAAATGGCATTTTAGATGAGTATCCGGTTATGCGGCATTTAGCCAATTTGGAATCGGTAAAAACTTATGAAGGTACGCATGAAATGCATACTCTGATAATTGGTGAGGATATAACTGGAATATCGGCTTTTGAATAAATCACAACTAAAAAAATATATTTGATGGACTCAATTAAAGAAGCGCTTACATTTGACGATGTACTTTTGGTCCCTGCAAAATCGGCTATTTTGCCAAGGGATGTCGATATTTCAACATATTTAACACCTGAAATTAAACTTAACATTCCATTTATATCTGCCGCAATGGATACTGTTACCGAATCAGCAATGGCAATTGCTATTGCCCGGGAAGGTGGAATTGGTATTCTTCACAAAAATATGAGCATTGAGGCTCAATCCGAAGAAGTTGATAAAGTGAAGCGATCAGAGAGTGGTATGATAAGAGACCCTATAACTCTGCATCCCGATAACACTATTGGCGACGCTTTGAATATCATGAAGAAATACAGCGTTTCGGGAATACCGGTAATTGATGAAAAACATAAGTTAGTCGGAATTATAACCAATAGAGATTTGAGATTTGAACCCAATAAAAAGCTTAAAGTAAAAAGCTTGATGACCTCCGAAAATTTAATTACTGCCCCTTTAGGAACAACTTTAGAGAAAGCAGAAAAAATTCTTGATAAATATAAAATAGAAAAGCTACCTGTGGTGGACGTAAAGGGGATTCTTAAAGGCTTGATTACTTTCAAGGATATTCAGAAGAAAAAACGTCACCCTTATGCTTGCAAGGATGAACACGGAAGATTAAGAGTGGGAGCAGCAATAGGAATAACGGCTGATAGCATTGATAGAATTACAGAGCTTACGAAAGCCGGTGCGGATGCGATAGTGATTGATACAGCCCATGGTCATTCACTTGGTGTTTTAAAGATGATTAAAGAGATTCGAAAAAAATTTAGATATGAGCAGATAATTGCTGGGAATATAGGCACTTACGAAGCCTCACTTGATCTATTAAATTGTAATGTTGATGGTATTAAAATAGGTGTCGGACCCGGTTCCATCTGTACTACTCGTGTAATTGCTGGGATTGGCGTACCTCAAATTACAGCCATTTCGGAAGTTTATAGGGCAGCTAAGAAAAAGGGAATCCCGATAATTGCTGACGGTGGGATCAAGCAAACAGG
>JBGSOQ010000355.1:0-4252 GCA_041739035.1 Ignavibacteriaceae bacterium | reverse complement strand
TGGCCAACAGTCGGTTTTAATCTTGATAATGAAGTATCAATCTCTAAAACTTACTTAACAGGATTTTTGCTCTTAAATGATTCAACACTTTCAATGAATGGTATTAACGTAATTAGAAATGAAGACAAGCTTATTTTTTATAATCAATATTATGGAACTTCAACTAATACGACTAACAGCGGATTTGAAGCAGTTGTAAGTCCAATTAATACTTGGCTTGCAAACGATACTGTTTATTGTGTTGTTGATTCTATTAATCCCACCGGGAAAAACACAATTATTCCCGATGGTTCGATGGTAATTTCTGCAAGCGGCACTGTTGCAGATTATATGAGTTCGCATTTATCTATCAGCGATACGGTTAAAATAATTCTGAATATTCTGCCTTCAGTTTCAAAGCTAAAAGAAATGATGGGCGGGCATCCAATTATAGTTGAGGGTGGTTCTACTGCTTCGATGAATCCGAATGATGCATTTGTTTACAATCGTCATCCCAGAACTGCTGTTGGAATAAACGAAGATACAACAAAATTATTTTTAGTTACGGTTGATGGAAGACAAACTTCAAGCTTCGGTATGAATCTTTACGAACTCGCTGATCTTATGCTGCAGCTTGGGGCTTATCAAGCAATTAATCTTGATGGCGGCGGTTCAACTACAATGGTAATTAGAAATGAAGTTGTAAATTCTCCTTCTGATGCTTCCGGTGAAAGAACAGTTTCTAATGCACTTTTGGTTTTATCAAAAGCTCCGCTTGATACGATAAGCTTCATTAATATATCGCCAAATTATTCCAAAATATTTATCGGTAAGCAAATTCAATTTACTGCGGCTGGGACTGACAAGTATTATAATCCAATTTTTGTTAGTCCTTCTTTGTTAAAATATCAGCTAAGCGATTCAAGTTTGGGAACTATTACAGCTTCAGGATTATTCACTGCAAATTTAATTCCTGGAGAATGCGCGATCACAGCATTTTACGGAACTAATAAGGATTCTGCCAAAATTGTTGTTAAGGGAGTTGATAGGCTAGAACTTTCGCCTAAAAAAAATGTGACTGATAAAAATAGAATGATAACATTCAAAGCGAGAATTTTCGATACAGACAGTGTAGAGCAAACAGTTCTTCCTCAAAATATCAGTTGGGTTTGCACCGATACTTTAGTGGGGAAAATTGATCTTGTCGGTCAATTTATAGGATATCAGCCAGGAACGGCAAAAATTATTGCATCATACTTTGGAAAATCCGACACTGCTGAAGTGAGAGTTGAAATTGGCTACGGGTACATGATAATTGATTCAATAGAAACCCTCACCAATTGGTATTTTACCAGCGATAATGTTGATACGAATTTAACACATGTTAATCTTGTTCCTTCACCTGTTTCATTAGGTTCATCAGCAATTAAGCTGGATTATTCTTTTACTTATCAAACATCAGAATTTAATTGGGCTATTTTAAATACAGACAATAAACTTTATGGAGTCCCGGATTCTATTATAATTGATGTTACTTCAGATGGAGCCCTACACAGAGTTTTTTTTGATGTGGTTGATAATGAAAATAAGCTGTTCAGAATTTCCTCTAACAAGCTAGCAAACAACGCAAATGTATTTGAACCAATAAGAGGAAGGATTGTAAGCGCAACAAATGTTTATTTTCCGTTAACGTTAAAAAAGATTTCAATCGTTTTAGGAAGCACGCAGGTTTCAGGACAAACATATAGCGGCACAATTTATTTTGATAATCTTCGGGTAAAATATCCGCAGGCGCCAGCATCTGTGGATGATGAAATTATCAAACCTACTTCATTCACACTTTATCAGAACTATCCTAATCCTTTTAACCCAAGAACAAAAATCCTCTGGCAGTCACCAATCAGCGGTCTTCAAGTCCTTAAAGTCTTTGATGTCCTTGGCAATGAGGTGGCAATATTAGTCGACGAGGAAAAACTATCAGGAAATAATGAAATTGAATTTAACGGCAGCGGTTTTTCAAGCGGAGTATACTTTTACCAATTGAAAGTTGGAAAATTTATTGACACAAAGAAAATGATTCTGCTACAATAACCTTAGCACATCAAGGTTTACAATATTCCAATTGTAAAGATGATTGCATTATCCTTAAAATCGTTAATTGTAATGTTGTATTCGAGATTTATTAATATTTGAAAGTTATAAGTCCTGAAAATTCTTAATCCAGTGTGTGCCGAAAATTCAAAACCATCTCCTCTGTTATTCCCGTTGTTATAACCGTTGTGCGAAACCCAATGAAAACCAAGTCCACCGCCAATGTAGGGACAAAAATCACTTTTTGAAAATAAATAAGAACCATAAAGATAAGTTCCAAATCCTTTTCTAATGCCAATTAATGTTCCAACGGCATATTCTTCCAATTCATAATCAAAACGCGCATCGAAAGTAAGTGCTCTATCGCCATTGTCGTAGCCATTTTGCGGATAGAGATAACCAAATGATATTCCAAAATTTTTGGTTGAAGATCTGCGAAGCGGCTCGATTGATTCGCTTTCACCGATATTTCCAACTTCAGCCACTTTTTTAGACGACTCATGTTCGACCACACTTTTTGCAACGCGTTTCATAACCACTTCAAGATCTTCCATATTCATCGCCGTTATTTGATCCACCAATAATTTACTTCCTGTTAAAACATTCAGCAATGAATATTGAACAATTATTTTTTC
Source organism: Ignavibacteriaceae bacterium (assembly GCA_041739035.1). Taxonomy (GTDB): domain Bacteria; phylum Bacteroidota; class Ignavibacteria; order Ignavibacteriales; family Ignavibacteriaceae; genus XYD12-FULL-36-8. Next base: position 1,547 of record JBGSOQ010000355.1, on the reverse strand, counting down.
ACCTAAGGCTGCAAGGTTGCACGTTAGAGTTTCATTTGCATCAATTAATTTCCCTGCCGCTATGATTTGCTCATTGTCGGTAAAGTCTATTTTAGAAATTTTGTCTTTAATAGTTGATTCGGGAATGATTTTAAGTTTGCTAAGTTTGTTTATTTCCAATCGAAGAATTGATTCTGCCGTTTGAATTGAAACGGGATCAATTCCATTATATTGAAAAGGAAGGATGGCAATTGTGGTTTTAACAGAATCTTGTGCAAAAAGAATATTTTGATTTTCAAAGGACAAAATCAAAGATGCCGCAAACACGATTAGAAGTTTCATAATTTAGCCCTTTCTTTTAAAAAGAGATTTTAATAATCTTTGGGTGATACCATGTCAGGTTAACCGTGATATAAATTATTTCGATAAAAACCGTGCGAACATTTTTTCTAACGAGTAATTCTAGTTTGGAGAAGTTATTTCGTTCCCCGCTCAAAACTATCCATACCTAATAATAATTCAAAGAGAGAAATTTTGACTGCAAACGATTTATTTTATTATGTATTGAAAAATGAAGAAAATCTTTTTTAGCCACAAATATTTTCTTATGTTTGTCCAATCCACGAGGGAGTTCAATTTAATCGTTCGTGAACAGGGTTTTGCTTGTCGCTCAAACATCCAAGGAGAAATAAATATTTATGGCATCTAAAGAACAAAAAGGCGTGGAAAAAAAATCGGGATGGAAATTTCCGGAAGCATTTTGGACCGCGAACATAGTAGAGCTTTTTGAACGAGCCGCTTATTATGCGGTTTTTATAGCCATAACTTTGTATTTATCGCGTGTTGTTGGTTTCACTGATATTGAAGCAGGGTGGATCGGTGGAGTGTTTGCGGCAGGCTTATATTTTCTTCCTCCATTCACCGGAGCTTTTGCGGATAAAATTGGTTTTAGAAAAGCAATAATTTTAGCGTTTGCACTTCTAACTGTTGGCTACTTTAATTTAGGCGCATTTCCTTACAAAGCCACTGTTCTGCCGTCTCTTGTAATTCTTATGTTTGGTGGATCATTCATAAAATCAATAATAACCGGCACAGTTGCTAAAACCACAACGCAGGAAACGAGAGCGAGAGGTTATTCAATTTTTTATGGGATGGTTAATGTTGGCGCTTTCCTCGGTAAAACTTTTGCTTATCCTTTGAGAATTGAATGGGGATTAGTATCAATAAATTACTATGCTGCTTGCATGACTTTCCTGGCTCTTGTAACAGTGTACTTCTTTTATAAGAATGTAAATATTGACGGTGAAGGAAAAACATTTAACGAAGTGTGGGCCGGATTCATTCGTGTTGTAACAAACTATCGTCTGCTTCTGCTAATAATTATTGTTACAGGCTTTTGGATTATTCAACACCAATTGTACGCAACAATGCCAAAGTATGTGCTTAGAACTGTTGGCGAACACGCTTCACCGGAATGGATTGCGAATGTTAATCCGTTTGTGGTTATGCTGTCAGTTGTATTTATAACTAACATGATGAGAAAAGTTCGCGCTGTTACATCCATGAGC
>JBGSOQ010000320.1:0-3314 GCA_041739035.1 Ignavibacteriaceae bacterium | reverse complement strand
TTGCTTGCGCATAAATTTAAAATCAAGTAAACAAATAAGATTTTTATCAAAACTCTTAACATGAATTTTCTCCAGTTACCAAATTATTTGTATTCCGGCAGTGATAGATCTTGGCTGTCCCACATTCGCGGGATTATGATTGGCATCCGGGGAAGATCCGACTAATCCCGGCTGGCCATTGTCGAACGGTTTACCTGTGCGTGAATAAACAAACAGAACATTTTCGTTATCAAACAGATTGGTTATTTCTAAAAACCATGCAAGCGATAAAAATGAAAGCGGGAATTGTTTTTGAAGTCTAAAGTCGAGTGACGATGTCCATGGCTTTCGCGCAGAATTTATGTCGATTCTAACAGTTGGATCGACATATGGTGTATAAGGTAAACCGCTGCTGGCTCGAAAAATAAAATTAAAATTTACATCAGATAACACTCCATGATCTTGAGCTATATAAAAATTAAAGTTAGCAGCAAAATTATGGCGTTGATCGAAATCAAGAAAATATTCTTGATGTGGAATTTCTTCTTTAGTATAAGCACTTACAAATCCACCAAGCGGTTGTGAGTTATTTCCCTTTGCGATCATGTATGAATAATCAAATGAACCTGAAAAATAATTTGCGAATCTCTTCATGATTGTCAGATCTATACCTTTCACGCTTGCATAATCGGAGTTATAATAAACCACATAATCTCTTGATAAATAGCTTACTTGCAACGTTGAAAGCAGGTCAGTTATATCTTTATACCAGGCAGTTAAATCGAATGCCCAATTGTCTCCAAGCTGCTGTTTAAGTCCTGCCTCAAATGATACAGTCTTTTGCGCTTTAACTGTTGGATTTCCAACTAGTGGTAAAGATGTAGATAAATCTTTTTGAACATTATAGTAAAGAGCATTATAGTTCGGATTCTGGAAAAAATGGCCATATGCAAAATGTAAAACAGATTGATCTGTTATTGGGTAAGCTAATCCAACTCTTGGACTAAATGCATATTGAGGATCGACATAAATTTCCTTAGCCGGAATAAAGTTATTGTTTGCATCAAATTCACCAAAGCGCCTAATATCCTGCCACATAGTAGCTTCTGGATTGATGTAGTCCAATCTCATACCAACATTTACAATAAGATAATCATACTCAATTTTATCCTGCACGTATGCTGAAAACTCAGTTGGGTTTTTTGAATAAATATCCTTAAAATTTGCTCCCGAAGGCCAAGGCTCGGATTGTTCATTTACATCAATTGCATGTTTAACAAATTCCAAACCGCCTTTAAATTGATGATAATTGTTTGCCTGCCATGTTGCATCAATTTTTCCACGATATGTAACTGTTTGATTATCAGCATACCTCGAATCGTCTCCATCGATGTAAAAGTATACGGTTTCGCCTGTTTTGCCTATTCTGTATTCTGATGGAAGTTTATCACCAACTTGAACTTTAGACTTATTATCAAATCGTGAAATATTTGCAGTGTAGAACAGATTATCCTGGATTGTATGTGTAAGGTTAAGAATCTGTCTATTCGTTTTCGTTGTTGTGTGGGCTTGATGATCGCTTCTATATTTCCATTGATGACTATAACCCTGCTGTTTGGTAGAAGTAAACTGGCTTGATAGAGCAAACTTCATTGTAGGTGCAGCAAAAAATGTTAGTTTTCCAAAACCATCAATGGTAGTATTATAGCCGTGAGGTAAATAACTATCTTTATTTAAAGAATAACCGGATAGAAAGAAAGTTAAATCTGATACGATAGGTCCGCTCAAAGAACCTCTTAGTTGTCCGGGAATCGGAAGCCAAGCCTCATCCATTACGCTTCTTTCCTTATATTCAAGTTCATTTTGAACACCGGGAAATGCATCGGTCCCTCTATACTTAGATTTTTCTAAAGTAGGCGAAGTGTACTCAACTCTTCCTTTATAATCTTTACCGCCATCCTGAGTTGTGATGTTAACGATACCTGACATTGCGTCGCCGTACTCAGCATTGAAAGTACCGCTTATAATCAACATCTCATTAATGGCATCTTTGTTAAAATTGTTATTAGTTTCTCGGTATAATGGATCTTCCAATTTAACACCATCAACCATATAAGAAATTTCATCCGTTCTTCCGCCTCTTACATGAAGATCGCCATTTGCATCAACTGAAAAACCGGCTTTTGTTGTTAGTATTTCACTTATACTGTTGACCGGCATATTCATAATATCATCATAACTAACAGTAGCTTGCTTAGATGTTTCATCCAGTTGAACTAAGGGACGTTCAGCTGTTACTACAATATCTCCCTGGATTTCAACTGAAGCGATTTCCATATCAAAATCAATCTGTGTTGTTAAATCAGCCCTAACTAATACATTATCAATTAGGAAAGATCTATATCCAACCATTGAAGCCCTGAGTGTGTATTTTCCCGGAGGCACATTAATGATAAAGTATTGCCCATCTACGTCAGTTGCGGCACCGATGGTGCTTCCAGCAATTATAATATTACATCCCGGTATAGTTTCTCCTGTTGCAGCATCTTTAACAGTGCCAGCTATTTTTCCAGTGGTACCGGAATAAATATTAACGGTATAAGAAAGGAAAAACAAACTAGTAAAAAGAATGAAAGCAATTGAGAGTTTATGCCTTATTTGGGATTGTTTGTTGTAAACCATTTTATTTATTTCTGACATATTACTTATTTGATTTCTTAATTGCCCGCTCCTGTATTTACACGAAGGGTGCTAAACTTAAATTATTAGCACCCGTAGAAAACTAACTCAACTTATAGAACATGATCATAAAGATCTCTATCCACAACTATTTCAACAAAATCATTTTTCTGCTTTCAAATATTTTGTCTGAAGAAAGAGTGTATAAATAAATACCTGAATTAACTTTAATGCCGGAATCATTTTGCCCATCCCATACAGCGGTATAATAACCAGGATTTTTAAATTCTGAAACCAGTGTTTTAACTTTTCTTCCGAGAGCATCATAAATAATTAGTGAAACATTTAGTGCTTCCTTCAATCTGTACGATATACTTGTAGAAGGATTAAATGGATTGGGATAGTTCTGTGATAAATAATACTCCTCGGGAAGAGTTGGATCATTAAAATCTTCTACAGAAGTTGCAGCTTGCAATTGTTTTACAACTAAATTATCAAAGAAACCAGGAATTCCAGCAGCACTTTGTTGGAAAGCGTAGAAGCCAAAACTTCCCGAAGTATTTCTTGCAGATGTTGTATCAACAATTGGACATCCGGCTAAAAGTTGTTCATCGAAATAACACCAGAAACTTGTCTCAGTTGGACTGGTAGCTCTA
>JBGSOQ010000289.1:0-2290 GCA_041739035.1 Ignavibacteriaceae bacterium | reverse complement strand
TAATTATCTGAAGTTAGTTCTTTCCAAATCCTTTTAGATAATCATCAAGTTCTTTAACGGTTGAAAAGTGTTTGATATCGGGATATTTGCTTTGAAGATTTTCCTTTTCCTGGCTCACACCCTGCCCGCCCACAATTATTTTTTGTGCCGGATAGTTCTTTTTAATGTGATCAATTACTTCGAGAAGCCTCATAATATTCATGTAAAAATTGAATGATAGACCCACAATGTCAGGCTTTTTAACCTCGATGAATTTTAGTATTTCTCTTGTAGGCATGGAAGCACCAAGGAAATAAGTGTCCCATCCATTTAGTTCAAAAACATCTGCAGCCATTCGTGCGCCAATCTCATGAAACTCTTTATCAACACAAGTAATCAAAGCTGTTTTACCAACTTTTTTATTTGATGTAATCCTCGAAGCATATTTATTCATTAAGCTTTTTGTGATTTCCGTTCCGATGTGTTCATCAGCAATGGATAATTGGCCTTGTTCCCACATTTTACCGACATGGTACATTGATCTTTGAAACAAATCCACATAAATTTCTTTTATTTCGACTTTCTGTGAAATCAGATCTTCAACAATTTGAGTACACTTTGCTTTATCACCCTTAAGGAGACTATTAGCATAATCGAGAAAGTAGACTTCGTTAATCATTTTTGCCTCTTATTATATAGAAACTAAACAGAATTTTGTCCCAAGAAGTTTCTTTTGGCAGTGACTGTTTAAGAATTAAATACCAACCATTCCGGCAACCTGACGTGCAACTTTTTGATTATAATCGAATGCTAAACTTTTATGATTTACTAAATCCACAATTGTTCCAATTAAGCAAAGTCCTCCGGTAAATAGGTAAAGTAAACCCATTCCAATTTGATCTAAAACAAAGCGTTGTACACCGGCAACACCAACAAATCCAATTAGAGTTAAAAGTAATATTGTTTGTGGATCTTTTCTGCGGGAATTATAAATCATAGCGAATTGCTGCTGCTTATTGTCATCAGCATCTTTAAGCAGCATTTGAACGATGTTTAGTTCGTCCGGTTCGAGGTTAGGCATCAGCGTTAATAGATTAGCCATTATTTGTTACTCCTACTTTTAGTGAAAAATCATTTTGATAATTTCGATAAGATTTCCTGAGCAAGAAAATTATGCGATAAGATAAAGTAATAAAAGCAAATATTCCCAGTGGATGAGCGGAAAATGATTCCATAATTTGAAATCTAAAAAGATGAGAAATAGATTCTCCCAATCCGCAGCCGGGACAAAAGGAAAATCCTAAATTCTTAATTGGGCAAATTGTAAAGTGATGATTACTGACCGGATTATTAAAGGCAAGAAACAGAAGCCCGGCACTCCAAATTACTGCCTCCAAATTTATGTAAGGAAGGTATGTACCTATTTTTTGACTCATTTAATCAGAAACTTAATTAAAATGAGGACAATGTTCAATATTATTTATATGAGTGGAGAACTTTCATATAATTTGCGCGCTCAAATTGTGATGGATTCGCAACATTTTTATAGCTCATGCTGCCTCTCATCTGTTCCAAGGATTCATATTCATTAACTTCCATCCAATAAACCATTTGACTCAGAATTTGCTTGATGTGAGGAATTCCAAACTTAAGAAGGCAAGCAAGCATCTGTGTGACTTTTGCACCAGCCATAATCATTTTTATCACATCGGTTTCCGTGTAAATACCAGTAGTTGCTGCTAGGTCAGCATTAACCCTTCCATACAACATTGCTATCCATCTGAGAGGAAGCCTCATAGCCATTGGAGTGCTTAATAAAACATTTGGTTCAACTTCCAATGTTTCCAAATTAATGTCAGGTTGGTAAAATCTGTTGAACAAAACTAAACCATCAGCACCAACATTAGTAAGCTGTTCTGCCATCCAAGAAACTGAACTAAAGAAGGGATGCATTTTTACAGCAATAGGAATATTGACATTCATTTTAACGCCTTTAACAATGTTCAAATACTCATTTTCTATTTCGGAGCCGGGTTTTTTGGGATCGCTTGCGAGAAAATATATATTTAGTTCGAGAGCATCAGCTCCAGCTTGTTCAATCTTCTTAGCGTAATCAATCCAGCCACCGACTGATTTACCGTTAAGACTCGCAATAATTGGAATATCAACGGCTTCCTTAGCTTTACGGATATGTTCTAAATATTTCTCCGGACCGACTTTGAAATCATACGGTTCTGGAAAATAATCTAATGCTTCGGCAGAGCTTTCCTGGTTTGCGGTAGTATGATGATAAAGTTCAAGTGATTCGTGC
>JBGSOQ010000288.1:0-5234 GCA_041739035.1 Ignavibacteriaceae bacterium | reverse complement strand
AGCCACATCATCCCAAGTGCAGCAGCTTTTTCAACCTCATTCTTAAATAATTTTTCTTGATTTTCAATCTCGGAAATGATTTCAGGACAAGGGCAGTCTTCAGAGTCAGTTTTTGTATTTATAATAAAGTCGATGTCCGCTTGTATTAGCGGCAAAAAAAAGTCTAATGCTTTACCGATCTCCCCGGTCGTTACATAACATACAATTAATTTTTTGGTGATTGATTTATTTGCTAAATCTTTTCCGAGAATTCTTTCGTAAATGGATTTTGCCGAATTGAAATTTCTGACAAGAAAGTAATGATTTGCAAGCATTTCACTCATACTGTTGCATAGTCAAAGAACTTGCCATGTATTTTCTTGAGAAAATGATAAAATTCAACGTATTCAAACGAATGTTATTGCAACGATTTGCTGCAACATACTTGTAACTCTATAAAAATTATTTAGTTAGGGGATTTAGCAACAGATTGTTGCGATAGAAAAGAATTTTGGATTATCTATTCGATTCCAAGAGATTTTAGCCGTCTCCAAAGAGTTGTTCTATCGACACCTAAAATTTCAGCGACTTTGGTTTTGTTCCACTTGTGGGTATTTAGAAGTTCAATGATTTGATTGCTGCCAGCTTCAATTGAAACGATAGTATTATTTTCTTGTTTGTGATTTGGAATTTGAGCTTTTATTCTGGTTGGTAAGTTCTGAATGCTTAGTTGCGCATCACCTTTACTCTTAATTACTGCATACTCAATTGAATTTTCAAGTTCTCTTACATTTCCTGCCCAGGACCAATTTGTTAGAATATCTAAAGCATTGTCGTCAATTCCCAGAACCTTTTTCTTATACGCAAAAGCGAATTTACGAATGAAATAATCAACTAAAAGGGGAATATCGTCTCTTCTTTTTCGAAGCGAGGGGACTTCGATCGGCAAAACCGAGAGACGATAAAACAAATCTCGTCTAAATTTACCCTCTTTAATTGCCTCTTCTAGATTGATATTTGTCGCAGCAATTATTCTAACATCTGTTTTTCTCGTAACTGATTCACCCAATCGTTCAAAGGTTCCTTCTTGAATTACTCTAAGAATTTGTGATTGCATTTGCAAAGTCATCTCGCTTATTTCATCAAGAAAGATAGTACCATTGTCTGCAAGCTCAAATCTTCCAATTCTATCGGATTTAGCATCTGTAAATGCACCCTTTGCATGACCAAATAATTCGCTTCCCAATAGGTTATGTGGAATTACCGAGCAATTTATCTTTACAAAAGTATCTCTGCCCCTTTTACTTGTTGATTGGATAGCATTGGCCACTAATTCTTTACCGGTTCCGGTTTCTCCCATAATCAAAACGTGTGCATCCGAATCAGAAATCTCCATAATCAGTTGGAAAATCTCCTTCATGGACTTGTTCTTACCTACAATTCCATGAAATTGAGATTCAGCTTTAATGATTTCCTCGACTTGTTTGAATAACGATAGATCTCTGAAAGTAATAACACCGCCTGTTGGAACATCATTTTCATCTTTAAGTACGGCGGCATTTAAGCGAATTGGCACCAATTGAGAATTGCTGCAATTAATAAAAGTGTCAAGATCGAGAACATTTTTACCATTTCTCAGAACTTGAGCAATAGGGCACTTTGATAGACAAAATTCAGATTTAAAAACGCCTTTACAAAATTGACCAACTACCTCATCTTTGTTAAATCCTGTTAGTTTTTGTGCAGCTTCATTTATAAAGGTAATCCTGAATTCTTTATCAACTGTAATTACTCCTTCAGCAATAGAGTTTAAAATTACATCGTTTCTGGAGTCGTGATTTGGCATATTGAATAAGCTTAAATGATCATTAATTTTGAATATTCACCATTAAAAATAACAAGTATTCGAAAAAATCGGTTGCTCAAGAAATATTTATTTCTTTAAGGGTGTCTGTTGGAATGGCATGAGTGGAACTGAAAACAAGCGGACTATTAAAATCATCACTTTATTGTCAGTTCCCAACGAAAACACATTCTTTTATTTTGCCGTACCGGTCTTTAACATATTCTCCGGCATTTGAACCGCTACTACTTGACCTTTCGCGCAAATCTTATTTTCAGCTGATAACATAATTTCAACAACAACTTTACGTTCTTTAATCTCTTTTGCTTTTCCCCTGATTTCAAGAAGAACACCTAAAGGGGTTGGGAAAAGATAATCAACGTGTAAAGATGAAGTAACGAAGCGGAACGCTGGTTCGGAATCCATTTCACGATTTTCAGACTTATATGCTGCAGCAGCAGCAGTTCCTGTCCCATGGCAATCAATAAGCGATGCGATTAAGCCACCATAAACATATCCTGGAATAGCTGTGTGATATTCTTTTGGCATGAAGTGAGAAACTGTTTCATCTCCCTCCCAATAACTTTTAATTTGATGACCGTATTCATTTAATCTTCCACAACCAAAACAATGAGCCACATCATCTGGATAAAAATCTTGAATTGCTTTCATTCCCACATTTCATTTTAATAATCTAATGTGATTATTCTTCCTTTTGTAAAATTGAAGAATTTATCCTTGTCCGCAACCAATATTCCTCCCATCAGATCTTCGGACTTGTGACCGGCGATTTTGAGGCAAGTCGGGCAAGCATAAATACCAACTCCCAAACTGCTTAATTTTTTTATATAAGTATGTGCTGATTCAAATTCAGGATGCTCGATATCTTGAGCTCCTACTACAAGAATTTTGACCGCATCGATATCCATATAAATCAAAACATCCTTATCCTGTGCCATTATTGTAGCCATTTTAAGAGGCATTAGCAAGCGGTGAGGATTATTATAACTTTCAGTAATGTGTATAAAAACTCCATCACGTGGTGATTCTACTTTCGTATTTTCTTCTTGTGCAAATAGGGTGTTCATACAAAGAATTGTACAAATAAACAGAGATGAAAATATTTTTTTCATTTTAACTCCCTAATTATTTTTGTTTAAATCAATTGGTTTATTTACTTGTCAAAACTACTAAATGACTGGTTAAAGGTCTATCTTTAATTTCGGCAATGATTTTCAAATCAGCTTTATTGGCTAATGTTATTAATCCTCCGTTGAAAATATAGTTTTTATAATTGCTGTAATGTTCTTTCCCGGCTGCAAACTCAACAATTTCATTTAGCCATTTCCAAAATATATTTTTCTGGTTAGATAGATAATCACCAATTATTATTTTATTCGCAACTTGCGCTACTTCATTCAAGAGTTTTGTGCGTTCATCTTCATTGACCTCATGAAGTACGTATGTGAGAACAGCATAATCAAAGTGGTTCTTTCCAATTGCTGAAATTTCCTTTACACTCTTATGTTCAAAAGTAATATATGATTTTGGATTTTTTGAAAGTAACAAATTCGCTCTGTCAATATTTCGTTTTGAAATATCTATACCAAGAACTGATTTACATTTGTCTTGAACAGTAAAGGAAAATCTGCCCGTTCCGCAGCCAACGTCAATTATTTTTGAATTTGGCTCAATTATATTTTTTATTTGTGCGAATAATCTATCTTGATTTGGTGCAATGAGTTTCTCATAAAATAAACCATCATACCAATGATCTTTGTTTTCTTTCATAAATTAAAAACCAAATGCGAATACTAAAAGTCCAATTGACAAACCAATTACAAAATTGAATAGCTTTAATTTAACCGAATCTGAAAATGAATATGATAACATTGGAAGCATTCCATGTCCATCTTGCACGATTGAACTGGTTAATAAAACGGAGAAGGGGATTAAACCTTGTGCAAAAAGAGTAACAAAAATTAAATGAGGACCAGATTCTGGTATCAACCCGACCAATGCCCCAACAAGTAGAAAAGCAATTTTATATTGAGAAGTGAATTCTTCAAGATTTAGATAGTTGAGCCCAATTTCAACAAAAAGTAATGCTCCAAATGTCCATAAAGCGGTTTTCCAAAGGTGTTTTTTAATGATGTGACCGTAAATATGATCTTTAAGATAATGCTTAAAATTTCTTTCTTTTTGATGTACAATCATTTCTGCACAATTGTCGCAAGTAGATATTTTGTATCGCTTAACGATAGTATCAATTAACCAGCCGCTAAAAATTCCAATTACAAAGAGAACAGCAAATAATATGAGAGCATCTTTAGGAAACATAGCTATCATAACGAATGCTTCATCACCCGAAACAGCAATCATCGAACCGGCAAGCGCTCCAAAACTTATGATTCCGTGAATATAAAGAGAAACATTCGTGAAGCCTCCAATGCAGCCGGGGACAGTCCCGATTAGAGATGCTAAAACATATTGACGATATTTTTGTGCATTCTTAAAAAATGCTTCGAGCTTTTGTTTAGTGAAGACATTGAGTAAATCTACAGCAATCATCATTACTGCAACAAGAACAGAAATCTTGAGAGTTTCTAGAAAAATCTTGAAAAGTGTATCTATCATAATTTTAGTCAATTACTCCGATGGAAATCACAAAATTAGATGCAGTTTTAGTTCTTTGGATGCTTGTGCAAATTCAGGTTCTCTTTTTCCTTAAGCAATTTTTCAAGGCTTCCCATAAACATTTTTTGGGTATTCAAATTCATTAAAACACATTTTTGTTTCGCAGAGAAAACGATGCTCTCATTATTGGTGATTTCGACGTTTAAATGAATCACTCCGTGAGAATAGTTTTCTAAAATTATTTTGCCAATAGGTTTATCAAAAAGCTTTAATTGTCCTTTATACTTTAACTCTGTGGAAATTACAACTGGATAGTAATTAATTTTGAGAAGTTTTTCCAAAGGATATATTTGAGAAAATAACTCTGCGCGTAAATCCTCAATCCATCGAATATAAACGATGTTATTTACGTGACCGGCAATATCAATATCATACGGTTTTACTTCGATATTTATCTCGAAGGATTTTAGGTAATTAGTATTATTCATAAATCTAAGGTAATAAAATTGCTGCGGCTAAAACAGTAGTCCATAAACCTGTTTTATCACCTTCGGCAGATTGAGTGATATTAAATGTCTTAACAATTTTACCTGACATTTTGAAAACCTGCTCCCGTTCATTCCAGTCAGCTTCGGAATTGAATTCAACTCCAAGCGTCGTTGCTAACATCTGGGCAGCAAGATCTTCAGCATAATCACCCGCATTTTTTTCAGTTACTCCAAACGGATGATATTCTGAGAGATAGCCATATTGAGTGTTATCGGCAGGAATAGCT
>JBGSOQ010000284.1:0-17769 GCA_041739035.1 Ignavibacteriaceae bacterium | reverse complement strand
TTTTGATCGCCCTTTTGAAATTGGGGATTTTATTATTATTGCCGATAAATCGGGAAGTGTTGAGCATGTGGGAATAAAAACAACACGAATTCGTTCGTTAAGCGGTGAGCAGCTAATCTTTTCAAATACCGATTTAACCAGCTCTCGAATTCATAACTACAAAAGAATGGAAAGAAGGAGGGTGGTCTTTAAACTTGGAATTGTTTATCAAACAAAGTCTGAACAGCTAAAACAAATTCCCGAAACAGTTAAAAACATAATTATGAATGAGCCTGCCACAGAATTTGACAGGGGTCATTTTGCTAATTATGGCGATTTCAGCTTGAATTTTGAATTTGTCTACTACATTCTCAGTTCCGATTACACAAAATATATGGATATCCAACAAAAGATCAATCTTAATATATACGAGGAATTTGAGAAGCGGGGCATTGAGTTTGCTTATCCAACGCAAACACTGTTCGTTAATAAAAACGCAAAAACAGAACGAGTATAATATATCTTAAAACTTTAATTCGGATTTTTGCTGATGGCAATTACCTTCTTCTCATACTATTTTATGAGAAAGTATAATAAGTTTACAACCTTAGTAATCCCACATAACAAAGAACAAACAACCTTATTCCCTTATTATGAAGTAATGTATCTTGAATACAATACTGCTGAGAAAAGAAATGTTCCCCAAATAATGTAATAAGGTTAAAAATACTGTTGAGATATTCTGTTACTAAGGTAAGTTCATTACGCAAACCATGCGCTCTTTAGTTTTGACTTCTGTGCTTTCATGAACTATTTAGTTACAAATAAGGTTTTACCTTAAAAATTTTATTATATAGATAGGTCAGGATTACAATTGAAAATTTATCAGTTCAGATCAAAAGAATTTTTACCAATTTCTATTAACGAAGCATGGGATTTTTTTTCTAACCCCCAAAACTTGCCCTTAATTACTCCCCCATGGCTGAATTTTGAAATAACCTCTCAGCTTGGTGATAAAATGTATGCCGGGATGATAATAACATATTTAGTGCATCCTCTTTTTAATATTCCAACAACATGGGTTACAGAAATTACGCACGTAAACGAACCTTTGTATTTTGTAGACGAGCAGAGATTTGGCCCCTACAAATTTTGGCACCATCAGCATATTTTTAGAGAAGTGGAAAATGGAATTGAAATGGAAGATATTGTGAGTTATGCTGTTCCTTTTGGATTTATCGGAAGGATTGCAAACAGTTTGATGATATCAAAAAAGATCAAATTTATTTTTGATTTTCGTATGCAAGTGCTAAAGAAAATGTTTGGAATGGGATGAGAAACTAAAAAACGTCTTCCATTATTTATCCTTTGGCTCTAATCCTTCGTTTCCCGTATCCAGAACCAACTTCCAATTTCCGGATTGATCTTTCTTCCAGATAGAAACATAAGTACCGTTACCAATTATTGGTTTTCCTTCCGGGTCCATCGCTTTGAACTCATAAATTCCATAAGTGTAACCCAACTCACCCGATTCAGCAATGTCAGCAAACAAAGGTTTCCATGTTAATGTATAGCCGGAATCCGGTCTTGAAAAATATTTTACTTTACTGATTTCTTTCCCAACAATAGGAAAACTATTCTGTCGAAGAAGCACACAATCATCAGCAAGGTATGATAAAAATGCTTCATTAACTCCTCGGGCTGCAGAGAGTTTTGAGAATTGAATATCGACATTTAGTAGTTCCTGTTTTCGTTCATCTAAGTTAAGATTACTCTCCTGGGCGAGCATAGGCATTGTTAAAAGCAATATGAGAGTCATAGCAAAATATTTCATTCTATTTGCTCCTTAAAATTTGTTGTTAATTATCTAAATAACGGCAAAACATCTGCTAACCATGAATGAACAGACAGCATTGCTTTGAAATGTTTAAAACAAAAATCAAGAATAGTTTTTGGTTTGAGCTGTTTAATGTCTTTGCTCTCATAAAAACAATATAATCCGTTGTGAAGCAGCAATTCGGCTTGGGGGAAATCTGCCTCAAAACCTTTCGGCAGCCGTTTAAAATGTTTCCCGCCAATTTTGTATCCGGCTTTTGTAACTTTTTTAATTGCTTTAGTGATTTGTTCACCAGCAGCTTTATCCGATAAAGCCTCTCGATAAACTTTTATCATATCATCCGTAAACACGTAAGTTCCACTGCCAAGGAAAAAATATTTTGGTTCTACATGAAAATAAAACCCGGAACTTTCGAGCTTCTTATCGTCACCTTCCCAAAATAAAATCCCGAGATTAGTTTTGTATGGCAACTTGTCCTTACTGAAGCGAACATCTCTATGTAAACGAAAAATAGATTTATCAACTTTTGGAATAGCAATTATGTTTGGTCTGATGGTTTGCAATTTGCTGCCCATCTCAACAACAAATTCCTGAGCGGGTTCAAGAAACATGGTTTTATAATCCTCCCGATGAGCTTCAAACCATTCTCGATTGTTATTTTTGGAAAGCTTGCTTAAAAAATCTGCCGCACTGTGGGGAAAATTATTTTTCATATTCTAATTGATGATTTAATTTTTCGGAGAATTAATAATTATTGTTTCCAATTGTAAATAAAAATATTGTAAGTTAGCAACAAATAAAAATTAATAATTCTGTAATTCTCATTGGATAACATCCTTATTATACTCGGTTTTATACTCTCAATCATTGGTGTAATTGGCTGCATTATACCGGGACTACCCGGACCCCCGCTGAATCTTATTGCAATAATTCTTTTGAAGATTGCTTATCCAGATCAAATTACCTGGTTAGTAATTATACTTTTGGGAATTATAACATTAGCAGTTACAATTCTTGATTATGCAATTCCAATGTTGGGCGGTAAATTGTTCAAGGCATCAAGAAGCGGAATAATTGGTTCAACAATAGGAATGCTAGTAGGGATTTTTGTTTTCCCCCCATTCGGAATATTTATCGGATTGGTAATTGGGGCAGTGATTGGCGAAATTGTTTCCGGCAAAACCAAAATCCAAGCAGCTAAAACCGGAACAGGCATCTTTGTTTTAAGTATCGTTGCTATGGTTATTAAGCTGGGGGCTTCACTAATCATGTCGTTCTATTTCTTATTTAGAGTTTCTCAGATCTATAATAATCATTTCAAAATCTTTTAAAACTATTCATAAATTAAACATCTGCTTAATCAACCCAACTGCAGATTAGTTGAACAGCTTCCAAAATTCGCCCGCAATATATTTTCACAAAATCTTCAGGTAATTCCTTTTCCAGGGGTATGGTTTCTGCTGCTGCTAATGCACGCACTCCATCAAAGTCTACATAAGATAACCTTGCAGTAAGTTCATTTTCAGGCCGTCCGAATACTGAGCCGGGCAGCAGAGCAACGCCTGTATCTTCCAAAAGTTTTGTGGTCAGCTCTTTGCTGGTGAATATATTTTTTGATTCCACTTTATTTCGGACTTTGCTAAAGTTGATGAATAAATAAAAAGCACCTTCTGGACTAGGCGAAGTAATTTTTTTTGCGGCCAGCATGGCATGAATTTCATTTCCCAATTTTTTAAGAATTTTTCTTGAATTCCACAAATACCTTTCCATTACTATGCCTTGCCTGAAAGCACGTACTGCCGCATATTGAATTGGTGCACTTGTTGAAGTAAAAGTTTCGCTCGCAACAGAAGCCATTGCATCCATTAACCACGTAAGTGTTTTGGGAAAAGTGAATGTTCCCAATCTCCAGCCGCCTGCACCGCACCATTTGCTTAATCCGCCGGATAAAATTGTGCCCTCGGGATAAAATCTCGAAATTGAAATATGCTTTCCTTCAAAGTGAAGTTCCCCATAAATTTCATCAGAAAGGAGGATTACTTGATATTGCTTAGCGACTTTTGCAATTTCAAATAATTCTTCTGCCGCGTAGGTTACACCCATTGGATTAGAAGGATAATTAAGCACCAAAATTCTCGGTCTATTTGAATCGCCTTTGCATATTTTATGCAGATCTTTAGGAAGCAATTTCCAGTTATTCGATTCTTTAGTTTCAATCCATACAATTTGATGCCCGATAATTTTTGCTTGCGGAGCATATGAAACCCAGCTTGGTGTTGGAATAACCAAATCGCCGTAAAAACAAAACTGAAGAAGAAACATCAGCTCTTTAGAGCCGGGTCCAATCAAAACGCTCTCTGCGTCGCAGATAATATCATTTCTTCTCGAGTGATAATCAGCTACAGCTTCGCGTAAACTTTGCAATCCTTTAACGGGCTGATAATCTTTCTGATGAGCATTTGCCTGCAGCTCTTCTACAATTGTGCGCGGAACAGGAAAGGGAGATTGACCAAGCCCAAGCTTATAAACTTTTTTTCCTTCTTTCTTTAATTTGTTTGATAATTCATTAATTGCCAAAGTTGCCGAAAGAGGCATTCCCCTTACGTTAAGGTTTAAGCTGATATCAAAAGCAAAATCATCATTCGAATTACTCAAATTCAACCTCAATTTTTTCTTGTTTTAATAATCTATCTAGTTCATCCTTAAAAAAGAATTTTTCCTCTCCAAAAGCAGGTTTAAGATCGGTGTACCAAATTGCTTTTTCATCGTACTCGGCAAAGAATGGTCTTGCAGCCCAATCTGGGTTCCTTCCTTGAATCATTCTGAAAACCATTGCTTTGGTTTGATTGATTTCCGTTACACCAAGAATTTGCACTTTCCCGGGCAGACAAGACATGCTTGGTCCGCGTAATGTTCGACAAATACCGCTTACAGATTGATATGTTTTTCTAAAAATATTCCAAGCTTCGACTAAAGGGATAGAAAAATAATGCTGCGCGCCGGTGTTTCTGGCAATAAACATGTAGTAAGGTATACAGCCCAGAGAAACTTGTTTTCTCAACATATCTGCCCAGATTTCAGCTGAATCGTTAATGTGCTTCAGCACAGGCGATTGGGTTCTAATTACTGCGCCAGTATCATGTATTCTTTTAATTGCATCTTTTACAGCATTGGTTTCCAGCTCAACCGGATGATTGAAGTGTGACATTATCGCTAAATGTTTACCGGCTTTTGCAATATCTTCGAATAATCTCAGCAGATCGCTTGAATCCTCATCAGTTAAAAATCTATAAGGCCAATAACCGAGCGCCTTAGTTCCAATTCTAATATTTCTAAGATTTTCAAGTTTAGCATTGAGCAATGGCCGAATGTATGTTTCAAGCACTTTTGTTTTCATTATTAATGGATCGCCGCCCGTGAAAAGCACATCACTAACCTCAGGATTTTCAGATAAAAAATGAACGAGCAAGTCAGATTCTTTTGATGCAAATTTAAACTCGTCCATTCCCACAAACTGAGGCCACCGAAAGCAAAAAGTACAATATGCGTGGCATGTCTGGCCTTGACTTGGAAAAAACAAAACTGTTTCACGATATTTATGCTGCGTACCAAACATTTTCAAATCATTTAGTGTGGGAACATTATGCTCAAGCTGACCAGCAGGATGAGGATTAAGCTGAAGGCGAATTTCGCCAGCAGCTTTTTTAATTTCTGACTTGTCTGCACCGCTCTTAACTATTTTTTCCATTTTTTCATAATGATGAGGAAGCAGCATCTCCTTCTGCGGAAAGGTCAGAATAAACATAGGATCATTTGGAGTTTTTGACCAGTCAATTAAATTATCTATCACATAATTGTTAGTTTTAAATGGCAAAACTGATGCTACAATTTCAATTGATTGTTTCTGTTCCTCACTTAAAGCCTGAATTTGAGGAATATTTCTAAAATTATTCAGCATATAGGATTTATAAGTCATAGGAATCTCCTTTGATAAATAGACATTTGAGCTAAAAATACAATTTTGTATAAACCAAGCTGTCGGTTATTTTTATCTAACCACAATTTAAAAATTCTATGATGAAATTCAACATATTGGAAAATCTTTTATGAAATCATTATCACTAAACATTCTAACTGTATTTTTATTGCTGCTTTGTTTTGGATGCGGCAAAAGTGACGCAGAAAAAGCAAAAATAAAATATGGAATTACTAAATATGAAAAGAAATTTGGCGATTGTGATTCAGCCAATTCGGGCTGTGCTTCACTTTCATTCGAATACCCGATAATTAAATATGCTGTTAATTCTGCTGTCAAGGATAGTATCTCTGGATATATCCTGGAAACATTTCTTGATACTTATCGCGCAAAAGACAAAATCGGATCCCTCGATGAAATGGCAGACACTCTCTTTAAGAATTTCTCAAGCTTGCAGGGTGAGTTACCGGATTTCCGGCAATCTTGGGAAATTCAAGGTACAGCATCGGTTATTTTTAATAATCATTCCATAGTTTCAATTCAGACTGATGTCTACTCATACCTCGGAGGCGCACACCCCAACAGCCAAACTTATTATGCTAATTTTAATTCCGAAAACGGGAGAAAAATCTCTCTTGCGGATATTTTGAAGCTGGATTATAAGAATGAACTTAATTCTATTGCCGAAAAATTTTTTCGCACGGATAGCAAACTAACTCCTGAGCAAAATCTTGAGGAAGCAGGCTATTGGTTTGTTGATAATAAATTTTCTTTGAACGAGAATTTCGGGATAAAAAATGAGGGACTTGTTTTCTTCTTCAACTCTTATGAAATAGCGCCATATTCTATGGGTCCAACGGAAATTAAGGTTCCATACTCTGAAATTAGAAATCTTGTAAGGCAAGATGGACTGTTAAACGAAGTAATTGCCGAGTTAAATTAAAATTTTTAGCAAAGGAAAAAGCTTATGAAAAGGAAAATTTTGATAAAACAGTTCACAATAATTTTATCGCTGATCTTGCTTCAAAATGTTTCTTCGCAGACAATTGAAAAAGAGAGTATTTCAAATGCAGAAAAAATTTTGAGGCTGGAATTTACCGATGCAGAAAGAGATTCGATGATTAGCGATCTCAATGAACAAATGGGAAATTACAATAAAATCCGGGAGGCTCATCTGAATAACAGCATTCCTCCGGCAATTTTATTCAATCCAATTCCTGTTGGATATGATTTCCCGAAGGCGAAACAGCCGCTCGTTTTCAGCGATTACTCTTATTCTAAAATACCCATGGATAAGAATGACCTCGCATTTTATTCCATCGGTGAATTAGCTGAACTCATTCGGACAAAGCAAATCAGTTCGACTGAACTTACAAAGTTTTTCATCAAGCGATTAGAAAAATACGATCCGTTTTTGCATTGTGTAATCACGCTCACCGAGGAAAGAGCGCTCAAACAAGCAAAGGCAATGGATGAAGAAATTGCCTCAGGAAAGTATCGTGGATTGCTTCATGGAATTCCTTTTGGCGTTAAAGATCTTCTTGCAACAAAAGATTATAAAACCACATGGGGTTCGGTTCCTTTCAAAGATCAAATGATTGATGAGGATGCAACGGTAATTAAAAAGCTTGAAGAAGCGGGCGCAGTATTGGTTGCAAAACTTACGATGGGCGAACTTGCTTGGGGCGATGTTTGGTTCGGAGGTAAAACACGCAATCCATGGGATACCACAAAGGGGTCAAGCGGCTCTTCGGCTGGATCAGCTTCTTCAGTATCTGCCGGGTTGGTTTCTTTTGCAATCGGAACAGAAACTTATGGCTCAATCGTTTCTCCATCTACAGTTTGCGGAACAACAGGCTTGCGTCCAACTTGCGGACGAGTAAGCAGAGCCGGCGCAATGGCATTAAGCTGGTCAATGGATAAGATTGGCCCGATTTGCAGAACGGCAGAAGATCTTGCAATTGTATTCAATGCAATTTTCGGCCCGGATGAAATTGATCAAACTCTTTATGATGTTCCATTTAACTATGATCATGACATAGATTTTAAGGATTTGAAAATTGGTTATCTAAAAAGTGATTTTGATAAACAGTATGATTTTCATGCAAATGATTCTACAACTCTTGCAAAGCTGAAAGAACTTGGCGCGGAGCTAATCCCGGTTGAACTGCCGGAGTTTCCAATAGACGATCTCTCGATAATTCTTTCTGCAGAAGCCGCTGCTGCATTCGATGAACTGACTCGAAGCAACAAAGATGATTTGATGATACGGCAAATAAAGCGAGCCTGGCCAAATTCGTTTCGTGCTTCTCGATTTATTCCAGCCGTTGAGTACATCAACGCAAATAGAATCCGGTTCATGCTCATACAAAAAATGCAAAAGATAATGGAGAAAGTTGACATTTACATTGCGCCATCGTGGGAAGGTGATAATCTTCTTCTTACTAATTTGACCGGTCATCCATGTGTTGTTCTCCCTAATGGTTTCTCGGAGAAGGGAACGCCAACAAGCATAACTTTTATTGGAAAATTGTTTGATGAGGGTAAGCTGATTGCTTTTGCAAAAAAGTATCAAGAAGCAACAAAGTTTCACAAGCAGCATCCGCCGATGCTGTTCAAGTGAGAATAATTTTAGAATGATCCCCTTTTCTTGCATTAAAGTCCATAAAGGGCATTTACTCATGTTTCTCCTAAA
The DNA here is from genome assembly GCA_041739035.1 of Ignavibacteriaceae bacterium. Classification (GTDB taxonomy): domain Bacteria; phylum Bacteroidota; class Ignavibacteria; order Ignavibacteriales; family Ignavibacteriaceae; genus XYD12-FULL-36-8. The sequence goes on along the minus strand of JBGSOQ010000284.1, from coordinate 9,282 downwards.
GAATTAATTAGGTTAATCAATGTATTCTGCCTATCTTTATCGCCCGGTAAAAACCGGACAATTTATTTATTAATTTTTTTTAGAGGTTCTTTAGTGAGTACTAAATTATTTGTGGGATCGCTTCCCTGGTCAGTTGATGACAACGCATTGCAAACAGTTTTTGAGCCGCATGGTGAGGTTGTTTCAGCCAAAGTTGTTACAGATCGTGAAACCGGTAGATCTAGAGGTTTCGGGTTCGTTGAAATGGAAGATTCCACAGCAGCTAACAATGCTATTAAAGCATTGAATAATTCGGAATTGAATGGTAGAAATATCGTTGTTAATGAAGCTAAACCGCGTAGTTAAGATATAAAATTAGATCTTTCCGATAAGGCGCCTTTTTTAGGGCGCCTTTTTGTTTTAAATACTCAATTAGATTTATTTTTGACTATCACTTTTTATAGGAGTTTATCATGGCAGGCAAAAAAGTTGAAGTTGCTGGAATAATGGGACCCGTTTGGGCAATCGGCTGGTTGTTTACTCTTGGATTTTTGAAGCTCGCATTTTGGAAAGGTTTTTTAGCAACACTGCTTTGGCCGTATTACATTGGTGATTATTTAAGCAAGTTTACGGGTTGAGGGGAAAACCAATTCTTAAAAAATTTTAAGACTAATTCATTTGTGTGTGTATCTTCCCTCTCGAAAGCGATGCGAAAATCCCGATAACGGATAAAATGCTGAAAAGAATAAATGCGGTTCTTACGCTTTGCATAAATGCTGCCTGATTTTCGGGAGAGATTCTCGCATTACCAATAAAGAATGTGAAAATAATTATAACCATGCCCATGCTGAGCATTTGTCCTATCATTCTCATCGATGCGAGTGTGGAAGAAGCGACCCCGTAATAACTTCTGTTTACAGAACTCATAATTGCATTCACATTTGGTGATGAAAAAAGTGCAAACCCGAAGCCTAAAAATGCAAGATTAACAATAATCACAATTAGATGTGTGCCTGAGCTTAGAAAACAAAAAACAATTAATCCGATGCTTAAAAAACCCATTCCTAACGAAGCAACTAATTGGGGCTCATGTTTATCGGATAATCTGCCGGCTAAAGGCGAAAACAATGCCTGGACAAAGGGCTGTGTTATCAAAATAATCCCGGCATTTTGGGGATTTAATCCTTTAACACTTTGTAAATAAAAACTCATCAAGAAACCAATTGCAAAAGTTGCGCTGTAATTTATTAATGCGGCAGCATTTGAGAGCGTAAATGTTCTGTTCTTGCGAAACATTGTTACATCGAATACGGGATTGACTTTATTTGCTTCAAAGAAATAAAATGTTATGATTAAAAATATTCCGAAGATAAGCACGGCAAATCCTTTTGCATCCGGAAAAAGTGAAATGCCTATCATAATGGATACAATTGAGAGAACATAAATTGCCGAGCCAATGCCATCAAAATTTTGCTTCAGCAATTCTTCCCACTCGTTTCTAAGATAAAAAAGAATTACGCCGATAATTACCAAACCAATTATGGAATTGAGAATAAATATCGCCCGCCAATTCCAGTAGTGAGTTATCATTCCACCAAGAAACGGACCCAGAGACAGTCCGGTGTAAACCGCGGCCGTGTTAATTCCCAAGGCTTTTCCTCTTTGAGAAGGAGGAAAAGATGAGACTAACATTGCAGTCGAACAACTGAAAATAAGCGAAGCACCAATGCCCTGAATGATTCTAAGCAAGAGAAGAGCAGTTGCATTCGGTGCAATGCCACACAAGAATGACCCAATAGAGAAAAGCACAACTCCCAATTTGAAAAATTTTATTCTGCCAAAGATATCTGAAAGCTTTCCAACGGGAATTAGGATCGCGGCGGTAGTTAAGAGATAAATAGTTGACAGCCAGCTAAGCATAATTGCAGAAGCGTTAAATTCCTTTCCGATAATAGGCAAAGCAATATTTAGCGATGAACCCATGAATGCAGTCATAAATGCGGTAACAGTTGTAACAAGTAAAATTAATTTTGCGGGCGGCTGATGGTTATCGGGCTTCATTCTTCTTGCGAGACCAATCTGATGAATAAAAACGTGAGAAAAATAGCAACATTATTTATTCAAAGTATAATTATAAAATCGAATTGTCTGAAAAAGATAATTTTAGAAAAGACAGATAGCAATATCGAATGTCTAGAATTTTGTTTCGAATTTGAAATCACCTTAATTAGTTTAATCTGTTTTTCAGTTGCAGCACAGTTTTTTACGGAAAAATTTAGCCCAAATAGTCTTATAATTTTCTTTATATTCAATTTCAATTGGCGAATTACATTTAAAAAGATTTTGAACAATGAAATTAATTAATAAAACACGATCTCTCTGTCCCGAATGCATGGAAATAATTTCTGCGAATATCATCGAAGAAAATGGAAAAATTTATATTGAGAAAGAATGCGTGAAAGACGGTTTCTTTAAAGACGTTTATTTCGGTCAGGCCGATATTTATTATAAATTTATGAACCACCTGCATAATGGAAAAAATAATTTACGAGCCGATTCAGAAGTTAAAAGTAATTGTATTGCGGACTACGAATTGTGCGGAGGTCAGAAAAGCAGTACTATACTTGGCAATATCGACATCACAAATCTTTGCAATTATTCTTGCCCCATTTGTTTCGCAAATGCACAAAAGAGCGGCTACAAGATTCATCCATCCATCGATGAAATTTCCGAAATGATGGATGCCTTAAGAAATCAGAAAAGTCCATGTTCGGTTATTCAATTCTCTGGCGGCGAACCAACAACCCGAAAAGATCTTTTTGAAATAGCTAAAATAGCTCACGAAAAAGGATTTGTTCAAATTCAAATAGCCACCAATGGTAGAATTTTGGCTAAGGATAAAGATTTTGCCAGAAAGCTTTGGAAGGCGCACGTTGACACCGTTTATCTGCAATTTGATGGAGTAACACCCGAACCATACATTGAAGCCAGAGGATTTAATGCGCTGCCGGAAAAAATTACTGCAATTGAAAACTTGAGAAAGAATGGAAAGATCCCAAATGCTGTTCTTGTGCCGACGTTAGTAAAAGGGGTGAATGATCATCAAATAGGTAATATTGTACGTTTTGCTCTAAAAAATATTGATGTAGTTAGGGGAATTGTTTTTCAGCCTGTGGCTTTTACCGGGAGAATAGACAAAAATGAATTGTTGAGCAGAAGGTTCACAATAACCGATTTCATTTCTTCAATTGAAAATCAACTTGGCGGGCAGATAAGCAAGGAAGATTTTTTTCCTATTCCAATTGTTACTCCCATTTTTGATTATCTAAAAATGAACGATAACACCGGCAGCCTGCCCGAGGTGAATACTCATCCAGCTTGCGGTGCCTGGACTTACGTTTTTAAAGATGGAGATAAATTTATTCCGCTGAATAAGATTATAAGTTTTGAAGCCGTCTTTTCTGTGATAAAAAATTTGAAATCAACCTCTAAAATGGAAATGATGGCCGAGATAACAAAAAAACTTCCGAAACTTATTCGAATCGGCTCTTTTCAATATTCTCATAAAATAATTTCTCTTATAAAGGACATTATTTTTATGGGAGGACATAAGGCATTGGCAGAATTCCATGATAACAATGTCCTGTTCATCGGCTCGATGCACTTTATGGATCCGTACAATTTTGATTGTGAACGATTAGAACGTTGCTGTATTCATTATGCAACACTTGATAATAAAATCGTTCCATTCTGTTCGTATAATAATATTCATAGAAGACAAGTTGAGAACGACTACATAAATAAGCATAATGATAGTAGGCCATCGTAGTTTGTTTTTCTAGATTAACTCCAAACCAGAAAATATCTTCGGTGCCTTCGCTTGAACCCAGCATGATTTAGTTCGTAATTATTATGGGTCAATTTTTCAGCAGACAAATAATTTAAAGGCAGTTAAATTGAGATGCAGCAAATGCGAGAAAGATTTTCCTTCCATCCGCTACTTTAAAACCGATACTGTTTGCATAGAGCGTTTTAAATCTTTGATGCCCGACGAACAATAAAAAGAAATTTATAAGCAATTGATTAAACACCCGCTCACTACAACAATCTTCGGTACAATCGGGGCTTCTCGCCTGACTATTGTAGGTGGAAACATATCAATAATTACTGAGCCTTGTGAAAAATCTCACGAAAAAGTCTTTGGTATGATGGTTGAACATGCTGAACAGATAGGCGCCAATGCTGTAATCGGTGTTCGCTATGATACTACCGAACTTCTGAGCGGTGTTACGGAGGTGCTTTGCTATGGAACTGCTGCTATGGTTGAAAAAGTTGTCTAAAAATGAAAATCTCTATTTTGATTTTCTAAAAATTTCAATATTTCTAATTGAGTCTCTTAATTACTACAGCTGTTGCATCATCTTTCCACTTCTTTTTGCCCCCAAATTCATCTGCTGTCTGAAATAATATTTTAAGAATTTCCTCCGAGCTAAGCAATTGATTTTGAAACACAGCATTTTTTATTCGCTCTAAATCAAATTCTTCTGCCCGAGTGTTCTGACGTTCGCAAATTCCATCGCTGAATAAAACAAGGATGCTATTAACAGGCAGATTAATAAATGACCGGGATAATTCAATCTCCGGAAGTGCACCAAAAACAATTCCCGATGTTTCAAGTGCCGTCACTTTGTTATTATGAAAGAGCAGAGGAGAAGGATGACCGGCGTTCACATAAAACAGGTTTCCTTTTTCTTCCATTTCGGCGTAAAAAAGAGAAACAAATCGAGTTGAATATGCACTGCGATATATTACAGAATTTAATTTCTTAAGTGTATGAATCATCTTCATATGTTTTTCAATTCCCATACGTAAGCCGGTAATTACATCGCGTGCCATAAGTGCTGCCGGAATTCCATGTCCGCTTGCGTCACCTATGCAAAAGCCAAACTCTTCTCCTCCCGGTTCAAAAAAATCGTATAGATCGCCGCCGACAAGTTCAGCTGGCTGTGAGTGGCCTGCAATATCGTATCCATGAATTTTAGGGGGTTTTAGAGGTAAAAGACTTTTCTGTATCTGTACCGCTTGTTCAAGTTCACTCTTAACTGATTCCGAAAATAAACGATAGTTAAGACTGGAACGCACGGCATTTAGGCAAAACTCTATCTCTTCACGTATCCAGCCGCTTTTTAATTCAAACACAAATATCCACCGGCTATCGGGGTTGGTAACTGTGATTGCGGCGGGTATTGCATACTCACCCCCGGTCTGTAAATCACCTATACTAAATCCCGGATTATCGAAAATATATGTTTGGGAGTTCAATATTGACTGCATTGCTTCGGATTTTGTGGGAATATTCTTAGCAGTAGTTACAATGCCGGGTTTTGAAGAGGCATAAATTAATATGAACTCATCACCGTTCTGCTCATAGATGCGCCCATTACCAAGCCGCAGTTCTTTACCGAATGTTTTTTCTATCTCTTTAACTATTATAAATAGAAAATCCTTGCCGGATTTTTCTTGTCCTATCTTATTTAATAGAAAATCGAGTTTTCTATAAAACTCTTTTGGTTCGATCATTTATATCCTAAAAAATTGCAATGCTAAAATAATCATAATTATTCTGGAATGTGTGAAACAAAAAGTTTTGCCACTATCACAAAACAAAATATTTATGCCCTGAAACATTAAATAATATAAATCAAGTTTATTTTCCTCATTCGCCGATGGGTTTCGCCCATTCACCTATAATTGCTTGTTGTATCCAGCAATTAAGATTATTTTTTGTTTGAGATTTTTTTTACAATTATAAGTTAACACGCATGAAAAGTATTTTCACTGCACTATTATTGTTTACCATTGTCACTACCGCGATTAGTCAAACCAAGTTATCAGGTAAGATTACCGACAAAGAAAAACAGCCGCTTCCCGGAGCAAACGTCTATCTAATAGATACCTATGACGGAATTTCATCCGAAAAAGATGGAACTTTTTCATTTAGCACCGATGAGACGGGTGAAGGTGTATTAGTTGTTAGCTTTGTCGGATACAAAACCCATTCGCAAAATATTTTACTTGACGGCAAGCCAAAGGTTCTTGAAATAGTTCTCGAGGAAGAATCGACCGAACTTGGAACAGTTGTTATTTCAGCAGGATCATTTGAAGCGAGCGATGAGAATAAAGCTGTTATTCTTCGTCCGCTTGATGTATTGACAACGGGTGCAGATGCGGATATTTATTCAACATTAGAAACGTTACCCGGTACACAACAAATAGGAGAAACTGAAGGTTTATTTGTTCGCGGCGGATCGGCTGCCGAAGCAAAAACAATAATTGATGAAATGGTGGTTCAAAATCCATTTTACAGCAGCGTGCCCGATATTCCTTCACGCGGAAGATTTTCTCCAATGCTTTTTAAAGGAACTGTTTTCAGTACCGGCGGTTATTCCGCGCAATACGGCCAAGCGCTGTCATCAGTGTTGGTTCTAAAGTCTCAAGATCTTGCTCCGCGTACTCAAACATCAATAAACTTAATGGCGCTTGGTTTTGGCGGGTCGCATGCTCAAAGGTGGGAAAATTCTTCATTGGCATTTGAGGGCGGTTACTATAATCTGGGTCCGTACTTTCAAATTCAAAAGCAGAAAACTGATTGGGAAGATGCTCCGGTTGGCACCGAACTTTCAGCCAACTATAAGCAAAAAGTTAACGAGAATGGAATGCTGAAAGTATTTAGTTCTTATACTTTTGGTGATTTATCGCTTCGTATGGATAATCTTGATAATCTTTCGCAGAAAAATTTCTTCTCCCAAAAGAGCAATAACTTTTTCATTAATACTAACTACCGGGATATAATTTTTGGTGACGGTACTTTGTTTGCCGGATATTCCTTTAGTGTTGATAAAGTTAAGAATGATATAAATGTTGATAAAGTGAAGCGTGATGATATCTTTCAAACAGGAAAAATTACGATTACTAAAAATCTGTTTGCAAATTCATTCATAACCTTCGGAGGAGAGATTCAAAATCTTAATGCAAAAACTGCCTTCAACGATTTGGAAGGAGGGCTGGATGAAACCTATTCGGCGGGCTTTTTAGAAGCCGATGTTTTCTTCACAAATGATTTAGCGGCGAGAATTGGCGGACGGCTTGAGCATTCAAAAGCTATCGATAAAATAAATATTGCCCCGCGTATTTCACTTGCTTATCGACTTGGTATTTATGATCAGCTTAATTTTGCGTATGGAGAATTTTATCAAACACCGGGACAAGATTATCTCTTAATGACTAAAGATTTTGATTTCGAGAAAGCAACGCATTACATTTTTAATTATCAATACATTGGAGAAACCAGAACATTTAGAATAGAAGTATATTATAAAGATTATGATAAGCTGGCAAAAGGAACTGTTTATACCTATCCGTATTTTAATTTGCCGCCTATGAATTTCAGCAATGACGGAGGCGGTTATGCAAAAGGGATTGATATTTTCTGGCGCGATAGAGAAACTATTCCTTCCAGTGAATATTGGGTTTCATATTCATACTTAGATACAAAACGTAATTTTAGAAATTATCCCACCTTGGCACCGCCGACATTTTCTACTCCGCATACTTTTTCGGTAGTTGCTAAACATTGGGTTCAGTCAATAACAACTTTTTTCGGACTAACATATTCGTTTGCAACAGGCCGGCCGTATTTTAATCCTATCAATCCCGAATTTCTTGGCGACCGGGCAAAGAGCTTTCACAATCTCAGCTTGAATGCCAGCATTCTTACAAATGTTTTTGGAAATTTCACAGTTATTTTTTGCTCGATAGATAATCTTCTGGGGATCAACAACGTTTACGGTTACAATTATTCTTCCGATGGAAAAATTAGAGAAGGAATTGTTGCACCCGCACTGCGAAGCGCTTTCATCGGGATGTTCATTTCACTTGGCGAGACTAATCCATATTAAACATTAAGGAGATATAAATGAAAATATTCTTAACATTACTTTTCACCTTTTCAATTATTGCCGGCATTTACGCGGATGATAAATATGAAAAAGCTGTAAAGAAGAATCTTGATCGAATGGATACTTGCGGAGTATCTGCAGACTATTTAAATGTTGCCAATGCCTTTGAGCGTATTGCTCTTGCAGAAAACAGCAAGTGGCTGCCATATTATTATGCTTCGCTTAACTATGTGCTTGCAAGTTATGTTGATTCATCGAATACACAAAAAGATATGTACTTGGATAAGGCTATTGAATTTATTCACACAGCAGATTCTCTTGAGCCGAACAACTCGGAAGTGCTAACGCTAAAAGGAATGCTTGCACAGGCTCGCATGCAGATTGATCCGATGAGCAGATGGCAAAAGTATGGAGGTGAGGCTCAATTACACTTTCAAAAAGCAATGGAGGCGGATTCATTAAATCCTCGTCCCGAATATTTAATTGGTGTTGGAGTTTTTTACACTCCAAAGCAATTTGGCGGCGGACCGGAAAAAGCCAAACCGATTTTAGAAAACTCCTTTAGAAAGTATGAACAATTCGTTCCTGAAAACGACTTAATGCCTAAATGGGGAAAACAAATGGTTGAAGAACTGCTGAAGCAGATAAACGAAACAAAGCAGTAAAATAAAATAAATCCTTGCATATACAAGGCAGTCAAGGTCGCACCTTGACTGAGGGCAACATTACAAATTAGCTGTTTAATAGCTCCGGCATTCATGCTGGGGATAGAAAATATAAAATCGAAAATTGGCTTTAGCCATAAATTCGGTTTTTTGTTCGGGCTAAAGCCCGAGTTAGGTTATTGTTCTTTTATCCCCGATCTAAAGATCGGGGCTATTGTGTTTTATAAATGCTTTTAACGAAGTAAAGCAGCAGAAAATTAATTCATAACACATTAAACACTGCTGTCATGGGGTTAACTATGAAGGCAACAAAAAATATTAGCAGTTAGTACCCACCCCCTTTGTTCCCCTCCAAGGAGGGGACATTTAAAAATAAAAAACATATTGTCCCCTCTTGGGAGGGGCGAGGGGTGGGTAGTATTCTATTTCCACTCAACTACTGCTTGAAAAACAACAGCACCGGTGTTTTTATTTTTCGCTTCAACATAGTGTGAAGGTAAGGAAGAATCTATGCTTCCTTTGTGGAGATCTACTTCGTCTCCAAACTTTGTTTCAGCGTTGAAGGAAACGTTAAGTATCCTCATGGTGTGTTCTTTATGAAATTCTTGATCGAAGCAGTCGGACATAAGCTCAACATATTTTGCATTGTTAGTATGTTGGTTCAAATCAATATCTGAGTA
>JBGSOQ010000280.1:0-11968 GCA_041739035.1 Ignavibacteriaceae bacterium | reverse complement strand
TGGCCAAGCGTACGATATGTTTATAGACCGGGCTATGTTGTTTGGGTTTCACCATGGAGATGGAAAGTGTATCCCGGCTGGTGGCGTCCTTGGAGACCATTAGCTTGGCATGTATTCCATCCTTTAAGATGGCGCTATCATAATCACTTTGCTGTTGTGCGTACTCATCGGGTTGTGCATGCTCATCGAATATATACTCCAGTTAGAAAGACTTCAATTACTGTAACTAGGCGACATTCTGCAAATGTCACGCATTTTAGAACTACCCGAACTACAACTATTAAGACTAATAAAGGTAACGTGAAAGTAAAGACGAATAAAAGAACCACAACTATTAAAAGGAAAAGACGGTGAGATATTAAAATAGTTCCGAAACCTTCAAGGTCAGCACAAGATTAAGATAAGCTAGACCTTGAAGGTTTCTCTAAATTCAAAAATAATCAAAAATACTTGTCAATTTTTCGGTTGCTTAACCTTAACGATAAACCTATTTTTGAATTAAAAAAACGCCATGCTAACGAATACAATTATGTACAAAGCACTTGTCAATAAAGATGTTTCTTATGAAGGAACATTTATTGCCGCAGTAAAGACAACTGGTATATTCTGCCGGCCAACGTGCACTGCAAGAAAACCTAAACAAGAAAATGTAGAGTTTTTTAATACGACAAAGGAAGCAATACTTAGCGGCTACAGACCGTGTAAAGTTTGTAATCCTTTGGAAAAGTTAGGCGCAACACCGAATTATATTAAAGAACTTCTGAGTGAACTTAATGCTGATCCCTTGAAAAAATTTAAAGATTGGGATTTAATCCAAAGAGGAATTGAACCAAATAATATAAGAAGATGGTTTTTGAAAAATCATGGCATAACTTTCCATTCATACCAAAGAATGTTTCGTATTAATTCCGCATTCAAAAAAATTCAAAATGGTGAACCTGTTACCAGTGTTGCTTTCGAGACCGGGTACGAATCTCTTAGCGGTTTCAATGATTCATTTAAGTCTATTTTTGGAGTATCGCCATCAAACAGCAAAGACAAGAAAATTGTAAATATTACACGGCTTGAAACGCCATTGGGAACAATGTTCGCTTGTGCAGTTGAGCAAGGAATTTGTCTTTTAGAATTTACGGACCGAAGAATGTTAGAAACTGAGTTGAAAGCATTGACCAAAGTGTTAAATGCGAATATCATTCAAGGGGCAAACCAGCATTTTGATTTATTGAAGCAGCAGCTTGATGAATATTTTGAAGGTAAAAGGAAAGAGTTCACCGTTCCTTTATATACACCGGGTACAGAATTTCAGGAATCTGTTTGGAAGGAACTGCAAAATATTCCCTACGGTTCCACACGTTCATACAAGCAGCAAGCATCGGCCTTGAATAAACCACAGGCAGTTCGGGCGGTAGCTAATGCAAATGGTATGAATAGAATTTCAATCATAATTCCTTGTCACAGGGTAATTGGTAATGATGGCTCTCTGACCGGTTATGGCGGAGGACTTTGGAGGAAAAAATGGCTGCTTGATATGGAAAAGAAAAATGTTGAAGTTGAACAAAAACCTTATTCTAATTAGTTTTAAAGGAAATTTATGAATCAAAATTCGAAAGCAATTAATCCTTTGAGATACTTTGTCATTGCCGGAAACATACTTTTCTTTCTTTGGATATTGAGAAATGGAATCAACGAAGGTTTTAGAGGGACTTCCATTGAGGTTTTGTCTTATATCGGTTTGATGATTTTATTTCTTCTTAATTCATTCTTACTTTATAAACGATAAGCGAAAGAAAAGATAATCTATTAGTTCTAGTCGTAGAAATTATTGATGGTGTTGAAATTACATGGTGTAATAAATTTCAAGCTATTCTTCCTTGAAGCAAATCACTTTTAGCAATTCTAATATGATCCTTTCGCCTTTCCTAAACTCGCTTTAACTTTGTATTAAAAATATAATCCGATTTATAGAACAATCTGCCTGTGACGGAAAAGTTAAACTGATTTAATGTGCTTACCTGTAAAAAGATTTCTCATCTTCTACTTTCTCAGATGGGAAAATTCATTTTGGATTAATAAATGAGTTTTGGTGAAAATCTACTTTTGAGAGATTTAGAGGGATGATTTTTGTTCAAGCAATAATCTTGCGTTTATCCTGTAAAGTGATAATATTCAATTGGCCTTAATTCCAATAAAGATTTGTCCTCAGTTTTCACGTTATTAATTTTTATCATGAAGTTTTGTAGAATGAGAAATAGAATACACACAGCATTTCTTTTACTGTTTTTATTTATAATCTCCACAAGAATTTCCTTCGCGCAAGAGGAAACTCAAAAAGAAAGATACAACGTTATTTTATTACAAGACACCACGCTTGCGGTTGAATATTTTAAAAAGGGTTGGTCACTTTATGAGGCTGCACAATATGACAGTTCTAATAAATACTACAGCAAAGCAAAAGACATTTATGAAGAGCTAAGTAAGCAATATGATCAGGAAAATACATGGGTGCATCTAATCCAGTGCTCAAATATGCTCGGTTGGATATTAAAGTTACAGGGAAAATATGAAACCTCAATCCAGCATCTTACGTTTGCTATAGACATTGGGCTAAAGAAACTTGGAGAAAACCATGTCGATGTTGCTCAAAGTTATAACTGCATTGGATCAACTTATTCGTCAAAGGGTGATTATGATAAGGCATTGGAATACTTTATTAAATCATTATCAATAAGGTATCAATTATTGGGTGAAAACAGCCCCCAGTTAGCCGGTAATTATAATAATATTGCAACTATTTATTTGGAAAAAGGGGATTATAACCAGGCACTTGAATATCTTCAAAAAGCATTATCAATCAGGCGCCAGGCATTAAAGAAAGAGGATATTGAAATTGCACAGTACTACAACAATATTGGAATAGTGTATAAAGGAAAAGGCGATTATGACAAAGCACTGGAATTCTATCAGAAATCATTATCAATCAAGTTGCGCACTTTAGGTGAAGAACATATTCTTGTTGCAAACAACTATAATAATATTGGAACTATTTATTCTTATAAAGATGATTTTGATCAGGCAATTAAATATTACGAAAAATCTTTATCAATAAGGATTAAATTACTGGGAGAAAATCATCAGGATGTTGCAGGAAGCTATATTAACATGGGGATTATTTATTGGAAAAAGGGTGATTATGATAAAGCACTGGAAATCCACCAAAAATCGTTAACAATCCTACTTCGATTATTTGGAGAAGATAATAATCTGGTTGCACAAAATTATATGTATATAGGGAAGACATACAATGATAAGGGTGATTATGATAAGGCTTTAGAATACACACAAAAATCATTAAGCATACGACATCGATTATTCGGAGAAAAAAATCCCGATGTTGCTGAAAGTTATTTAAATCTTGCCAAGATTTATGAAAGAAAACAAGATTTTGCTGTGTCTTTAAATTACTGCCAAAGTTCCATTATCGCTCTCGTCTCTCAATTCAAAGATCAATCAATTTACAATAACCCGCCTCTTGAAGGCATTAACTCGGAATCTTATTTACTTGATGCATTAAAATTAAAAGCAAAAATCTTTTCCCGCATATCCAATCAAAATAAAAATTCTAGTGAACTTGCGAAAACAAATTTGGAAACATCTTTATTGACTTACCAGCTGGTTACTGAACTCATCGATAAGATGCGAACAGGTTATAAAGCTGAGGGATCAAAATTATTTCTTGGCGAGCAAGTTTCTGAAATTTATGATCAGGCTATTCGAACAAGCCTTAAGCTTTATGATATTACCAAAGCGGAAAAATATAAACAGCAGGCCTTTCTTTTCGCTGAAAAAGGTAAATCTGCAGTTTTGCATGAAGGGTTAATGGAAGTGAATGCGATTCAATTTGCAAAGCTGCCATCTTATTTGCTTGAGAAAGAAAAACAGTTGAAGGTTGATTTGGCTTTTTATGAAACCCAGTTACAAAATGAATATCAAAAGCCTGTCTCTCCTACAGCTCGCCAGGGGGGAAAGGATTCGCAGGATAATATTAAAATCAGTGATTATGAAAATCGTTTATTTGATTTAAAAAACCAGTACGAAAAACTAATTTCAGATCTCGAAAGTAATTATCCCGACTATTTTAATTTGAAGTATCAAAATAGAAATGTATCGGTTCCAGAAATTCAGGAGAATTTATCTGGTAACACAGCTTTAATTGAATATTTTGTTACTGATAGCACAATCTTTGTTTTTACTATTTTAAAGGATGAATTCGACGTCGTTCCAATTAAAAAACCGATTGATTTCTCTTTGCTTACAAAGGATTTTTATTCTTCAATTATTAAGACAGAAACAGAAAAATATATTACTTCGGCAAATGAGTTAAGCAAACTGCTTATAACGCCGGTTATGGACAAAATTAGGGTTAAAGAAAAACTGGTAATCATCCCACACGATCTATTATTTAAAATTCCATTCGAAACCTTATTCACATCCTCACAAAAAAAGAAGATAACCGATTACAGTAAAATCGATTATCTCATTAAAACTTTTGATGTTTCTTACCATTACTCTTCCTCTCTTTACATTAGAAGCATAAAGAAGAGAATGGAAACAAATAAAAACAATTTGGAGAAAAGTTTCATTGGCTTTGCACCGGTATTTGCTAAAGATGATTTATCCGGTTATACACTTGCAGGTAATGACCTTGCAAATTTAACAACAGATTACAATGAATTGCTACGTTCTACAATAGTTGATGGTAAAAGGTTTGATGAGTTGAAATATAGTGAATGGGAAGTTAAGTCAATCTTTGAACTTTTTGCAGCGCAGAAAAAAAACAAAAATAATAGCGCCTATTTTTATTCTGATGCGACTGAAGAAGCATTCAAATCCAGCGTAAACAATTATAACATTATTCATATTGCTTCCCATAGTTTTATTAATGAGATTCATCCGCAAATATCAGGAGTAGTTTTTGCACAGCCAATTGATACTTCTTTTTCTGAAGACGGAATTCTTTATGCAGGGGAAACTTATAATCTAGAGCTGAACGCTGGCCTGGTAGTTTTAAGCAGCTGTGAAAGCGGTTTAGGTAAGTTGGTGCGGGGTGAAGGTATGATGGCATTAACACGCGGTTTTCTGTATTCGGGTGCAGATAATATCATTTTTTCTCTCTGGAAAATTCCTGATAAGCATACAAGCGAACTAATGATCGAGTTTTACAAACAAATGCTGGCAGGCAAAAGTTATTCTGAATCATTAAAAAAAGCAAAACTAACACTTATTAAAAATGAATCTACAGCAAGACCCCGATCATGGGCAAGCTTTGTTTTGATTGGTAGCGATTGAATGGAAAGGTGGGAACTTGATTAATCAAGTTCCTACTTTAGGTAATAAAACTTTCCAACATACAACACCTCGTTTTCATCTTCAATGCGCCAGTAGTAAATCCCTGCCTTTTTAAAAATCTCAGGAGCTGCCTGAACATTGTAATTTGGGACTTGGTCTTTATCTGGGGCTGACATGAAAATCACTTCTTCAGAATTATTCATGATCTTGATAATTATTTCGGTTGAAGTTTTATTAAGCATCCATCGGAAATTAATCTTCCCGCCATAGAACTTTTTTCCGATTGCGGGTGAAAATACTGTGTCAATTATATCATTTTGTGAGCGAACATTTTCAGTTATCCATCCTTCAAGATATGGTACAGGTTTAAAAGAAGGTCCGGTCAATTCAGCAAAATCATTATTAATCTGTGATTTATCTTTTTGTGTCATTGTGTCTTTAATTAAATGATCGTTTTGATCTTCAGGGAACGTCACTTCATCTTTTGAGATAACTTTATCATTTAAAATCTCCTGATCACTGCGCAGTGTAAGGAATAAAACCAAAATCGTAACAGCCATAGCTGCAAAAGCAATTCCCCAGCGTTGCGACAATGATAAATTAGGAAATAATATATTTCGAATAATATTTTTTGAATCTTTCTTCTGATAAGATTTACCCTTCGCTTCAGTCAAAGGCTGATGAGCCGCAGACTCAAAAATCGCCTTTCCATCTTTTGCAATAATGTTTATTGCATCTTCAGCAATTTTTAATTCTTTAAAGCAGGCTTCACAGTGGAAATAATGTTCCTCAAAAGCCCTGGCTTCATCCTCCGGAAGTTCCCCCATCAGATAATCAGAGATTAACTCATGCCTCTTTTTCAGTTTGCATTTCATTGTTTCTCACCATACCTTTTGATTAATTCACGAAGTATCATTCAATTCTCATTCTTTTTAATCGACAATTCATTTATTTATGCATTCGTGTGTTCTATATTTCTATTTGCCGGAGTTATCAAATTATTGAAAATAATTATCTTTTTTACATTCTTTTAGAAAAAGCTTAAAGGCATAATTAATCCGTTCGCTTACTCTGCGCCGATCTAAATTTAATTGTTTGGCTATCTCCTCAATAGATTTCCTCTCATATATTCTTAAAACTAAAACTTCTTTGTACTTTTGATCTAATCTTTGCAAATAGCTAATTAACTTTTCCCGCTGTTCTTCATCAATTAAGGCGGATAAAATATTTCCAGGGATTTCGATATGATGTTGTAAATTAATATCGACAGTAGTTTTTTCTCTTTTCAATTTCCTGAAATATTGACCAACAATATTTCCGGCAATGCCTGCTATATAAGCTTCAAGAGGTTTTCCTCTTTCAGGGTCATAACCGCCTTTACGGAGATTTATCAGAAGAGCCTGCTGAATTTCACTTATTATATCTTCCTGATCCTGTTTTGGAATATTTCCTCTTGAACGAACCCGAACCAGGAATTGAATTCTCTCATTGAAACGTGAGAATAGATAATTCTCGGCTTCAGAATCACCATTAGCAATTCTGGCAATTATTGTTTTTTCATCCTCATTAAACAGCATAAAACCGATAAAATAAAAGCAAAATGGAAATAAATGTTATTTTCAATATTCTCCGAAAATTTGCAAATAGTATAGATATAAAGCAAACAACGCTCAAAACGATAAACTATCCCATTTTTCAGTAAAAAGGAGATTTATATGAAAGTTATGTTTCTATTTCTAATTGTAGCTCTATTTCTGCAAATAAATACAAGCGCACAGGTTTATAATGGAGGGGCAACACTTCAATCTCAAGCACAAGTTGATGCCTTTACTTACACTTCAGTAACCGGACTTCTAATCATTCAAGAAAATACAACCGGAAATATTACAAATCTTAATGGCTTATCTAATCTTACCTCTGTCGGCGGATATTTGGAGATTTCAGGTAATAGTGCTCTAACAAATCTAAATGGGTTATCAAACCTTAGCTCTGTCTCAGGGGATCTCTATATTACTTCAAACAATTCTCTTACAAGTATGGATGGATTATTTAATCTTGCTTCAGTGGGAGGAATTGTTCGGCTTGTATCAAATCCTGTTTTAAACAATATTGATCCATTATCAAATCTTTCATCAGTTGCAGGTTTGGAAATTAATAACAACGATGCTCTGACCTATCTTCAATTTGACAATCTTATTTCCGTAACAGGTGATTTGATTATTCAAGGAAATGATGCTCTACCGAATCTTGATGGCTTCGCTATTCTTACCACCATTGGAGGGGATTTGGATATATCTGATAATGATGCTCTCACAAATACTTTCGGGTCTTTCCCTCACAATCTTACTATTGGAGGCAGTTTAAGCATTAAGTTTAATAGTTCTCTGGTTTTTATTGAAGGATTATCTAATGTTCCCTCTCTCGGTGGAGATTTGGAAATATCCAATAATTCTTCGCTAAGTAATATTCAGGAATTAGAAAATATTGGATCCATTGGAGGGAGTATATCTATAAGCAGCAACCCCTCTTTGGCCTTTATTTCTTTCTCCGACCTTACTACACTTGGTGGAAGTTTAGACATAGCTGATAATGCCTCGCTTACCAACATTTTTGTATCTGCACTTCCTTCTATTCCGGGAGACTTGACCATTCAGAATAATGCTGCCTTAGTTAACATTGGTGAATTACCTAACCTTACTACTGTAGGAGGAAATTTAGTTATAGGTTCCAACGCAAATCTGGTTAATGTTGATGGCTTATCCAATCTTAATAACGTTGGAGGAAATTTGGAATTAAGTAATAACTCTGTACTCTCCGACATTAATGGATTCTCTGATATTATATCAGTTGCAGGATATTTGATAATACTAACTAACCCTGCACTCACCAATACTAATGGTTTTTCCAATCTCACTTCAATTGCAGGAGGTTTGGACATACTTAGTAACTCAGCACTCTCCGATATTGATGGTTTTTCTAATCTTGAATCAATTGGATTCAACTTGGATATAAGATTCAACAATGCGCTTATCAATATTAATGGATTGTCCGCTCTTAGCTCCCGCATAATGAACTTATTTATTCAAAACAACTCTGTCTTGACCAATATTGATGGATTAGCTAATCTTGACTCGGTCATGTTTAATTCATTTATACGAAACAATAATTCATTGACTAATATTGATGGACTATCCAGTCTGATTTATACGGGAGGGCTTTTAGATATTCAGAATAACAGTATGCTAACCAATATTAATGGATTATCAAACATTACTTCTCTTGGGGGGTATCTAGACATTCAGGGTAATAAAGAATTGTCTAATATTAACGGATTATCAAACCTTATAACGGTAACAGGTTATTTAACTATTTCTAGTGAAGCCATAGTAAATTTTTGCCCACTCTATAACTTGCTTTTTAATAATGGATTAGGAGGAAGTCTTACTGCATTAAACATCTTTGGTGCGGTTACAAAAGAGGAAATAATAGCCGGAGGTGATTGTTCACAATATTTTATACTTTCAACACAAGCTGAAGTTGATAATTTCAATTATACTTCATTGCCTGGGCTTTTAATAATTGATGATGCTGTGAATGGAAATATTACTAACCTTAATGGACTATCAGAGCTTACTTCCATTGGGGGAAATTTGATAATATCCAATAATCCTGCTTTGACCAATATTAGTGGATTATCTAATCTCACATCTTTAGGCGAAAAGTTTTATTTAATAAAAAACTATTCTTTAACCAATCTGGATGGATTATCAAATCTTGACTCTATTGGAGGAACTTTTTACCTGTTTGATAATAGGGCACTTACAAATATTAATGGATTATCAGGCCTAACCTCAGTACGAAGTGATTTTGATATCACTGATAACGCTGCACTAACAAATTTAAATGGATTATCCAATCTTAACTCTATCGGGGGAACTTTCCGAGTTAAAGTAAATAATGCACTTTTAAATATTGATGGATTATCCGGGCTAAGCTCTATGACAGGGACTTTGGAGATTTTGCAGAACTTCTCTTTAGCAAATATTAATGGATTACTTAATCTAACATCTGTGGGTTATTTGAATATTCGGCTTAATGCAGCATTAGGTGACATAGATGGTCTTTCAAATCTCATCTATGTAGGAACTTTGGCTATAGTTAGTAATTATTCCCTACTTAGGTATTGCGGGCTTTATAAATTGTTTAGTTCCGGTATTTTTGGGCCAATTAATATTGCGGATAATCCAAATCAACTCACTCAGCAGCAAATAATAGATGGAGGTCCCTGTGACCCACTGCCTGTAGAGCTTACTTCATTTACCGCGGAGGTTAATAAAACGGATATTATTCTGAATTGGACTACAGCGACCGAAGTGCACAATTATGGATTTGAGATAGAAAAGAAATTAGGAAGCATGGTAGAGGGAGCAGGAGAATGGGAAAAGATTGGTTTTGTAGAAGGCAGCGGCAACAGCAATTCGCCGAAGGAATATTCATTTATTGATAGGAGTTTAAATGGTGGAAGTAAATTTCAATATCGCTTAAAGCAGTTAGATAACGACGGACAATTTGAATATTCTGATATTATAGAGATAGAAATTATACCCAACAAATATGATCTATCACAAAATTATCCAAATCCTTTTAATCCTAGCACAGTCATCAATTGGCAGCTGCCGGTCAGCGGCCGTGTATCGCTTAAAATTTATGATATACTGGGAAATGAAGTTGCAGAACTTGTAAATGAAAATAACGAAGCCGGTTATTATGAAACAAGATTTGATGGCTCTGCGCATGCAAGTGGAATTTATTTATACAGGTTAACTGCCGGAAATCCCGCAAACGGGACAGGTTACATCTCCACAAAAAAGATGTTGATAATGAAGTGACTATTATAAAACAAAAAAACTGATTGATCAGCGCTAAAATATTTCTTTCCCAAACCTTCAAGGTTAGTAACAGCATACGAATAAGCTCGACCTTGAGGGTTTCTATTATTCCTGATCCAATCTTCTTCTCCCCCTCCCTGACCTCCTCCAAAAATTTGCATAAGTTTTATGCAAGTAGATAACAGGGATTTCACACTATTGCTACCAAATGAAAGTTTGATTTTCATAAATAAAGCCGTTTAGTATAGCTACCTGATTTAAATAGTGCATTCATATAAACGTTATTACTGGAGTTAGGTACAAACGGGAAGAAGAACTAAGGATCAATGAGACTTAATCTAAAGGAGCTGAATAAACGTGCAAAAGAGTACGTCGAGATAGAAGCGAAGACAAAAGTATTGCGTGTAACCTTTGCTGAACGCTTCACACTCTTCGGAAATGAAGATGTTGTCCTTTCATTAACTACAACGGACAAGGATGATCCAAATTGGTGGGTTGTTGGTGGCTCTACTCCTATGAACTTATACTCGAAATCTCAAATCAAAAGTGCAGATGAGGCATTTTCCTATCATGCCGGTATCATGATGAGGTTGTTCGATAGGGACTTCAAAGTTTCAAGAGTTAAACCGAAAAAGATTGGCTACGATGTCTTCATATGCCATGCGAGCGAAGACAAGGAAAAGTTGGTAAGACCACTAGCGAAATCTCTCACACGACTTGGACTTAGAGTTTGGTACGATGAATTCGAATTAAGAGTCGGAGATAGGTTACGACGTTCAATTGATAAGGGACTTGTAAACTCAAGGTTCGGTATTGTCGTATTGTCTAAGCATTTTTCAAAAAAAAATGGACTCAATATGAGCTCGATGGTTTAACCGCCAGAGAAATAGATGGAGTGAAAGTGATCCTTCCAGTCTGGTATGGCATTTCCAAGGGTGACGTGATGCAACATAATCCATCATTAGCGGATAAAATAGCTTTAGATGCTTCTAAAATTTCCATTAGGCAGATCGCAAAGAAACTGTACACTGTAATCAACATTATTTAGCTGCTTGATTTAGTCTTTCCTGTTTCCTTCTTTTGCCTTTCCCAAACTTGCCTTAATTTTATCGAAAAAAAATCATAGATTACCTTACAGCAATTTTAACATTTAAGAGTTCGTAAGGATAAAAATGATTAAAAACATTCTAACTGTCATTTTCTTTTCAGCACTAGCAGTTTACTCCCAAACCATTTACGATCTCATTCAGCCAATCAACCTTTATCAGAATCAAACAACCAAAGTTTTGATAAGCGATTTGTTTTACTCGGAGGATTATTCCGTTGAGTTCCTTCCAAATCCCGGTGTGGATGTAGGCTATGATGCTGCATCAAGGGAGATTTCACTTATTCCCAGAAACAATTTTTCGGGAATTGGACTTGTTTCATTCAAGTTGGATAATGTTCAGTATGAAATTCCCGTTAAGCTGATACAAAGTAAAACCTACAAGTTTTCGTACAAACCTTCGGCGGCAGGCAAACAAGTAAGTCTTTTCGGACAGTTCAATAGCTGGGACCGTCAAAATCTTCCAATGAGAGATTCAGATGGTGATGAAGTTTTGGAAATTGAAATCCCGCTTGATCCCGGAAGATATGAATACAAATTTTATGTCGATGGCAAAGAGCTGGTTGATCCGGCAAACCCGGTTAAAGTATCAAACGGAATGGGCGATTTTAATTCAGTCCGCGTAATT
>JBGSOQ010000209.1:0-13646 GCA_041739035.1 Ignavibacteriaceae bacterium | reverse complement strand
CTAAGAGGCTGGCTTAAAGAACCAACATTGTCATGCTGAATTTATTTCAGCATCTATTTTCTTCTGATTTCAGCGATTTAGATTCCGAAATGAATTCGGAATGACAATCATGCGATAACCTTTTTTCATTTCCCAGCAAATCTTCTTTGACACGTTTTCACCACACATATTTTTTTCAATCTAAATTGATAAACTTAGTTGGTATTGTTAAATTGACAATGAAAATTGAATACTATTCTAGGAACAACGTTTTTCGGACATGAAATTATCAGATTTACTTCATAAAGATTTTATAATTGCTGACTTAAAAAGCTCAGCCAAAGAAGATGCCATCAACGAATTAATTAATTTGTTTGAGAATGATAGCCGTGTCATTGATCTTAAGCGAGTTCGTGATGCAGTTCTTGATCGCGAGAAGATTATGTCAACTGGTGTAGGCAAGGGATTTGCGATACCGCATGGAAAAACAAATGCTGTGAATGAAATTCTTGCTGCTTTTGGCAAAACTGAAAATCCTATTGATTATCAGGCGCTTGATAATCAGCCCGTGCATTTAGTTTTTCTGCTTGTTGGCAAAGATAACATGGTTTCGACTCACATTAAGCTTTTAAGCAGAATTTCGAGAATGATGACAAAAGATGAATTTAGAGAAAAACTTATTCATGCAAAATCAAATGAAGAGATAGTTGAGCTGTTCAAAACCGAAGAACAAAATTACTTTGACGTCTGATCGTTTTTACAAAATTTTCCAACCAATATATTCTTAACTAAATACTGCAAATGATTAGAGCTGTTTCCGGAACAAAAGATATTTTGCCTTCCGATATTTCTAAATGGAAACACTTAGAACTAATTGTTCAAACAGTATTTAAAAATTTTAACTACTCTGAAATTAGAACTCCCATTTTTGAAGAAACAATTTTATTTGCCCGTGGTATTGGGGAAGAAACCGACATCGTTGGAAAAGAGATGTACACTTTTCTTGATAAAGGTCAAACAAGCTTAACTCTCAAACCGGAAATGACAGCATCGGTTATGCGAGCTTTTATTGAGCATTCGATGGCTAGCAAACAGCCGCTTCACAAACTGTATTACATTTCCCCAATGTTCAGGCAGGAAAGACCGCAAGCAGGAAGACTCCGCCAGTTTCATCAATTTGGTGCGGAGGCAATTGGCAGTGAGTCTCCAATTCTCGATGCAGAGATGATTCAGATGTCTTACGATATTCTGAAAAGCTTAGGATTAAAAGATTTAGTTGTTAAAATTAATTCTCTTGGAATTCCTGAAGTTCGTGAGAAGTACAAAAAAATCCTTAGGGAATTTTTAAGCGATAAGAAAAGTAATTTATCAGAAGACAGCAAAAAAAGATTCGATACAAACATTCTAAGAATATTTGACAGCAAAGTTGAGATCGATCAGAAATTGTTGAAAGATGCCCCGATGCTCATTGATCATCTTGATGAAAAAAGCAAGAATGATTTTGAAATCGTAAAAAATATTTTGAAAGAAGTAAGTATTCCTTTTGAAGTAGATGCAAAGTTGGTTCGAGGTTTAGATTACTATACAAAAACCACTTTTGAAATTATCAGCGGGAAAGTTGGTTCACAAAATGCACTTTGCGGCGGGGGTCGATATGATTTATTGGCTGAACATCTTGAAGGAAAACCGACTCCCGGTGTTGGTTTTGCTGCCGGAATTGAAAGAATATTGTTAGCCTGTGAAAATGAGAAATCATTTAATCTTCCGGAAGAAAAATTAGATTTTTACATTGTTACGTTTGGAGAAAATTTTGCTGAGAAAGTTTACGAAGCTGCGTCCATTCTTAGAAGAAAAAAATTTTCAGTTGAATTTGATTATCTGAATCGCAGCACTAAAGCACAAATGCGGGAAGCCAACAAGCTGAATTCAAGGTTCGTCATTTTCTTTGGCGGTGATGAATATTCTTCCGGTTATTTTTCTTTGAAGAACATGCAAACCGGTGAGCAAAAACAGATTCCCGTTAAAGATTTAGAAACAATCATTTTAGATTAAAAATTATGCCGCTTAAGAAACCAAAGTCAGTTCCTAAGATTGCAAAAGCAAGAAAGAAAACCATTGATAAACTGAAGGAAGGAATTCCGGTAGAGAAGGAATGGGAAAATGAGTACAATTGCAAAATAGCCTTCAAGTTCAACCTATTAAAAAAAGTGCAGCAATATGCATTCACTCTCGAAACAGAAAAGCTTTTCTCAAGCATGAACTATGGTATTACGACCGAATCAAAAAAAAATAAAAAAGTAATTGATATCAGCATATTAGGATTAACACCAAAGCAGACGTATTTCACTCAAGTTGGTCCGGCTGTAAGCGAAGTGTTATTTGATGATCTTTACGGAGAGTTCACATTAAATATTATCAAGAAAGATGGAAGCATAAACAGCGCAGTTGTCGATTTTAATGTGTTCAAAAAAGAGATAAAGCTGCTGCAAGAATTTTTACCTCCGAAGAAGAACAACCGAAAATTTTGTTCATTCGTAGTTGATCAAGAAAATTTCACATTTGAATAAAGGTTGAAAGATGTATCCGGAATTATTTAAGATTGGTCCATTTACGGTTTACAGCTACGGTTTGATGCTTGGAATAGCGTTTATTGTCGCTAGCTATATTCTTACTAAGGAAATTGAAAGAAGAAAAATGAATCCCAACATTGCAACCGAATTTACTTTGATTGCAATAATCTTTGGAATCATCGGTGCAAAACTTTTTCATCTTTTTGAAAATTGGGAAGCATTTATCAGCAATCCGCTTAAAATGGCTTTTTCCCCCGGAGGTTTAACTTTTCATGGCGGTTTGATACTGGTTATTATCGCAGTTTGGATTTACTCTAAACGAAAAAAAATTCCATTCTTCACACTTGCAGATCTTGCTGCGCCATCACTTGCATTGGCATACGGAATCGGAAGAATTGGCTGTCATCTCGCCGGTGATGGTGATTATGGAATTCCGACTAATCTTCCTTGGGGAACAAATTATGAAAATGGTACTGTTCCTCCATCGCTGATGTTCAGAGGAAGTGAAATTGCACAATCTTATCCCGGTGGTGTTGTTCCGGATAACACGCCATTACACCCAACACCGATATACGAATTCCTAACAATGGTAGTAATATTTTTTGTTCTTTGGAAATTAAGAAAAAAAGGCTGGGCTGATGGAAAACTTTTTACTGTTTACCTCATTCTTGCGGGATTAGAAAGGTTATTGGTAGAGTTCATCCGCCTCAATCCTCGAATACTTTTCGGACTTTCAGAAGCACAGCTAATTTCAATTGTTTTGATGATTGTTGGAGCTATTGGCTACTATTACTTCACAAAGAAAAAGGATTTGCCAAGATACAATCCTCCGCCGTTTTTAAAGATTGAGAGTAAGAAAAAGTAGACAATTCTGAAGCATAAATATGGCTCTAATTATTGGCAGAAAGCCTGTTCTCGAAGCAATTAACTCTGGGAAAGAGTTAGAGCAAGTCTATATTCTTCACGGACAAAAGGGCGGAATAATTGATGTAATCCGAATTGCCTGTAAGAAAAAAGGAATTAGATGCGGTGAAGTATCAAGCGATAAGTTCAGACAAATAACAACCAATCTTAATGCTCAAGGCGTTGCTGCCCGAAAATCCTCACAAAAATATTTCTCTCTGCAAGAAATTATCTCATCATCAAAAGATAAAAAATATCCGTTGATATTAATTTTAGATTCAATTCAAGATACTCATAACCTCGGTGCAATATTACGAACAGCAGAATGCGCAGGTGTTGACGGGGTTCTGGTAACTAAACATAATAGTGCACCGGTAAATGAGACAGTCGCAAAAACTTCAGCAGGGGCTATTGAGCATTTAAAAATTTGTTTAGTTGATAATCTAGTAAACGCTATAAAAGAATTAAAAGACAATGGTTTTTGGATTTACGGTTCTTTCCTCAATGATGCAAAACATTATGATATGATGGATTATAAACTTCCTGCTGCAATTATTCTTGGAAATGAAGAAAAAGGAATCCGGAAGCTAGTAGCAGAAAACTGTGATTATCTTATTAAAATTCCAATGCTAGGGAAAATTCAGTCGCTCAATGTTTCAGTTTCAGCAGGTATATTGCTTTTTGAAGTATTAAGGCAGCGCATTAGCTAAATATTTAAATTGATATTGCATTAGAAAAATACTATAATTCATCTGGTTTTCGGGGAACCTGATGAAAAAGAAAATACTTTTCATATTTGCAGTTCTAACTTTAAGCGGATCGCCACAATCCTGCGATCTCGATAAGCTATATTATCTCCATAACGTTACTCGTTTCACTTCAAGAGATTTAGTTGAAAATGGAATTTACATCAATTTCCGTTATATATTTAAACAGAATTACCCCAACCCATTCAACCCAACAACAAAAATCGGGTACGCCATTCCCCTCCTGGGAGGGGCGAGGGGTGGGTTTGTAGCCCTTAAAGTGTACGATGTCCTTGGTAATGAAATCGCTGCTTTGGTTGATGAGTATAAACCAGCGGGAAATTACGAAGTTGAATTTTCCGCCAAAGGCGGACAGGCAGTCGGCAGTCTTCAATTGGCAAGTGGGATATATTATTATCAGCTTAGAGTTGGAGAATTAGTTCAAACGAAGAAAATGATTTTGCTTAGATGAAGTAGTGAATTAATAATGAGAAATATTTTTCTTACTATTTTCATTCATTTATTCTTTACAACTGTAAATTCGCAGACTCTACCCATTCCGCCGCGTTCGCCAGATGCACTTTCAGGTTCAGCATTTGTAAGTGTTATTTGGAGTATGCCGCGCGACCAAAGAGAAGAACAAATTTATTCTCAGATCATCAGTGGAAATGTACCGCAGTTCATGAGACAGCTAAAACCTGTCTATGCAGCTGTAAACATTGCTGGTAATAATCATACGGCTACATATTTTGTAATTCCCGAATATCTCGCAGTTGGTTCGGATTCCGATTATTTCTTAACACCAATGACTCCATTGCTGGCTCAAAGAATTTGCAATTCACTTAATTGCACTCTGCCAACAAAAAAAATGGTTGATCAAATTTATTCAACTGCTCCATGCAAGCTGAGACCACAACCCATTCCACCAACAGCACAAATGATTACAGTTCCGGTTTTTTCTCAACATAATGATTCTGTTAAAGCTTTGCGAATTCCTGCTCTAACTCAATATCCGTTTGGAACTTTAGTAGGCGGTACAAAAAAGGATGTAATAATTTCAAACTACATTTATCAAAATCTCAAAACCAATGTACCGAAACCGGTGGTAATTTATGGCTGGCATCAGCTTAACGGGCAGCCAATTCAGCCGGTTTATAATGGACATGAAGAAACCTATGCGGATTATAGTCATGGAATTCGTCTCGTGCTCGATTCAGTTGTGGTTGATGGAGTTCATACAACTTTTCCTCAACTGCTATCTGATCCGGCTTTATGTGTTTTGATAAGCGATGAAGGAACAATACTAAAACCGTATTACACACTTGCCGGGAATATTAGCCCAACCCCAAAATCTTTTGGGGTGATTTGGAATAGTCCAACGAGCTTACAAATTTTTGCAGCCCCCGCTCCCGGAACATCATTTAAAGCTTTTTACGGTAATGATGGATTATACTTTAATGATTCAACTGAAGAGTTTACCGAAAACATAATAATCAATGGATTAGACACAGATTCCATATTTTTTTTTAGGCTGCGGGGTCAAAGTTCGCAAGGATACTCGCTTTTTTCTGAGGTTTTAGCTGCGGTACCTTCACCAATCAAACCTCAAGTAATAATTGTAAACGGATTCGATCGTGCTTCCTCTGGAAACACATACAACTTTATTCGTCAGCACGGCAGAGCATTCCATCAAAATGATTATTCATTCTGTTCAGCAACGAATGATGCTGTAATTCAAGGTTTAGTTTCACTCCAAAATTACTCGATTGCAGATTACATTCTCGGTGATGAAAGTACTGTTGATGAAACGTTTAGCACAGCAGAGCAAGAATCACTTAAAGTATTTTTAAGAAATGGAGGAAAGCTGTTTGTCTCAGGTTCTGAAATTGCCTGGGATTTGGATTATAAAGGTTCAACCTCGGATAAAGATTTCATCAACAATTTTTTGAAATGCCAGTATATTAGTGATGCACCTAACGGGCATGCAGGAGTTTATTATCAAGCAGACCCGGTTAGTGGAAGTATTTTCGATGGAATGGGAACAATTGCATTCGATGATGGAACACAAGGAACAATTAATGTAAGATATCCGGATGTGATAAAGGGAATCAACGGCGGCAGCAACTGTATTCAATACTCAAATTTAACGAATCAGTTTGCGGGAGTTTACTATGAAGGAAACTTTCCAAATGGAACTGTACCAGGCAAAGTGATCTGTCTTGGATTTCCTTTCGAGACAATCTATACTGAAGTAAATCGTAATTTATTTCTTAGCAAAGTAATTTCATTTTTCAATATTCCAATTGGCTTTTCGAACGACTCTTTTGTGGAATTCACCTCGTTTCAACTCTACCAAAACTATCCTAATCCCTTCAATCTGAGTACTAAGATAAGCTGGCAGTCGCCAGTAAGCAGTAGGCAAGTCCTTAAAGTCTTTGATGTCCTTGGTAACGAAATCGTTACTTTAGTTGATGAATACAAACCAGCGGGAAGTTATGAAGTTGAGTTCAACAGTCATTCTGACGTATCTCGAAATCTTACAAGCGGAGTGTATATTTACACTTTGAGTGCAGGTGATTATTTTTCTTCGAGGAAAATGATTATTGTTAAATAATTTTTAGGGTGATGAAATGAAAAAAACATATTTATGTCTAAATCTTATTTGCTTAATATTCACAACGGCATTCCCTCAAACACAGTTTAGATTTGATATTAATAGAATCGTCCTACCAATTGATAATAACGGTATTTTAGCTGATGTGAACATTGATCCTTATGGTTCGGGCGGAAAGCTTGATAATGTTATTTTTTTATTCTCCGGCGGGTTTTTTATGTCCGGCTACAATGGTGATTCTCTATGGTCAAATGGTGTTGCGTCCGCATCACTTGTTAAGGATTATTTGCCAGGTAGTGTGGGAAGTTCTGAATCTGATACGCGGAACAGAATTTATGTTGTAAAAAATATTGATGTTCCATTCGGTACATCCTGGCAAAATTGGAGCGATGCTGTAAGTATTGGAGCGTCATTTTATGATGGCGATAATAATGGAGTTTATAATCCTGTTGATATTAATTCTAACGGAGTTTGGGATTTGAATGAGGACAAACCGGAAATTCTCGGCGATTTAACTGCGTGGTGTGTTTTTAATGATGGAGTTCCTTCTTCACAAAGAAGATTTTCCGATATTGAGCCGCAAGGAATTGAAATTCACCAGACTGTATTTTGTTATGATAGTCTTAACACAAATTATCCAAATCTCGAAAACACAATATTCGTCCGTTACAGAATTATAAACAAAGGAACCATAACGACTGTACTTGATTCGGTGATTTTTGGTTTGTGGGCTGATCCTGATATTGGTTGCTGCTCAGATGACAAAGTAGGAACAGATACACTCTTAAATTCTACTTTTGACTACCGGACTTCAGAGGACTATGAATTTGGAATTAATCCTCCCGCTGTATATTTAACGTTATTACAATTTCCACATACCTATATTCCCAATGTGACATTTGTTGATAATAATTCGAATGGATTTTTTGAATTGGGAATTGATACGCCTTCAGACACTGCTGAATATTATCTGGGTAAAGATATTGGAACTAAAAAATTACCTGGAGCTAGAAATATTATTAACTCATCCTCAATGGGATGGAAAAAAGCCGATCCTTATTCAGGCAACCCTGGAACCAAGCTTGAGTTGCGAAATTACTTGAGGGCTTTAAAAAGAACTGGACAAATTGTCGATCCTTGTGATTGGATCTATACTTTCGTTACTGGAGGAGTTAATTGTTCTAAAATTAATCCTTACTATTGGGCTTCAGGTGATCCGGTGGATAGTGTAGGATGGCTTTGGAAAACGGGAAGCGATGTACGAACTATGGTTAACACGGGAATGTTTCGTTTATTACAAAACGAACCTGTTAATATTATCGGTGCTTATACAACTGTAAGAGGAATCGATGCATTGAACTCAATTTCGGTTACTAAGGAAAAGGTAAAGGCGGTAATAAGGCATTATTCTACAAACTTTGGTCAATTTCCAACAGGTATTATTAATAGCAACGAAAACGTTGTAAGCGAATTCAATCTATCTCAAAACTATCCCAACCCATTCAATCCAAGCACGAAGATTAGTTGGCAGACACCAGTGGGCAGTTGGCAAACTTTAAAAGTTTATGATGTGCTTGGAAATGAAGTGGCTACACTTGTTAACGAATACAAAACAGCGGGAAGTTATGAAATTGAGTTTGATGCCAGCAAGTTGACAAGCGGGATTTAGTATTACCAGCTTAAGATTGGCGATTTTATTCAAACGAAGAAAATGATACTTTTGAAATAACATTTCATAAATGGTGAAAACATCATGAGAAATAAGTATACTGTTTTTTTAGCTTCCTCCTTAATATCGTTCACCTTTGCACAATTCAGATATTCGCCATTAGTCAGTGACTTTAAAGTAAGTAATGATAATGATCCTTCCACCTTTATACAAGAAGAAACACGTTTCTTTCCGAGTGATTCAAAAGGAGGGTCGTACACTTGGCAAGATTACCGCTTAGGTGAGTTAACCATTTTTGCTCAAAAGGTGGATTCAATTGGAAATAAGATTGGAAAGAATTTTGAAATATTTTCAGACCTTGATTTATGTTTTGCTCCCGATGGATCTTTTTTAGTCTTAAAAGAATCATCTTCTTCATCCTATTATCCTGGTGGATGGGATGGATTTTATGCTATTGACGGCAAGATATATTTAGATGAAAATACCTCACTTCCTCCTTTTAACATAGCTAGCGGAATTCTTCCTTGGTGCGGAACAGGCTGGTTGGGAATCCACAATACCTTAGGCAGAACTGACAATCATTATCTTAACTTTCATTCTTCAGGAGGAATTGTTTCATTCAGTAAGTACGACTTTAATGGTAATTTAGTTTTTCAAATAATTCCGTTTGACAGTCTACCTCTAAATGCTTATGATGTTGCATGTGCAGTGAATTATGCAAATGAATATGCGCTATTTTCATTGCAAGTTTCACCCGATTATTCTTTCGGAAACCTGTACGGAACTTTTTTCTCTTCAGCTGATTCCATAATTGCGAATAATGTTTTAATAGACTCAACTAATTTTTTTGTTAATTATGATCGATCTAATCAGCTTCGAACAATAACATTGTGTGATTCAACCTATCAAGTATTCTATATTTCCTATGATTCATTGATAATTTATACGTGGATAGTAAATAGTGATGGAGGTCAAGTATCAGCTCAACCCGATTTGAATTTGTCTAAGTCTGATTTCATGGGAAACAATATCAATCGTTGGATTACTAATTTTGCGATTACGCCAATAATTAATGATAAATTTTCTTTACTTATTACAGTGGAAGAATCGAGATACCCATCTTATAAAGAGTTTCACACCTTATTTACTTTCGATAAAAATGGGAAATTAATTGATACACAATATGATTCTTCATTAACAATACGTCTCGGTAAATATTTTTCAAGAATCGAAAATAATTCTATTTTGATTCCAACAGATTACAACCAGGATGCATATCAAAAAAAGTTGGTCGGTTTAAATCCAATAGATAACATAAAACTTAATAACGATGTAACAGGCAGCAATGAACTTTCTTCACTCGTTCATGAAATTAATAGTAATGAAATGTTGATTTCATATGTTGACGAAAAAAATATTCTATGTAAGAAAATTGATTACAACGGAAACCTGTTAACAAACGAGATTATTCTAAATGATAGAAAATTGAATTTCTTCTCTGATGGTTGGTCTGTCGGAATCTGGTATGAAGAGGATCCGTCAACCTATGAGCAGAGGGTTGGCTACTCGATCTATGATCAAAACTTTGATTACAAAAACAAAGTTTACCTAACATCTTTTCAGCTGGGTAATACAAATATTAGTTGTAAAGTATTATCGGATTCCGTTTTCCTAATAGCTTTTTATGATAATAAACAACTCTTTATTCGATTGTATAATCGTGACGGGGAAATGAAAAAGGAAAGACTCTTACTGTCCGACGTTTATAATTATCCTATAAGTCTTTATAGAGATTATTACAACTCATTTTTAATAAGCACTTATCAATATGCACAGATATTTAATTATGAATTAGAACCAATCTCTCCCCAATATTCTCAACAGGTTTTGTACTATTTAGGAAATCATAGGTCATTATCCGTTTCCACTGATGAGTCTCGTCGTTTATTTGGCCAGATTTTCAATCTTGAAGGTATACAATTAACAGAAAAATTCTTCCTTGCAAACTCGTCAGCAGATTATTACATAAACTGGCTAGATGATAATTCATTTGCTATTCTTTACAAGCTCGGCAATAAATTGTTTGTAAAATGCTTCACAGGTTCAGTTACACCAATAAGGGATTCGGTTATTATCCATTTAAATGTTGAGGGTTATCGGAAATCTCCCAGGTTTACTGTCAGCTATGGCAAAGTGTTTTTCGTTTGGTCGGAGGCAAGAAATCCAGAAAGTGGTTATGATATTTATTGCAGCATATTTAATCTCTCAGACCTCACTGATATTCAAACTAAAAATAAAGTAGAATTAGTTACAGATTACAAATTATCTCAAAACTATCCCAACCCATTTAATCCAAGCACGAAAATCAGTTGGCAGTCACCAGTAGGCAGTTGGCAAACACTTAAGGTTTACGATGTTCTCGGAAATGAAGTCGCAACGTTGGTGAATGAGTACAAACCAGCGGGAAATTATGAGGTTGAGTTTATTCCGAATGAAGAATTAGCCAGTGGAGTTTATTATTATCAGCTTAGAATTAAAGAATTTATTCAAACTAAGAAAATGATACTTTTACAATAAAAACCTTTTGGTAAGAAAAAATAATTACTGAATTTAATTCTAATATGTTTTAAATTAGAATCAATAAAGGTTTTTATAATCATAAAGTACATTTGTGAAATCACGAGCGATCCTCCTGCTAATTTATCTAGCTGCTTTCACCAGCAGTCTTTTTTCGCAAAAAGATGAAGCCGTTGTATCCGGTTTTGCTATCGATGCACTTACAGGTGAAGTACTTGTAGGGACGAACATTCTGCTTTACAAAGATAGTTTATCAACCGACGAACCGCATTTCAGAGGAACATCAACAAATAATTTCGGATTTTACGCAATTCCTTCCCTGCCAATGGGCAGATATATTTTAGTAGCCCGGAATATCGGGTATAAAACATCTGTTAGTGAAGTTTTAGTTACGATATCAAAAGGTACTGTTAGATTTAATATTCAGCTAAACACTGAGAATATTAATTTAGGTGAAATTGTTGTAATAGGAGAAAGAGAGGACAAGGGAAAGGTAAGTACAATTGATATTGCTCCGGAAATTCTTTCTAAACTGCCTTCTATGAGCGGGGAAGTTGATCTTTTCAAATCCTTAGAACTACTCCCGGGAATTAAAGTTGCGAGTGAACTTTCGAATGGATTGTATATCCGCGGGGGTTCACCGGATCAGACTTTAGCCTTAGTTGATGGCATCATAGTTTACAATCCTTCGCATCTTGGAAATTTTACGAGTACTTTTAATACAAATGCACTTCAGAACATTAGACTTATCAAAGGCGCTTTCCCAGCAGAGTATGGCGGTAGATTATCAAGCGTGCTCGATATTAAATTACGTTCCGGTACAAAAGAGAAAAATAAAGGTTCTTTAAGTTTGGGCACCATAAATTCCAATTTGTTTTTAGAAGGGCCATTATCGCCAATTTCAACTTACATGATTTCCGGCAGGAAAATGTACTACGATGTTTTCCAAAAAAACTTTGATAAAAACAGCTCCACTCCGCGTTACAATTACTATGATTTAAATTCAAAAATTACTTTAAACGCTTCTGAATCCGACATTGTCTCAATAAGCGGAATGCTGAGCAGCGATAAGCTTTACAATCCATCAAATAATTCGTTCGGGGATTATGACATCGAATGGAAAAACAGTACTCTCGGATTAAATTGGCTTCATGTAAATCCAAGTTCACTCTTGTTAAGCAGTTCAATAAATTATATTGATTATCAGTTTAAATCGATACTAAATCAAAATGCCGAATCTGTTAATTCAGCCGGTTATCATTCTCTCTCAAAACTTCGTGACATTTATGTAAAATTTAATGCCGAAGTAAACTGGCATCCGGATCATACTGTTAAAGTAGGAACCGAGCTTGCGTTGCATAATTACGATCTGATTTATAATGATTACTTCAACGAGCTTCTGGAAAAAAATCTTTATTCACAACCCGATTTAATTTCAACTGAAGCTGCGCTGTATCTTCAGGATGAATGGCAGATATTTCCTTATCTGAAAACAAATTTCGGCGGGAGAGTATACTATTTCAAAAGTAAAAAATATCTTAAAGTTGAACCGAGATTTTCACTCTCCTATTATTTAACAGATAATTTAATCATCAAAACAGCATATGCAGAGGCTCATCAATTCCTTCATCTTGTCATAAGAAATGATATTTCTCTCCCAACTGATCTATGGTATCCGTCATCAAATGCTGTTGAACCGAATAAATCAACCCAATATGTTTTTGGGATTGATTCATATTTTGACAAACAGAAATATTTATTTTCAATCGAGGGTTACTATAAAGACATTAAAAATCTTTATGAATTTAAAAACGCTGCACAGGCAAAAAATAATGAACCTATTGAATCTCTTTTTACAAAAGGTGAAGGTGAAGCTTACGGGCTGGAATTCTTCATCAATAAAAGAGAGGGAGATCTCACCGGCTGGATTGGCTATACTTTGTCGTGGACAAGAAGATTGTTTGATGAATTAAATAATGGATTATTATTCTATCCCCGTTATGACCGAAGACATGATATTTCTTTTGTTTTAACTTACAATGCTACAGATAATTTAAGCTTTGGATTAACTTGGGCTTATGCGACCGGACAAGGATTTTCTCTTCCATCTGGTCAATACGAATTTCAAGGCATTGGGTTTGACAACACTAAAAATTTACAATTCAACTATGCTCAGCGTAATGATTTTCGCTTGCCTTCTTATCATAAGCTCGACATGAGCGGTAATTATAAATTTAATTGGTTATCTCTGCCTTGCGAGGTTTACGTTAGTTTATTTAATGTTTATAACAGGCAAAATGCTTTTGCTTACTTTGTTACTTCGGATGAAGCTGCTAACAGTGCTAACACAAATTATGGTTCTCCGCAGATTAAAAGAATAACATTATTTCCTTTTATACCAACAATAGGGTTTAATGTAAAATTTTAGGCATGAAGAAGATACTTAACTTATTGATTTTTATAATTGCACTTTTTTGTTTCGGATGCGAAAATTCCGAGATAGTAGATGTAGATCTTGGTTATAAAGAATATGTTGTTGTAAAAGGTGAACTATTTGCCGATTCGATTTTCACCGGGGTGACATTCAC
>JBGSOQ010000171.1:0-20830 GCA_041739035.1 Ignavibacteriaceae bacterium | reverse complement strand
AGCGGTGCAAGCAAAATTGATTCTAATTATTATTCAAAGTTTACCACTGCAAATCCTTTCCTTTGGTCTGTTTCTGAAATTTCAGATACGACAATAAATATTGTCGAGCCGCAGATAAAAACTGATTTTCCATATCCGATGCCGTTTTCATACAAGAAGTACTCGGAAGACACTCCAATTAAAATTCCAGTAAATTCAGATAATAGTAACACTGTTGGATTATATATTTTCAGCACAGCGATGGAGTTAATATATTCAAATGATGAAGTACAATTAGATAAATTGAATAAGAATGTTATTTCCTGGACGGTTAAAGATAATCAGGGTGAAAAACTTGCTTCAGGTGTTTATCTGTATGTGGTTAAATCTGGTGATAGTGTAGAAAAAGGTAAACTGGTAATTCTGCATGATTGATTTTTCACTTCAAGTTCATTCTCTTCAAAAATCTTTCGGAAGACGATTAGTTTTTAACGGAATTACATTCAACTTGAACAAGGCTGGAGTTTTTGGAATCTCAGGTCCAAATGGTTCAGGGAAATCGACGCTAATAAAAATTTTAGCTGGGATAAATTCTCCCTCAAAAGGTCAGGTAGTTCACGCTTATAATGGAAAAAAAATAAGTTCAGAAAAGCTTCACAATTATATTGGATTTGTATCGCCGTATTTAGTACTCTATGACGAATTCACCGCATGGGAAAATCTAAATTACTTTTCTAATATCAGAAATATTTCTTTTGATAAAGCAAAGGTGGAAAGCCTGCTCGATCAATTTTTATTATTAAATCGTAAAGATGATTTAGTCAAAGCTTATTCTTCGGGAATGAAACAGCGCCTAAAATTCATCTTTGCTTTGATGCATTCTCCTGTTTTTCTTTTTCTAGATGAACCAACATCCAATTTAGATGATGAAGGAAAGCAAACCGTTTACAATTTAATAAAAAGTGAAAGTGAAAAAGCAATTTTGGTTGTCGCATCAAACGAGAAAAATGATTTGGTTCATTTTACTCAAGTGCTGGATTTAAATAATTATAAGAGTTAAACAATTAAAAATTATAAATAAGAAATTCAAAATTATGAAAAACATCAAGTACTTACTTTTTAATTTTTAATTGAGTTCCATGAAATCATACGCATTATTTCAAAAAGATTTTCACTCAGAGTTAAGAACTCGCTATGCAATTAACTCGCTTGCGATGTTTATTATCGTGGCAATAAGCGTTATACTTTTCTCCATCGGAAATGAAGATATATCACCCGGTTTAACTGGAGGATTGTTTTGGGTGGTGATATTTTTTTCTGCCATGTCAGGTCTTTCACGAGCTTTTGTAAGCGAAGAAGAAAGAGGGACATCTTTAACACTGCAATTAATTGCTTCACCAGCAACTGTGTTCACCGGAAAATTATTATTTAACATGATCCTTGTCTTTCTGATGAATATTGTAATCACATTACTTTATTCTATGTTATTTGATGAATTTATTATTCAAAATGTTTTGCTGTTTTTTTTGACTTTTGTTTTTGGAAACATAGGCATTGCGATTTCATCAACCTTAATTGCAGCATTAATTGCCAAAGCGGGCTCAAAAGGTACATTGTATCCCGTTCTTTCTTTTCCCATATTACTTCCTCTAATTTTGACTTCGGTAAAGCTTACATCATTTGCCATTGACGGAATACCGATTTCAGAAGCATTCTTTGAGTTAGCAATTGTTTTATGTTATGATATAATTATGATCTCAGCATCTTATATGTTGTTCGATTTTATCTGGAAAGATTAGTATTTTCACAGCCAATATTTAAAGACATTTATTATGATTTGGAAAATTTTTCTCTTTCTTTTGCTTTGTTTTGTATCAGTTGCCGGAATTGCTTTTCCGATAGTTCAATCACCTTCAAAGTGGTATGAATTTCCTTATATAATGGGGCTTGAGCAAAACGCGAAGATTATTTTCTTTCATGTACCAACAGCATGGCTTACGGTTATTGCATTTCTTATGTCCACGATTTTTAGCATTCAATATCTTAGAAAAAAGAATCTTGATTATGATGCAAAATCCTATGCTGCTGCACAGTTGGGAATGGTATTCTGCATACTTGCTACAGTAACAGGCTCGGTTTGGTCAAAATTCGCATGGGGTTCTTTTTGGAGCTGGGATCCAAGACAAACAAGCATTTTTGCATTGCTATTAATTTACGGTGCGTGGTTTGCACTTCGTTCTGCTATTGAATCGGAAGATAAAAGAGCAACGCTTTCTTCAGTTTATTCAATAATTGCATTCTTAACCGTTCCATTTTTCATTTTTATTATGCCGAGAATTATGACGGGTTTGCATCCCGGTTCTGCTGATGATACAAATGCAGGTCCAATTGTTGATTTTAAGATGAATTCCAGTATGCAGCTAATCTTCTTTTTATCTATGATCGGCTTCACAATACTATATTTTTGGATGTGGAATCTTGGTTATAAATCTATAATTTTAAGCGAAAAAATTAACAAACAACTAACGCGAGGATAAACTTGACAGGCCTCTACGACTTCTTACAGAACAATGCAATTTATATTGTGATGATTATTGTTCTAATAGTGTGGACGGGAATATTTTTATATTTATATAATTTAGATAAGAGATTAAAAAACATAGAAAAAGAAACAAGCGGAGATAAAAAATGAAAAACAAATATATTTTCGGTGGGATTATTGTTGCAGTATTTCTCTTTTTGATGATCTATTTATTAACTCAGAGTAATATTCAGTACGAAAATGATTTTAACAAGGTAATGGCTAAAGATAAAACTGTTAAAGCCACCGGCAGCTGGGTTAAAGAAAAGAATTATGAACTTAATAAAGAAAATAGAACCTTCACATTTTATATGGCAGACCAATCAGGCACACAAATGAAGGTTGTTTACGAAGGTACAATTCCGAATAATTTTGAATCTGCAGTAAGCGTTGTTGTAACCGGCAAATATCAAAACGGCTATTTCCATGCAAAAGATATTCTCACTAAATGTCCTAGCAAATACGAAGAGCAAAACGTCAAATCGTCAAGTATGTAACTGAACTGAGTCGAATCTTTTATTAATCATTAAAGTTTTTTTGAGGATAAAATGATAGGAAGTATTGTATTATCACTCGCCTTGGCGAGCAGCGTTATAGCAATGGTAATGTATTTTTTAAGTTTTAAGGGTTACAAAAATACTCTTAACATTGGCCGAATAGCTTATCACACAATGGCAATGCTAGTAATTGCAGCATCAGCTATTTTACTTTATTTAATTCTCACACATGACTACAGCTATAAATACATTTACAATTACAGCAGTAATGATCTTCCCACGGGAATATTAGCGGCAACTTTCTGGGCGGGTCAGGAAGGCAGTTTCATGCTGTGGGTTCTGCTCACTTCCATTGTAGGAATAGTACTTCAAAGCTATTCATCTAAGCGCGGTGACCTTGAGCCTAGAGTTATGTCCGTATTCACATTGTCAACTTCGTTTTTGCTTGTAATGGTATCTCCATTGTTCAAGAATCCGTTTGCCTATATCTGGACTGAGCCGGTGTTCATTGGTGCAAAAGATATTAGCTCGGTTTTCTTCAACCAACCATGGATCCAGAATTTTTTATTTAGTGATAGTTCTTCAGGACAAAATTTTGTAAAGATGGGCCCTGAACTTTATGCTGCTTTATCTTCAGCTGGAATTGCCGTGAAGGATTTTATTATTAATGGCAAAGGTTTGAATCCTCAATTGCTGAATTTCTGGATGCAAATTCATCCGCCTATTTTATTTGTGGGATTTTCAATGGCAACCGTACCATTTGCTTTTGCAATTGCTGCGATGATGAAAAATGATTACACTCAATGGGTTAAACAAGCATTTCCTTGGGTATTAGCCGGTGCCGGAATTTTAGGATTAGGAATAATGATGGGCGGTTACTGGGCATATGAAATGCTTGGTTGGGGAGGTTATTGGGCTTGGGATCCTGTAGAGAATTCAAGCTTAATTCCATGGCTTGTTGGTGTTGCATCAATTCATACTTTGCTTGTTCAAAGGAAAACTCAAGCCAAAGGAGGAATCGGGAAGTATGCTAAAACGAATTTAATACTTAGCATCATGACTTACATTCTCGTTCTGTACAGTACATTCTTAACGCGAAGCGGTGTTTTAGGCGATGCCTCTGTTCATTCCTTTGTTGACCCCGGAATGCTTGTCTATTTATTCCTTGTAATCTTCATTGGAACTTTTATCGTACTTGGATTTGGGATGTTGATCTATCGCTGGAAGTATTTAAATGAAAAGATTGAAGCAGAGGAATCACTACTTTCACGAGATCTTGCTCTTTTTACGGCTGCTGTTGTGTTGTGTGCATCAGCGTTAATTGTTTTGGTTGGAACTTCTGCACCGCTTTTTGGCAGTGCAGTTGATACGTTTTTCTACAATGAAATGCATATTCCTCTTGCAATAATTATAGGGTTATTAAACGGATTGAGCTTACTGTTAAAATGGAAACAATCAGATGGACAGGACTTGCTTAAAAAATCATTCCTTGCAATTGTTTCATCAGTTTTGCTCACAGCTTTAATCATAATATTTGGCGGTGTTACAGATGTTATGATGATCTTACTATCATTAGCGGCATCATTTTCACTATTTGTAAATCTTGAAATTGCAATCAAGATTGTTCGTGGTAATATGAAAATGCTCGGTGCTTATGTCTCGCATATTGGAATAGCTTTGTTTATTCTCGGAGTGATTGGATCGGCAGCATACAGCAAGCATGTTGATATTGACTTAGTAAAAAATGAACCCAAAGAAGCTTTAGGTTATCAATTGACTTTTACCGGGTACAATCCAATTGAAAACAATACGAAATACGCTTTTAATATTAATCTTAAAAAGGGAAATAGCGTTCATACAGTTTCCCCTGTAATGTACATTAGTGAATTCAATAACGGATTAATGCGCGAACCGGCAATTCTAAATTTATGGACTAAAGATTTTTATGTTTCTCCTGTTGGTTTTGAAGAAGGTAGCGGGGATTCTCATAATCATGGTCAGGTAATAGATTTAGAGAAAGGCGGTGCAAGCGAAATTAATGGAGCGAAAATTTCTTTCGATAGATTTGACATGCCT
Organism: Ignavibacteriaceae bacterium; assembly: GCA_041739035.1. GTDB lineage: Bacteria > Bacteroidota > Ignavibacteria > Ignavibacteriales > Ignavibacteriaceae > XYD12-FULL-36-8. Next base: position 15,697 of record JBGSOQ010000171.1, on the reverse strand, counting down.
GCAGAAACAATGCAAGCCATGCAGGAAGGAAAAGATTTTCAGATGGGAGCAATGCTAAGTTTAGAATTTAATGGAAAGAAAGAATCATTTGAACTGCTTAGAAAAAATGTATCAGGTCAAGTCCAGTTTACTGATTACACTTCGCAAGGTGCAGGAATCAAGATTCAGTTGATGAATCTCACTGCCGGGAAGATTCAAATCTCAGTGTCAAATCTTGATGGATCTTCTCAAGAAAACATTAAAGAAACTCCAAAGGAAGTTCTATCTATCTCAGCAAGCGTTAAACCATTCATCAATTTAGTTTGGGCTGGTGTATTGGTAATGTTCGTTGGATTCTTCGTATCAGTTTCAAGAAGATTGAAGGAATCATTGGTTAAATAATTTTTGGAATAAATAAAATGAGAATGCCCGTTATTCAGCGGGCATTTTTATTGTAAAGCTTTTTATTAATACTGTTTAATCAATCTGGAAACTGATTGAAGCAGTAACACTTCTCGGCAAACCGGGTTCTAAATAAACGGGTTGACCACTAATCAAATCTGGATTTATAAATGCCGACGCAGCATATTTTTCATCCGTAAGATTGTTAATGTTTACAAAGAATCTGAAGCTCAAATAATCAGTTAACTTTATATTATTTTTAAGCCCCAAGGATAGATTGATTAAATTGTGAGACGGGACTTCAATTTTATTTGCATCATCGACAAAATATTTACCTACACCGTTGATTTCTAAGCTTATAAAAATCTCCTTAAGAAAATCCGGTGAGTAAATAAAGCCTGTGCCGTAGAAAAAGTTAGGAATTCCAGCAGCTTTATTGTTCGAATAATCTGCAAACTTGCCAGGTTTTCCGTAATGAACAGAATCAACAACATAATCAACATATTTATTATCTGAATATGTAAAGGTGCCGCGTAAGCTCAAGCCATGTTTTAGCTGAACTGTTCCACCAAATTCTAAACCGTTTCTCTCAGTTTTACCGGCAGTAAAATAAAACCTTCCGCCTCTGTAGGGAATTATGTCATTTGATATTTTAATGTGATAAAGCGCCAGCTCATAGTTTAAAGACTGAATTATATCCGAGTTAAATACTAAAATTTGTTTTGTTCCAGCTTCGAATGTAGTTGATTGAATTGCATCAAGAAGGGGATTGAGAAGGTATACAGAATCTTGACCAAAAGTTCCGGAAGGATCAGTTTCGTTTCCGGCTGGTACTTCAATTCCTCCGCTCACATTAGCATAAATGCTGTGTGTTGGCGTAAATCTATAAGATAAAGCAATCTTTGGCGTAAATTTTTCGTATGATTTTTGCTGCAGGCCGAATTGTGGTCGAAGAAAATCTTCACTGAAATAAGTAATGTTATCATACCTTCCGCCGATTAAAATGCTAACTTGATCATGTATCATCACTTCATCATGAACAAATGCTCCAAAATTATTTGCACCTTCACGCTTATTTGTTGAAAGAGTATTTCCTCGACTATTGGTTGGCGAAAGGGAATAAAATAAAATTGCCCCATCCTGATAAGCTTCATCGACTCCTAGAATTAATCTATTTGTAATATCTTCATTTAGATTAGTAAAATTTTGAAATATAAAATTACCGCCAAAATGGTACCGGGTAAAATCGCGGAAAGTACCTCGCTCAGAACGCTGCAGATACTTTGGGTTTAGATAAACCATGCTTTGTAATGAATTAGATTCGTCGAATGAATGTTCAAGGTTTATACCAATTTTTCCTAATCGGTTATACCTGCGTTCATCCCGCTGAACATAAGTTGGGTTTCCCATCTTCGGGTTTGAAGTGAACTGTGAATCGGTTAACGGACCAGGAATTCTGAAAAGATTGCTTGCACCGCTGAGTAAGACTTTTAATCGTGTGTTAATGGATAGATCAGAAATTAACCCGAGGTTAATAACTCCGCGTTTTGATGATGAATGCTCACGCCATCCATCAAAATAACTTTGAGAAAACGAACCAAATATTTGTCCGTTTCCTAAATCAGTTCCTGTTTTAGCTGAAAATTTCTGAAAGCCAAAACTTCCGGCAAAGATATCAGCCTCAATGAAATCTTCTTCTAAATTTGGGGTGGAGGAAATATTTATTATTCCTCCGGAAGCATTTCCCCATAAAGCAGAAACATTCGATCGAAGTATTTCAATATTTTGTGCAAGAGTCAAATCAATTAGATCAAAAGAAGTTCTGCCGTCAGGTTCTGTTTCCGGAATACCATCAACAAGAATTCTAATTCCTCTTGATGTTCCGGAGTTAGATCTATCACCCGAACCTCTGGCGCCAAATCCTCTTATTACTATTCTTACATCTTGATTACCATTGCGAGACTGTGATAAAACTCCCGGTACGTTTGATAAAACCTCATCTAAACCGTATCCTTTAAGATTAATGAAATCATCCTTTGTCTTTATAGTCACCGCGTATGGCACTTCCATAATTGATTCAGTATATCTTGTTGCTGTAACGGTAACTTGCTTCATCTCATAAAACAAGGAATCCTTTTTTGTTATATCTTCTTCAGACTGTGCAAGTAGTGCTATATTAAAGAGATAAAAAAAGGCGAGTAAATAATAAATTGTTTTTGTCAGCATATTTAAAAAAGCTATAGATTTAATTTTGACTGCTAAAATATAACGCTATGGGAACTAGCGAAAAAGCAAAATAAACTCGTGAAAAATTACTTGATAAAAAGGGAGAAAGTGTATAAGTTAGCTCACTAAATTTTGAAAAGAACTGTTCAGCGATAGCTTCCGCCAGATTTATCAGCCTCCTCCAGAGGCGGACAGGTCTGGCTGAGGCGGACAGGCAATGCCTCCCTTCGGGAGATAAAGTGGAGCATCCGGCTGTTATCCCGAGAAGTCGGGATGCAAGTTCAAGAAAAATAAAATGTAAATTCCGCGATAGCTCAATGGTGGAGCATCCGGCTGTTAACCGGAGGGTTGCAAGTTCGAGTCTTGCTCGCGGAGCAAATCAAGCCCCAAAGAATTATGGGGCTTTTGTGTTTGTATGCCACACATTGTTTACATACTAAATTCTAAATCAGCTGATAAGTATTATGTTGGTTCATCTGAGAATCCTGAAAGACGGCTGGAGTATCACAATACAGTCGAAAAAGGATTTACTTCCAGGTATAGGCCATGGGAATTATTGTTCATATTGGAATTTGAGACTAAGACTGAAGCACAATCGGTAGAAAGAAAGATCAAATCGTGGAAGAGTCGGAAGATGATTGATAAGGTAATAAAAGGAGAGGTAAAGTTATAGGCATCCGGCTGTTATCCCGACTTGTCGGGATGCAAGTTCGAGTCTTGCTCGCGGAGCAGGTATTACCCCGAAATCACAATCGGGGTTTTTAATTTATATGAGTTACTATGTATACATCTTAAAATCAGACACATCGGGCAATTATTATGTCGGCTCATCCCAAAATCCCGAGAAAAGACTACAGTTTCATAACACGGTGGAAAAAGGATTTACATCTAGGTACAGACCTTGGAGAATTATTTTTAAGAAAGAATATGAATCAAAATCAGAAGCCCTGAGAACAGAGAGAAAGATTAAATCATGGAAAAGCAGAAAAATGATAGAGGAAATAATTTCTGGTAAAATCGGAATGCAAGTTCGATTTGCCTAAGGCCAATTGCTCGCGAAATTGATTAAATAACCTCGTTTATCGATGTTTTTTAATGTCTTTTCACGCACCCCAAACAATAATCGGACCCCCGCTAGTTGTTTCACTTCAATTCTTCTCAGATACTGAATTGATCACTTCTACAAGTGTTTTCTGTTAAACAAGTTTTTTTTCATCCTCGTCCTACATTGTTTCCAAGTAATTATTTAACATGATGAGTATTTGAAATAATAATCTGAATCACTTAACTTAAAAAGGAAGTTTTATTTCATTTTTTTTTTTTTCGTAAATTTCATTCAAGAAGTACTAAAGAAAATACTTGGACTTGACTTTAGATGAAGACAAAAATTAAAATACTGCTGATTGAAGATAATCGCCTTCTGCGTGAAGGCATTTCTGCATTGCTAAAAAAGCAGCCTGATATGAATGTTGTTTCTACCGTTGGTAATGGTGAAAATATTTTGGCACTGATCGGTAAGCTGAAACCGAGTATAGTTCTGCTTGATCTTGGTTTACGAAGCCAGAATAGCTTGGAAATCGTAAAATTAGTTAAGAATAATTTTCAGGAAACCAAAATAATAGTGATGGATCTTATACCATCACAGACAGATGTTTTTGAGTTTGTCCAAGCTGGGGTTTCAGGTTTTACATTAAAGGATATAAGTGTTTCGGAATTTCTAAAAACCATTCGATCAGTATATCAGGGTACTCGAGTATTACCTGCACATTTGACCGGTTCACTTTTCTCTCAAATTGTTGAACAAGCAATTAACGGAACTAAACCGGCAGTAATTGAAGATTCGGTTCGCATGACAAAACGCGAACGATAAGTAATTGAATTGATTGCAGATGGTTCCACCAATAAAGAAATCGCTCAGAAACTTCATCTCTCGCCTTACACGGTAAAAAGCCACGTACATAACATACTTGAAAAATTAGCGCTTAATACCCGCGTTCAAATTGCAAAACATGCTCATCTTTCTGACGCTTACAAAACTGCAATTGATAGTACTTCATTAATAAGCGAGTAATTTTCCATTAACTCACCCAAAAGATGTAGTTCTTTTTTCACCTTTTGCATGATTGAATTACAATCTTTAAGTATTATTTTAACAAATTAGTTCGTTCCTGGGCGGTATTAATGTTTCTTAAACCGCACGTTTATTTATTACTTGGTTAGTAGTTTATTTGATTTCACCAATTTCACTCTCTTCTCCCATTTTGCTATGACCATCAAACTTGGCTCCTTCTTCAACTACTAATATTTTGGTAAAAATATCTCCATTGAGATTTCCCTTAGGTCCCAAAACCACTTTTTCTTTCGCTTTAACAGTTCCAGAAACCATACCACCAATCTCTATTACGTCCGCATTAATTTGACCATTCACTTGTCCATTTTCCCCAACACTAACACTATTTTGAGATAAGATATCTCCTTTTACTTCCCCATCTACTTTAATATTGCCGCTGCTTGCTATTTTTCCTTCAATTTTTACACCCTTGCTAATTATAGTAGTCTCCTCTGATTTTGTACCTTCAAATGGAGTGTTTTTAAACATAATGAGTTTCTCCTTACAATAAATTATGAAATAATACCCACGAATTAATTACCACCCTTTATTAGTAGATCTAAAAGTATGGATATTCTATATTTATATTGGGACTAAAATTTCCACCTGATTCAAATCTCCAATTCCGTTCAAAAAATCCCTCGGGAAAATCAAACTTTAGATTAGCAAAAAACCCTGCCAACTTTCATTCATAGGTTTTCTAGAAAGAATGAAAAAAACCTCACCATTTTTAAGAGTAAGAGCACACCACTTTTAATTCTCTACTCAGTAAAGGGCGGAGGTAGGTACGACTTCGTTAAAGTTTTATAATAAGGTCGATCTATTTCATCAGTATCATTTTTTTTGTATCAATAAAATTTGCGGACTGAATCCTGTAGAAATATACTCCGCTGGGTATATTCTTAGCATCCAGTTTTAGTTGATACACCCCTGCTGGTTTGACTCCCTCCGCTAATCTTAACACTTCATTACCTAATAAATTATATAACGTTAAAGTCACATATTGCTGACTGCTCATTGTATATTGAATAGTTGTACTCTGATTGAAAGGATTAGGGTAGTTCTGATTTAATGAAAAATTACTCAAATCAATTTCAACCTCTATGGTGAGAGGAACCAATGTTGTAATTTGTGCGAGATTACTGTAGTCGGAGATATAGTCTGCGTTAAATGCATTGACTCTATATGAATGAATACTAGAATCTGTGATGGTAGAATCTTCATAAAATGTAATATCAGCCTTTATAGAATCAATTGCAATAAAAGGATCAACACTAAGTGTATCTCCTGTTTTTCTTTCAATAACAAAACCCACTTCACTATTTGAATTATCAACCCAGATTAATTTTACTTTATGTGGTTCTATTGGGTTTAGAACTGCACATAAGTTTTTTGGAGCATTGAGCGGTTGTGGAACATTTATCGTGAAGAACTGAGCTGCATCAGGATTAATCCCATTCCTTGCTTTTATTGTAATATTATAATTTCCTGCTTTTGTTGGTGTCCATTGTAGTACTCCACTCATTGAATCTAATGTCATTCCAATTGCGAAACCCGCGCTTAAATTAAATGTTGGTTGTGGAATTCCTGTTGCATTTACTTCATATAGGTACAACTGCCCGATTATTGCACTTGTTAATGGTGTTGATGTTATTACCGGAGCTTCACCATTGACTTCTATATTAAATATTAGTGTGCCCTCTCCCCACGTATTCTTTGCGATCACTTTTACTTGATAATTGCCACAACTACTTGGCGCCCACTGTAGAATTCCACTTATACTGTCTAGCACCATCCCTGCCGGATGTGTACCTAGGTAGTACTTCGGCGCTGGAACCGCACTGGCTCTTACTGTGTCCGAATACAATTGCCCTATTGTCGCAACAGTTTTAGGTGTTGATATTATAATTGAAGGTGGTGAGTTAGTAAATTCCCTCACTGAAGACCATCCAAAACTCGGAATTCTAACTCTCCAATAGTACTGAGTATCGTACTGTAATAATCCAGTAATCAATTTCGAATTCGAAAGCACATTTTGATCATCAAGTATCAAATTTGAAAACTCAACATCAGTTGAAATCTGTAGCTGATAAATAGTTAAACCATTTGCCGCAGGCGGTGCATTCCACCTTAGAATTATAGTATCCGGCTGGTTAATAGAAACAGAATCAAGACGGGCTAAAACAGGTTGATAATAATTCTGTATGGTATTAAACCAAGCATCTGCCATTTTTTGATAACCACCCGTATTAGGATGCCCCCAATCAGCAAGATCTGTAGGATAAATTAATGCAGATTCCATGTTTACAACTACAATTTTTCTTCCTAAGGCAATTAATGAGTCGGCTCTGTGTTGCAATGAGTCATTATAATCAGTTGTTTTTTGAGAATAGGAATCGGCTCTATTTATTATACGAGCTAAAAAAGTAATTATGTTCGGATCATAATTATTAATTGTATCAAGAAGATATACAACTTCATCGGCAAGAGATTGCGGTGTGTCATTAAAGACAGTAGCTGAACCGTTATAATTTGTTCCAATATCATTTGTACCTATATGCAAAAGAATAATATTGGGAGGGTTACTTCCTAAAAAACCTGCCAGATCATCATGTAACGAGTAACCATTTGGATCACCATTTTCTATATATGCCGACCAACCTCCGTGTCCTTCATGATGTCGACCATTCTTAAAAAAGTCTGTATTACTGCTCAGTCCAGTTTCCTGGGTCCCAACAAAAGTAAAATTATAACCTGTATTAGTTAATAAGTTAAAGAGTGCTTCTCTATAACCAACCTCATTTGGAGCGAGGCTTCCTAGAGTAATTGAATCCCCCAGTGGCATAATTTTGACATCTGTATTATCTATTGCAGCAGATTTTGTGATTTGTTTATTCTCATCTTTAACAATAGAAAAACTCTCATCACTAATACTAAATATCTGAGGGTTAGAGATATCGCTAATTCTTATTAATCCATGTGAAGTTTTAGCATTTAGCGCTGTCCAAGAATATTTACCTAAGGAAGCATCCAATGAAGATGAAATTATATGCCAGCTTAAACCATTGCTTAAGGAATATTCTATTTTGATTTTAGAAATATTTTCACTTTGCCATGAAATGATTTGAGTTGAATTAGCTTTCCATTGTTCGCCCCCACTTGGTGAACTAACTTTTATGTAAGGATGAGTATTTTGCTGCGGAAATGATGTAAGCATACCAATAAGATTGAGGATGCAGAAAAGTATAACCGTTCTGATATTATTTTTGAACATCACACACCCTAATATTTAGTTAAGATATTAATTCTTTCTTGGAATTTTCTTCACTAATTAAATAATCTTTATTTAAGTCAAAAAATGTCTTAAATTCATTCTCGGCATCTAAGTTTCAGCTTTATTTTGAAGCATTTTTTATAACTACCCAACTTAGCTTCAGTATGCGAATTGGAAAAATGATAAAACTCAAACGGATCTTTTTACCAATCGCTTTATTGATATTTCCATACAATTAAGCATATAAAAAAATGTGTAAGTTATAAATCGGGCAAAGGGATGAAAAGGGGACTAGATCTTTTGGGGGGAGTAAATCTTTTTCAGCGTCCTAACAACAAGAAGTAATTCCTTTTTCATCCTTTTGGACTATTGATTCCATATCCTAAATAGCTGCAACTTATATTTATAATCGTAATAAAAAATAGAAGGAAAAATGAAAAAAGACATTTGATTAATTAAAAGCGATTCTTTGATACTAGTTTTATTTTTCAATAGGAAGGAAAGGGTGATATGAGGAAGTATATTATTGTTATTTTATTATTTAGTATTTATATAACGTGCAGTGGACAAATTCAAACTAAACAAGTTGTGATAAGAATAAATTCAGGGCATGAAACTATTTATGACCGACCAGTTACTTTTGCATTTCAAAAAAGTATCATAAATCTAATATCAGATACACCGAAAGACATGAATAATGAAAATTCATCAACACTAAATTTTGTAGCTGAATTATTGAATGGCGAATTTACAGATGAACATAGTTTTGAATTTGATATATATATAAACAGCCCTTCTGGTGGTTCTATAATAACCGAATATCAAGTTGCTCTTGCTTTCAATCATGATATAGCTTTTGATTTAAGCGACTTAACATTTAGTTATATAAATGGCTCGAGTCAGTTTAACAATAAACCATCGCACGCTATTGGTATAACTTCCGGTAGATTAACGTTTGCTGTGGGCGCTCCATTAGCAGATACAGTTACTGTAACTAAGAAAAGAATGGGCAGATTTAGATTAATCAATAATAAACCATTCCTATTACCTAATCCATTGATAGAATGGAATTTTGATTTTCCGATTAATACTATAATTGGTAAAAATGGTGTTGACATTACACAGCAGGGGGAGTTTATTAATGGATCATCTCCACTTCAAGAAATGTATGTAAAATGAAGTTCACTTGATTAATTGGCGTTTTGAGTTTTTAGTGCGAAGTTTAGTTTGAGTGGGGGATATCTTAAATTCAAATTGCAAAATTCGCCCATCCTTCGAACACTTACAAAGCTGCAATAGATAAAACTTCTTTAATCGGCGAGTAATCTCCTTTCCGATTGATACTTCAAATCAAATGATGTAGTCCATTTTTCATCCTTTGGATTGATTGATTCTACATCCTTAATATTTGCATCTTGAATTTAGTAATGAGTGAATAACTCAATTACTGCATTGATCTTATTGCCTTATTTCAAATTTGCTAATTCTTGAAGACACATAATGAAAAAAATCAGATTGCTACTCATCGAAGATAACCGTCTCCTTCGGGACGGAATTTTTTCCATTCTTAAACCTCACAAGGATATCCTTATAATAGCTGCTTCTGGTGATGGTAAGAACACGCTTGTAAAAATCAAACAGTTAAAACCAAATGTGGTTCTTTTGGATTTGGGATTACGAAGTCAGAACAGTTTACACGTTGTGGAAATAGTTAAGAAAGATTTTCCGGAAGCAAAAATCATTGTCATGGATCTTGCACCAGTACAAGCCGATATATTGCAGTATGTAAAAGCCGGTGCAAATGGGTTCATACTCAAAGATGCATCGCTTAATGATTTTTTAATTACAATTAGAACGGTAAATGAAGGGGCAACTGTTCTTCCGCCTCTGTTAGTTGATTCTCTTTTTTCCCAAATTGTTGATTACGCAGTTAGAGAAGGTAAAACTGAACTGAAAAAAGCAGTGCAGATGACTAAGCGCGAACGAGAGGTTATCGGATTACTTAGCGATGGTATGAGTAACAAAGAAATCGGTCAGAAAATTCGTGTATCAACTTATACCGTTAAGAGTCATATTCATAACATTATGGAGAAACTCGCATTACATACACGCCTTGAAATTGCCAACTATTCTTACAATGATGAAACTCTAAGAACAATTTCAAAGAGTATTTCGATGCTTAATAATTGATTTTTTAACTTAATAATTCCAGAGTTCCATTATTTGCTTTCCGGTAAGAGTTAGTCCCTTTTTCATCCCTTTGGGCTATATATTTTTCGCACATTTTATTTTATAATTCATTGAATTATAGAGACATACACAAAATTTTTCATGTGAGATTTTACTGCGTTGTGTATAGATGATTTTGGTATGTGAAATTAATTATGACAGATTTTAATGATCATAAAACAATTAGAATTAAAAAATTATAATAACATTTTAGAAGATAAATCTTATGAAAACAAGTACAATAAAATTTCAGCGGAAGACGCTTCCAAAATCTCCCACAAGTATTCAAGGATTTGACGAAATAACTGGCGGCGGCTTACCAAAAGGAAGGCCAACACTTTTATGCGGCGGTGCGGGTTGTGGAAAGACCCTTTTTGCAATGGAGTTTCTCGTTCGTGGGGCAACACTTTACAACGAACCCGGCGTATTTATATCGTTCGAGGAAACCGAAAAAGAACTCGCAGCAAATGTTGCTTCATTAGGATTCGATTTGAATAAACTGGTAGAGCGCAAAAAGATTTGGCTTGAGCACGTTCACGTTGAGCGAGGAGAAATAGAAGAGAGCGGTGAATATGATTTGAAGGGTTTGTTTGTCCGCATACATCGTGCAATTGAAAGCATCAAGGCTAAGCGTGTTGTGCTGGATACTATTGAATCACTCTTCTCAGCCTTGCCTAATTCTACTATAGTGCGTACCGAGCTGCGACGTTTATTCGGTTGGTTAAAAAAGAAAAATGTTACAACAATTATTACTGGTGAACGAGGCGATGGTACATTAACACGTCAAGGTTTAGAAGAATACATTTCAGATTGTGTTATTCTGCTGGATCATCGTGTGAGTGATCAATCATCCATTCGGCGATTGCGTATTGTTAAATATCGCGGCTCAACGCACGGGACAAACGAATATCCTTTTTTAATTGATGAAGATGGCTTTTCCGTTTTGCCTGTTACTTCGTTAGGATTAAATCACATATCATCCAACGAGAGAATTTCCACCGGTATTCCGCGTCTTGATACAATGCTCTCCGGTAAAGGGTACTTTCGCGGAAGTACTGTCCTTGTTTCAGGTACTGCCGGTACCGGTAAGACAAGTCTTACAGCACAATTTGTTGAAGCAGCCTGTAAACGCGGAGAACGTGTTCTTTATTTTGCTTTTGAAGAATCCCCGAGTCAGTTTATGCGCAATATGTCCTCAATTGGAATAAAGTTAGAACCGTGGGTAAAAAAAGGATTACTCCACTTTCATGCAACACGTCCAACACTTTTTGGATTGGAACATCACCTGACTACTACTATCAAACTAATTAATAAAGTCAAACCTCAAATAGTTGTTTTAGATCCAATTGATGCTTTTGTAATGGGAGGTAATCAAACCGAAGTAAAAATAATGCTGCTTCGTCTTGTGGATTTTTTAAAGATGAGAAATATCACCGCATTATTCGCAAGTCTTACTAACGGTGGCGATAATCACGAACTTACAGACATGGCAATTTCGTCATTGATAGATACATGGCTGCTTTTGCGTGATATTGAAATCGGTGGTGAGCGTAACAGAGGATTGTATATTCTTAAATCTCGAGGCATGGCGCATTCCAATCAGATCCGTGAGTTTATTCTGACTGACCATGGAATAGAACTGCTTGATGTCTATGTTGGTTCGGAAGGTGTACTTACTGGTTCCGCTCGATTATCACAAGAAGCAAAAAATGAGGAAGAACAATTGCTGCGTCAGCAGGAAATTGAACGTAAAAAATCTGGAATAGAACTTAAGCGCGCTGCAACAGAAGCTCAAATAGTCGTTTTAAAGTCTGAATTTAAAGCAGAAGAATCAGAAACACTTAAATTTATAGAAATGGAAAAAGTAATTGCTAAAAGGTTTACAGATAATCAGACCAAAATGGCAAAGAGCAGAAAAGCTGATAAACTCATTAAGCAAACAGCATAGCCAGCGAGAAAAACTTTATGAAAAAATTTCAGTTAAAAAATCAAAGTACATAGGAAAAACAATTAAAGGGAAAAAATCATGAGCAAAGGTCAAGAAAGTAAAAAGAGTTCAAAAAAAGTACCGCTAAAAACCATGAAAGAGAAAAAGGCGGCTAAAAGAGAAAAGAAAAATGAGAAGACAAACCAAGTTTTTTCAATCAGCAAATGAAATGGGGATTGAATAAAACCGGTTTATTCAGAAGGGATTAATTTCCCTTAAAAAAAGAAGAATCGTTAAGGTGGCTAATTTTAGATATTTAATAATATTGATAGAATGGACGAAATAATCTTGCAGCAGTTCCCAAATGAAAACCAGGAAAATGAAAACATCCTAGTAGAATCTCGAGAGATTGTCTCTGATTCAGCATTTAAAAAATTCTTTTTAGAAGTATCCTCACTTACAATTTTTACTTTACGCTTTTTCAAAGAAGTAATTAAACCTCCATATGAGTTTAATGAAGTAATGAAGCAATCTTTTCTAATCGGTTACAAGTCTCTTCCCTTAGTAGCTATTACAGGATTTATAATTGGACTCGTACTCACCATTCAAACAAGACCTACTTTGGCAAAGTTTGGATCTGAATCATTGCTGCCTGCGATGGTAGCAGTTTCAATTATTCGTGAAATTGGACCGGTTATAATTGCCTTAATCTTTGCTGGAAAAGTTGGATCGGGGATTGGAGCTGAGCTGGCATCAATGAATGTAACCGAACAAATTGATGCAATGCAGGTATCAGATACTAATCCATTTAAATATCTTGTTGTTACAAGAGTTCTTTCTGCAACCTTAATGCTTCCTATATTGGTAATATTTGGTGATGGTGTTGGTTTATTAGGATCGTTAGTCGGCGTTAACATAAAAGGGAATGTAAGTTCCTACTTATTTTTTTCTCAGATATTTCAAAGTCTTGAATTCCAAGATGTGATTCCGGCTTTCATCAAAACCTTTTTCTTCGGATTTGCAATCGGTCTCATAGGAAGTTATAAGGGATATAATTCAAATAAAGGTACTGAAGGAGTCGGAAAAGCCGCAAATTCAGCCGTAGTGTTAGCATCTTTAATGGTTTTTTTAATAGATATGATAGCAGTACAAATTACGAGTGTGCTTCAAAACTGAATTAAGTATTCTGAAAATGATAGAGAATGTAACCGATAGAGCAGCTAAGATCAAAACTGATAATAAGCAGAACGATAATGTTGTGATTAAGATGGAACATCTTAAAAAGTCATTCGGGAGTAATCATGTTCTGCGGGATATCAATTTGGTTATTAATAAAGGCGAAAACCTTGCTGTACTCGGACAATCCGGAACGGGTAAATCGGTACTTATTAAATGTATTGTCGGGTTGGTTGAAATTGATGATGGTAAACTTTTTATTCTTGGGAAAAATATTTCTGAACTGAAGAATAAGGAGCTGATTGAAACACAAAAAAAAATCGGTTTTCTTTTTCAAAGCGGCGCTCTTTATGATTCAATGACAGTAAGAGAAAATCTTGAATTCCCATTAAGAAAGCAAATAAGTTCAATACCAAGGGAAGAATTAGAATCAATAGTAAAAGAAGCACTGCACGATGTAGGACTTGATGAAGCAATTGATAAAACGCCGTCAGAGCTTTCCGGCGGTATGCGCAAGCGGTTAGGTTTAGCTCGAACTTTGATTTTGAAACCCGAGATAATGCTTTATGATGAACCTACAACCGGGCTGGATCCAATAACTTCAAAAGAAATAAGTAACCTCATTTTGGAAGTACAAAAAAAATATGATACTACATCCATCATTATTACGCACGATATTGAATGCACTAAGATGACAGCAGATCGAATTATTGTGCTCAAAGATGGAGTGTGCGCTGCAGAAGGAACATTTGATGATCTTGAGAAATCCGAAGACGCATGGATAAGATCTTTTTTTGAATAACACGTACGGCAATTACGCAGGAGCAAATAGGATGAAAAAAAATACCACTAATAAAATGAAACTGGGAATATTTATTTCGCTTGGAATAACGGTGTTCATTTTAGCAATATATTTTATCGGAGAGAAGCAGCAATTATTTAGAAGCACCTTTCGCCTAAGCGGAGTTTTCAGAGATGTTGCCGGACTTCAGGCAGGTAATAATGTAAGGTTATCCGGAATAAATGTCGGAACCATAGATAATGTTACTATAATCAGTGATACATCGGTAAGAGTAGTTATATTGGTTGATGAAGACACCCGAAAGTTTATAAAGAAAGATGCCGTTGCAAGCATTGGCTCCGAAGGGCTAATGGGAAACAAGGTTTTAATAATCAATCCAGGAACTGGCCAAAAAGAAATAATTGAAGATAACGATACTATCTCCACAACGCAGCCGACTGAAATAGACGAAATTATGAAATCATTAAAAACAACTATTGATAATACGGCCAGCATAACGGGTAATTTGGCTAAGATTGCAACTAATATAGAATCAGGACAAGGAACCATTGGAAGACTAATGATGGATAAATCGTGGAGGCAAAATATTGAAGGTACTATTCTTAATTTAAAAGAAGGTTCAGTCGGGTTTAGGGTATTTATGGATAAAGCAGATGAACTGGATGAGATTTTAACATCGTTAAAAACAACCATTGATAATACATCCAACATCACAAATGATTTAGCTAAAATTTCAAGCAGTATAGAATCGGGAAGAGGAACAATCGGAAGATTGTTAATGGATCCATCATCGGCGCAAAATATCGATTCTACTTTTAGGAACCTGAAAGAAGGATCAATCAAGTTAAACGAACTCATTGAAGAGGCAAAAGATAGTTGGCTGCTTTGGGGTTTTTAATCTAAACTCTCACTCAACAGTAATTGATTTTCTAAATCCGATAAGATCAGGGATTTGTTCAACCCAAAGATGTAGTCCCTTTTTCATCCCTTTGCTCGATTGAATTACTGTCACTCTCATCGTAACTTATCATGGAAATCAAACACTTAAATTTAAATTAAAAGGATACATACTATGTTATACACAATCGCAATCGTTCTCGTAGTTTTATGGTTACTCGGACTGCTCACTTCCTATACTATGGGCGGTGTTATTCACATTCTGCTTGTAATTGCAGTTATCATGATCTTAGTAAATATCATAAGTGGACGGCGTGCAGTATGAATGTATGCTGAGCTCCAAAATTTTTTACACTTTAGACTTTAGATAGGATCAAAACCATGAACGCAAAAACAATAGGTCTCATCATAATCGCAATAGGTTTGATAATGACTCTGTACACTGGATTTAATTATGTAACAAAAGAAAAAGTTGTGGATATAGGCAGTGTTGAGATAACAGCGGATAAAGATCATACAACAAGTTGGTCTCCTTTTATTGGTGTAGGAGTAATGGTAATCGGCGGGGTAGTTTTTTTATACGGTAAGAAGAAATAATTCAGACTGAATGCAAATTTAAGTGTTTAGCTCTGAAAACAAGTATTTTGTGACTAAAGAGTACTCATTAAATCAAAT
>JBGSOQ010000166.1:0-6198 GCA_041739035.1 Ignavibacteriaceae bacterium | reverse complement strand
GGATTCCAGACAACTTGATCTAAATAAACAATTGTAGTATCGGAGCCATTCGGGGCAAAGAACCAAATAGCATCATATGTTGGTGTCGCATCATCAGAAATTGTATCATTGCCAGTTACCCAACCCTTCCAGTAGGGTTGTCCATCTACACCAAGATTCCATTGATAAAGATGCCACTGATTGTCACCAATTACATCTGCTGTGTCTCCAACTTCGGCAGTACCAGGTGCATCAAGACAAGGAGCAGTGCGTAACCACGAACGATTTGTCTTAAGCCAATAACCCGTATATCCGTTTGGACCCATTTCAACATTGTTTACTGGATTTGCAGTACCAGATAGAAATCTTACAGCCCAATTTGTTTCGAGCCCTGGATTATCAACCAGTTCTATTCTTAATGATTTTGTACCAAATGCTGCCGTTGAGGAATCGAGAGTTGGTTGTGTACCCCAAATGCCAACAGTAGAACCTGAATAATCTGTTTGAAGATTAAAGTGCCCGGCACTTGTTTCAAAGTCATCTAAAATAACAAATTGAGCATTGCCTACGGAAAAAAGAAACAAAGTAACTAAAAGTGATTGTAAAATGTGTTTCATGCAGAACCTCCTAAAGTTATTTGAAGATAGTCAATAAGTTTTTAGTTTGTTAAACAAACAATAATAATTTTTATGGTTAATTTCAAGCAAAATTGTTATTAACGCTCGAAATTAAAGATATTTCGACAACCAAATTAGTAAGCATACTAACAAATGATAAAGCCCGTCAAGTTAATTAACGGGCTTTAAGGTTTAAACTAACATTTTGTTGGTTGCTATAAAATTGCATCCTTTGCGGCTTTTGCAATTCTAAACTTTAGAACTCTTTTTGCAGGAATGTGCATTGTTTGCCCAGTAGCGGGATTTCTTCCCATTCTTGCCTTACGATTAACAACCACTAATTTACCAAGCCCTGGAACGACAAATGATTTCTTTGCTTCCTTGTAAGATAGCTTAATAAATTCATCAATGAACTCACCGGCAAATTTTTTGGTGACTTGCGTCTTCTTTGCCATATGATCAAGAACTTGATTTTTGGTCATTGGTTTTGCTGCTGCCATGATATTACCTTTCTAGTTAATTATTATAAGTTATTTCATTGGTGAAATTAAATATATTTTTGATTAAAGGAAATATTTATTTTAAATAAATATTATTTTCACCATTGATTTATAAGCCTCGAAAAGATCACACGGAACAGCATTATCTTGACAGCTAATGCAGTCTTAACTTAAAAACATATCATAGAAACAATTTCAACTCAGAATATTATTTTGACGCTTATTTCTTAATTGATTATTTTCATTACACGATTTATACGCAGAATATTTTATCAACTAATGTATTTGAAGACAGCCCTTTTTTTATTTTGTTTTTTTCAAACCGCCCAATTTGCTCACTTAAGAGATTCGATTTCTATAAATAATGATATTACAACTCATGATTTAAGGATTTCAATTATAAAAGACTCTTTGCGCAATGAAGTGGACTCGGTTTTTACGGGAGGGATTGATTATCTAAATGATTCTTCGGCCGTAATCATTTCAGGTTCAATCGAGAGAGGAAGAGATTCTCTCGCTATAAATAAAGAAGCACGAGCTGATATTTATCAGCAGCCGTTTTCATATCAAAGCACATTCATTAGTAAAGCCGATATTCTAAAAAATGATTACCGGTATACTGGAGATCTCTTTAAAGTTTTCCCCTTGAGCTTTGAGCGATCCTATGGATTCGTTGGGCAGCCGAATGATATCTATCTGTATACTGAAGGATCGAACTCGACTAATTATTTTATTGATGGAGTGCCTATTTCCAACACTCTTTTCTATTCTTTAGATTTTAATCAGATCCAGAGTGAAGACATCGATTCAATAGAAATTGTTCCCTTTCCGAGAGGATTTTTATACGGATTTACAACAAATCCAGTTTCTGTGAATTTTATTAGCAAGGATATAATTCCATCTAAACCTTATTCACGAATAAAATATTACGAAGGACCATTTGGCGAAGCTTTTATTGATGGAATGTTCAGCATTTATCTGTTAAAGGATTTATATGCTTCAGTTGATATCACAAATCGCAAGGTTGACGACAGCTATACTAATAGCAGCTACTCCGCGTGGCTAATCAATACAAAATTAAGATATAATTTATCAAATAATATTAACTTAATCGGGAACTATTATTTCTCTAAATCCGAAACGGGAATAAACGGCGGGGTAAATGTGGATAAGATTGTAGAATCTACTTCCGATATTAATTCTTTGTTATTTAATGAAACTCTTGCACCGGTTAATTTTGAAAATAATTCTCTTCTTTCGAAGCAGCATAATTTTGATTTAAGAGTGCTTGCCAAACCTTTTGAAAATACTTATACGAATCTGAATTTTTATCATAAGTTTTACCAAAATGAATACAATGAAAGAGATACATCGCCAAATTCTAAAAGTACGTCAAAGGATAACGTATTGGGGGTAATGCTAGATCAAAGAGTTTCTTTCGATCCATTACACTTATCTCTACAAAGCGGTTATCAATTGTTAAAGCACAACCCGGCATTTACATCAAGCGATTCATTAGATTCAAGATATTTTCTCAATACCTCAACTTTGGAGTATAAATCCTTCTTTGTTTCACCATTGATATCCGTTGCTTTGTTGGACAGTGTAGTTGTACCATCAATTTATTACAAATATGCAAATGCATTGCAGAAAAACACCCTATCAGGAATTGAAACAAAGCAAACGAATGAAGGATATGGAGCGGACTTATCAATCTTTCTTAATGAAAATTTTAATTTCTATCTCGGTTACTCACAGTTTGATGATTATTATTTAATCTGGGAAAAAACAAAGACTTTTGAGTTGAAAGTGGGGTACAACGATGAAAATAATAGTTTCACAATAAATTTATTTAATAAAAAATCTTCATCAATTAATCTTTGGGGAATAGGGCTTGATGTGTCATATCAAATTTGGAAGATATTGTTTGAAGGAAGGGGGTCACAGTATTTGGCTGAAAAAGATTCGCCTGTTAATTTCATAAATATACCCGAAACAAAATTTGCTGCGGGAGTTTATTTTACCGATACTTTATTTAACTCTAATCTCGATCTCAAAACAGGATTTATATTTAATTATACCGGGAAGCAAAATATTAGGTCTCTTCCAATTCTACAATGGGGTATTCTATCTGACGATGTTAATGCTTCACTTACAATTGATTTTACTGTTTCTGCAGAAATTCAAAAAGCTGCAATAGTTTATTTCACTTGGGAAAATTTATTTGACAAGCAATACTACATCACTCCTTACTATCCAATGCTTGAGAGAAACATTCGATTTGGTGTAGCTTGGGAAATATTTAATTAAACTTTCTTTTGCATGAAGTTCCACAAGAATCAATTCAGTCTTTTACTTATCTGTGGACTGCTTAGCGAGCTTTTCTATATTGCATTTCTGGTTCTGGATAAGGATAGAAACATTCCTCTGTACATGTTCATATACTTCGAGTCATTTATTCTTTTTTTCTTCGCCTACTTCTTAATTTTCAAAAAGCAGTTTGCCGCTTCTGATGAAAAGATAGAACAGAAAATTCCTGTTTTGATCATTGTATTTGGTATGATTTTCAGATTAACACTTTTGCCAACATCTTACACAACTTCTGACGATGTCCATAGGTATTTGTGGGAAGGTAAAGTCTTAGTTAATGGTTATAACCCCTACACAACTCCTCCGAATGATTCAAGCCTTGTGCATTTGCGTGATGACAATTTTGAAAAGGTCACGTTCAAAAACATTCCTGCGATATATCCGCCGCTAGCACAAGTAGTGTTTGCAGTGAATTATTTAATCGCTGGTAATAGCACAATATTATTAAAGGTGATTTATCTGATCTTCGAATTAATTACGTTTATTTTTATTTTAAAACTTCTAGTGCTGAAAGGAAAAGATCCTAAACTAATTATACTTTACGCATGGCTTCCGCTTCCAATAATGGAATACTTTATAAATGCACACATCGATCTTATCGGCATCACTTTTCTCATACTGTTTATCTATTATTCTGAAAAGCAAAAATATTACACATCATCAATAATGCTTGCATTAGCATTTTTATCAAAACTTTTAGCATTATTTCTGCTTCCATTGATAATAAAAAAAGTGGGATTCAAAAAAGCAATAAAATTTTATGCAATATTCATTTTTGTGTGTTTGATATTTTATCTGCCTTTCATTTCACAAAATCCAGATATTCTGGCTGGTTTGTTCAAATATCTATCAAGATGGGAATTTAATGGATCTGTATATAACGTCGTCAAAACAATTTTCTCAAACGGAGAGATTGCCCGAATTGTTTGTGCAATATTTCTTTCTACTTCTGTATTCATAATTGCAATTCGTTACACGGATTTTATGAACGGTGTATTTGCAGTTTTTCTTTGCATAATAATTTTTTCAACTACTCTTTATCCCTGGTATTTAGGTTGGATTGCAGCGCTTAACGTTTTCAATCCATTCTACTCGGTGTTGAGTTTATTCTTTACAATAAATTTTTCCAACATCACGCCGCTAGCAGAAAAATGGAGGGAGTATCCGATCGTTTGGATTATTGAGTATGTGCCATTTTATGGATTACTGGTTTATGATTTGTGGAGAAGGAGAGTGAGAGATTAAGATTAGGATTAAGATAAAGATTAAGAACAATTGAAAAATAATAATCCCTCACCATGCAAACACATGATGAGCGATTAGAAAAAATGAATAACTGATTGCGGTTTATAAACTCATTATATCTTTAAACTTTACTGCTTGACGACGAGACACTTCAATTTTATTACCTCCTTTTAATCTTACCAAAAGACCACCGTTAAGCCATGGATCAATTCCTTCAACCCACTTTAGGTTTATGATGTGTTTTCGATTTGCTCTGAAAAAAGTTTTTACATCAAGCCGTTCGTCAAGATAATTTAGCGTTCTTAAAATCAGCGGTTTGTTATCTTCGAAGTAAAGCCGCACATAATTCCCCTCAGATTCAAAAAGTTTAATATTGGCAAGTTTAACAAACCAGCAGCGATCACCATCTTTTACAAAAACTTGATCATCTTCCGTTAAGTTTTCGTGTTCTGTATGAACCGCTGTATCCTTGGCTTTCTTCTCAAGAATTTTTTTGATCGAATCCTCGAGCCGCTTTGGTTCAATCGGTTTCAGTAGGTAATCAAGTGCATTATACTCAAATGCTTTTAGGGCATACTCATCGTAGGCAGTGGTGAATACTACAATCGGAACACTGTCAAGCTCCTCAAGCAGCTGAAAACCATTTTTGCCCGGCATTTGAATATCGAGAAAAATAATTTCAGGTCTAAGTTCAGTGATTTTATTTAATGCGTCTTCTGCATTAACAGCTTCTCCAACAATTTTAATTTCTTTGAAAGGAGTCAGCAATCTCCGTAGTTCAACTCTTGCTAATCTTTCATCGTCAACTATTAAAGCTTTCATTTTATATAACCTCCTATAGGAATAGTTATTTGTGCAGAGACCGAATCATCTGCATTGTTTTTAATTTCAAATTTTGCGGAGTCACCGTAAATTAAGCTTAAGCGCTGCTTTGTGTTGCTTATTCCAAATCCATTGGATTGCTTAAGCAAATCATCATCAATTTGTCCACTATTTTTGATGCTAACATACAAATTTGAGTTTTCCAATTTAGTTGTAACAAAAATTTCTCCTCCATTTGTTCTTTTTGCAATTCCGTGCTTAATTCCATTTTCAACTAAAGTTTGTATCATCATCGGCGGAATTTCAATTTTACTCGCCTTGGGATCAACCGTTATTTTGTATTTAATTCTTTCTTCTAATCTTATTGTTTCCAAGGCAAGATAATCTGCAACAGTTTGCATTTCTTCATCAAGGGGAACAGTTTCATTTCTCTCAATCTTCAGAGAATAACGTAAAATGTTCGAAAGTTTTGTCACAGCCGTTTGTGCACTTTTCGGATCTTCATCGATCAAAGCGCGAATGCTGTTTAGAGCATTAAACATGAAGTGAGGATTCAATTGTGACTTTAGTGTTTTCAGTTCAAAATCTTTTACGGCTGCTTCCCAAATATATGATTCGATCTCAGCACGCTTATAATTTTGGAAATAATGGAATGAAAAATAGAT
>JBGSOQ010000157.1:0-1991 GCA_041739035.1 Ignavibacteriaceae bacterium | reverse complement strand
CATGCCCTTGGGACAAGCCGAAGGTAAACACATCGTAACGATCGAAGGATTGAACTTTGAAGAACTTTCGATTATCCAACAAGCTTTTATTGATGAAGGCGGAACCCAATGCGGTTTTTGCACACCAGGCTTTATTGTTTCTTTAAGCGGCTATTTATTGGAGAATGAACAATACAATTTTGATGACGCTGTTGATGCTATAGGTGGAAATGTTTGCAGATGCACAGGACACACAACAATTAAGCGGGCATTAAAAAAGATAATTGATAAAGTTTCATCCGAATTAAATTCTCACAAAGACAAAATAGCTTTACTTAAAAGTTTAGGGATTATTCCAGAGTATTTTACACATATTGAGCAGCAACTAATCGAGATACAAAAGAAAAAATTCTCGCGTGAGTTTGAACAAAAAGCTGATTTCATTGTCGCCGGAGGAACAGACTTATTCGTTCAGAGAGAAGCAGATCTTCTCAAGTCAAATGTAAATTTTGTTTTTAGTGAAAATGGTGCTGATAAAATTTGGATTGAGGGAAATCAATGCTGCATTGATGCAAAAGCAACTGTAAGCGAGTTTGGTGAATCGGAAAGCATTCAAAAGCATTTTCCGGGAATGCATAATTTCATCCGACTTTTTGGTTCACTTCCCATCCGTAATCGTGCAACAATTGGAGGAAATATTATCAATGCTTCACCAATTGGAGATATGACAAGCATCTTGCTGGCATTTAATTCAACTCTTCATTTGCATAAGGAAAATAAAACCCGGCAAGTTGCACTTAAAGATTTTTATTTGGGTTACAAAACCTTAGACAAAGTTAGTGATGAAATTCTAACAAAGATTACGTTTGAACTTCCAAAGCAAAACACTTTCTTCAACTATGAAAAAGTTTCAAAAAGAATTCATCTTGATATCGCCAGTGTTAATACTGCTATGCAACTTAAAATTGATAACGGGATTATCACACAAGCAAATATTTCTGCAGGCGGAGTAGCCCCAATTCCGCTTTATCTTTCTGAAATGCGGAAGTCTCTGCTTGGTAAAAAAGTTAATACTGACACGCTCAGCGAATCTATTGATGCTGCTCTTTCCGAAATTAGTCCTATAACCGATGTGCGCGGGTCGGCCGAGTTTAAAAAATTATTATTAAGACAACTGCTGCTTGCGCATTTCTATAAATTTTCTCCAGAACTAATTGAATCGGAAATAGTTTTATGAAAAACTCTGATTGGATTCAACATGTTCGGGGAGAATCTCTTTTTGTAGATGATCTAATCAATCCCGAAGGTACACTTCATGCAGCTGTTTACTCATCTACGATTGCACATGGAAGAATAATAGACATTAACCTCAGCGAAGCAAATAAAGCTGATGGTGAAGTTGAAATATTAACTGCTAAGGATATTCCCGGTGAAAACCAAATTGGGGCAATAATTCCCGATGAAAAATTATTGGCAGATAATGTAGTTGATTTTAGAGGTCAGCCCATTGCATTAGTTATTGCAAAGGATAATTTCTCGGCTCATCAGGCAGTCAAAAAAATCAAAATAGAATACGAAGAATTCCCAGCTGTTACTGATCCGCGTGAAGCTTTTCAAAAAGGTAACTTGATCATTCCTCCCCAAATATTTTCTTTGGGTGATGTTTATTCAGTGTGGAAAAATTGCGATGTGATTGTTGAAGGTACAGCTGAATCCGGTGGACAGGAACATGTTTATCTTGAGACCCAAGGATCATTCGCATTTCCTCTTGAGGGCGGCGGAATAAAAATTATTTCCTCTACTCAATCCCCCACTACAGTTCAAAGAGCCGTCGCTAGAATTCTCAATTTATCAATGAACAAAATAGAGGTTGATGTACTTCGCCTTGGCGGAGCTTTTGGAGGTAAGGAAGATCAAGCAACTGCTTGGGCTTGTCTGACGGCACTTGCCACATTTAAGCTTAAACAACCTGTGAAGCTTATTCTAAACAGGCAAGAAGATGTAACAATGAC
>JBGSOQ010000161.1:0-4196 GCA_041739035.1 Ignavibacteriaceae bacterium | reverse complement strand
CCAAATACGATATTAATTAGAGTCATTGCCGCCTCCTAATTTAGGGTAAAGAAGTTTTGCTGTAATAATCCCTGCAGCAAAAAACGAAGCTCCCGCAACAATACTTCCAAGGGAGAGGTGTGCCCAACCTTGAAGAATATTTCCGGTTGTACATCCGCTGGCTAAAGCTGCGCCGTATCCGAGCAGTACGCTGCCAACTAAAACAAAGGCATATCGTTTGACTAAACTTTTTCCATGATATTTTTCCCAAACAGATGGAATATTTTCCGAAGAGATTGTGCCTGAGAATTTCGATGCTGTAAATCCGCCAAGGATTAACCCGATTAAAGTAAAAAATTCAATGAATGCATCAGGTTTTTCACTGAATCTTTTGATGACAGGATTTTCAACTAATCCAGCAAACAAAGAACCAAATTTTCCGGCAATGAAACCAAATCCAGCTGTAATACCGAATGGATAATTGCGGTCTGCTATTGCGGCAAAAATAAAATATGTTGCAACTGATAAAAGTGAAACCAGAATGCCGCCTTTAAACCAGTGCCATTCTTTCGAGTTGTCGATTTCCATCATAATTCCTTTTAATTAATTTCTTTAAGCCAATGTTCCAAAGTTGATTTGGTTGGGATTTTTCCGCTCGAGAGGACTTTCCCGTTAACCACTAATCCGGGAGTTAACATTATTCCATAGTCAAGAAATTTTTCCCTGTCAGTAATTTTCTCAACATTAGAAGGGATGTTATGTTCAGCTACAACTTCTTTTACAAGATTTTCCAGCTTAATGCAGTTTGCACAGCCGGTACCAAGAACTTTTATATCTAACATTTTTTCACTTCTATCTTTCTTTGGCTTGTCACTCTGAGCGAAGCGAAGAATCTCATTTTTTATGATTCTTTACTCTGCCTCCAACCGTCTTTTGAATTATTATAATGCTGCCTTTATTTCCTGTGCATAGAAATCATAAAAATCTTTTTTGATTTCATCCCTAATTCTTCTGAAAACTATAAGAATTTCTTCCTCAGTTCCTTCAGCTTCGGCGGGATCTTCAAATCCTATGTGAAGCTGTTTGCCAACTTTCCCGAGAAAAATCGGACAGCTTTCTTTGGCATTGTCACATACGGTAATTACATAATCAAAAGAATCGTTAAGAAATTGATCTACCATCTTCGGATAATTTTGAGAAAGGTCAATTCCAACTTCGTTCATCACTTGAATTGCCTTTGGATGAACTTGTGACGAAGGTTTTGTTCCTGCTGAATGAACTTCCCAAAATTTATCAAAAGATTTCAGAAATCCCTCAGCCATTTGGCTGCGGCAAGAGTTTCCTGTGCAAAGTATTAAGATTTTTTTTCCCATTTGTTTTCATTCTTTAATGTTTAACCTTGAAATTACTTATCTGTTAAATTCCTTTTTATCCAAACAATTTAACAATGCGACAATTCAGCAATTAAAATAACGCTCCATAAATCAAACCGCTTATGGTTGCCATTACCACCACAAGCGATACATACACGGCTGTTTTTTGTGTCCCAATTACGCCACGGATAACCAGCATGTTTGGTAATGATAATGCAGGACCAGCTAGCAATAATGCAAGCGCCGGACCTTTTCCCATTCCGCTGTTAATCAATCCTTGCAGAATTGGGATTTCCGTAAGTGTTGCGAAGTACATAAATGCTCCCGTTATTGATGCAAAAAAATTCGAGAACAATGAATTACCTCCAACCAAGGTCGAAATCCATTCATTTGGAATAACTCCGTTATTATTATTGTTAGAACCAAGCAAAAATCCTGCTACTAAAACTCCCGCAGCCAGTAGCGGCATAATTTGTTTTGTAAATCCCCAGGTTTCGCCAAGCCACTCATTTGCTTCACCTTCGGTGAAAGTTAAAACGACCGTTGTTGAAATTACCGCAACTATAAAAGTGATAGTTGGATTATCATAAAAGATTAAAGATGATATAACCACTGCTGTAGTTCCAAGAATGACGTATAGTTTTTTCACCTGAATTATGTAACTCATCGAAAGTGCAAAAGCAATTCCGAATAATCCAGTTATAAACCATTTGTTAGCAAACATAAAATACCAGAATCCTTCGGTTGTATCTACTGGTTTTCCCCAATTAACAAAAACCAAAATTGCAACAAGAATAAAAAAGTGTAGTGCAGTCTGCCAGAAAGGGCGCGGCTCTTCAACTTCCGGCATTGCGAGCTGAGCATCAGCTTTTTCTTTCTCTTCTTTTCGATAGATGAACGCCATTATCGAACCGATTACAACACTAAACATAACTGCACCAATTACCCTTGCAATTCCAAGCTCAAGTCCAAGTATTCTAGCAGTAAGAATAATGGCTAAAATATTTATAGCAGGCCCCGAATATAGAAATGCGATAGCAGGCCCTAATCCGGCTCCTCGTTTGTGAATGCTGGAGAATAAAGGTAGAACTGTACAGGAACAAACCGCAAGTATTGTCCCCGAGCCTGCAGCCACTAAATAGGCGATCCACTTTTTAGATTTGGCTCCAAAATACTTTACCACCGCAGCTTGGCTTACGAATACTGCTATTGTGCCAGCGATAAAAAATGCTGGAATAAGACATAGCAAAACATGTTCTTGTGCATACCATTTTGCAAGATCAAACGCAGCGATGATAGCAGCACTGAAAGATTCATTCTCAATCGGCATAAAGTAAGCAAACAGAAAGAATCCCAGTATCCACAGAAATATTTTATATTCGTTTTTCCAGTTCATAAGATATTTAGCTATTTATTTCGATAATGTTCGAAATGATTATAACTTTTTCTATTTTGAACAAACAAAGTGTCTGTCAACTTTAATCACCTTCGCTTGGTCTTCATTAATTATTTTTTGGTCAGCTATCCAGAAATCCAATGTTGAGATAATTGATGAAATCCTGGCATCATCTGGATGGGGATTGATCATATAATTCACCCACTTACCATCCTTTTCCTCAATGATGAAGCCCGTTTCTTTGAGTATACTCAAATGCTTTGAAACAGTAGAGGTTGCAAGCTGAAGGACATTGGTTATTTCACAAACACAAAGTGGCTTTAGCTGAAGCATTTTTAAGATTCGAAGACGGTTGGGATCGGAAAGAGATTTGAACAGTTTTGTTTTTTCTTCAATCATAATAATTCATTTCGTTAACTAACGAAATATAAAATTATAAAAAATGGGATGCAAATTATCTCTGTATCCCATTTAGTTTAATCAGTTCTTATAGCCAACAACCGTAATGCTAAAAATACCTTTCATATTTTTTTTGTACTCCGCTATACCCTGGTCGGTTAGGTATTTATTTAGAAGTTCATCCGGTAGATCTATTCTTTTCGATTTTTTGATTTCAATATTCTTAAATCCTGCTTCTTCTATTATTTTCAGATATTCTTCCTGCTTTATTGCGCCGGAAACACAACCAGCATACATAGCAGCAGAATGTTTTAACTCTTCAGACATCTCACCTTGTACTACGATATCTGAGACACAATAATGTGCACCCGGTTTTAAGATGCGATAAATTTCATTAAATGCTTTTACTTTATCCGGCACAAGATTCAGGACACAGTTACTTACAATTACATCAGCAATATTATCCTCTAATGGCATTGCTTCAATATCACCGAATCTAAATTCAACATTATTATATCCAAGCTTCGAATTGTTCTCATTGGCTTTTTCAATCATTTGTTCTGTCATATCAATTCCGATCACTTTACCTTTTTCTCCTACTATCGCTCTCGCAACAAACACATCATTACCTGCTCCGGAACCAAGGTCAACTACTGTATCACCTTTTTTTATATCTGCATATTCAGTAGGAATACCGCATCCTAATCCAAGATCTGCATCCGCAACATAACCGTCCAGCTTTTTATATTCATCCCCAATCATCACAATTTCAACATTTGAAGAATCACCGCAACATGACGATGATGTACCACAGCATCCACTTTGTGGTGAAGTTTTGGCGATTTTTCCATATTTTTCTTTTACAACGTTTTTTAAATCATCTGCGGTTTTCATATTGTGTTCCTTTTATATTATTAACAACAACTTATTTTATTAAATAATTTATCCAATTCTTTCTTTGCTTTAGTCAATGCTTTTTTGTTCATGCAATAACATACTTTTGGGCCGTCAACCTCACCTTCTATCAGTCCAACACGTTTTAATTCTTT
>JBGSOQ010000103.1:0-7964 GCA_041739035.1 Ignavibacteriaceae bacterium | reverse complement strand
AATTAAATCTTTTGTGTGAAGAACACCAACAATGTTATCAAGCGAATCTTCATAAACAGGCAGAAGCGAGTGGCCGGTCTTAATTATGTATTTCATAATCTCATTTTTATCCCCGACCATTTCAACTGCACTCATCTCGGTTCTTGGTATCATCACTTCATTAGCATGCAGATCATTAAATTCAAAAATATTTTCAATTATTTCTTGTTCAGTTTTATTGAGTGTACCGCTTTTCACACTTTCAGATATTATTACTCTTATTTCATCTTCGGACATTTTTGTTTGATAGAAATTTGTTTCTTCCTTAAAAGGCAGCAGAATTAAATTTCCAATCCGTGTAATGATTTTAACCGGGTATTGTATGATTTTAGCAAGTAGAATTAGAGGATAAATAAAACTTTTACCCAGCCTTTCCGAATACCTGAATCCTAAAGCTTTGGGTATTAAAAGCCCTAAAAGAATAATTAAAAATGATATTAAAAGTATAGCTGAAATTCCAGCTAAGATTTCAGAGTAGATGTCCAATGAGTGTATTACATCGCCATAGAAAACCTTGTAGAATAACCTCAAAAACAAATGAAATCCAACAATCGAGGATGCAACAATGAGCACATTAGTTGAAAGTTGTATCGTTCCATAGAATGAGTTGGGATCTTTCTGAATTGATTCGAACAATTCAGCTTTCTTATCATTCTTTTCCTTGAGTTCTTCAATTTTATTCGCTCCAAATGTAGAAATAGCAATATCTGCTGCTGATAGCCCACCGGCAAGCAATATTAGAACGATAAGTATTACGGCTTCAATTACAAGTAAATCCATATGCAAAAATAAAATTATTCCGTTGTTAAGTGAAATATTCTCAGAAAAGATGCTAGGAATTTACTCATTTAATCACTCATACTGCTTTGAATCTTATATTTTCACTAAATTTCACTTGAGATTATGTGTATTTATCAAAAAAATGAAAAAATTAATGCAACCACTACAAATAAAGCTGCTTGATAAAACATTTTTATCAATCAAATGGGATGAATATTCTGAAAGTAAAATTGGATTAAAGTATCTACGTGATGAATGTCCGTGTGCAAATTGTAAAGGCGAAACAATTTTACTGAAAACCTATCGCCCTCCGAAACCGAGCATTTTTAATCCTGAAATGTATAAAATTCAAAATATTCAGACTGTTGGCGGATATGCAATTCAAATTAGTTGGAAAGATGGCCATAACACAGGAATTTATTCTTGGGAGTATTTGAAAAAACTGGCTGAAGATGAAGCAACCGGTAAAAGTCAAAATTATAATACCCTTTTATGATAACAAAAACCGAACTTAAATATTATTCATCCCTTCTCAAAAAAAAAATTAGAGATGAACAAAACAAATTTTTAATAGAGGGTAACAAACTAATTCTTGAGGCATTAAATAACGGTTTTGAATGCGAAGTGATTATTTGTAAAAAAGATCGTTTCATAGAGGTGGATGATATAATAAAATCGATTTCAAAACGAGTTCAAAGAATTGAAATTATCGTAGAAAAGGAATTTCAGAAACTTCAAGCAACTGTTAATTCGCAGGGCATAATTGGAGTATTTAAGAAAAAATCATCAAAAATTTTCATAGAATCTTTAAGAGGAAATTTGCTGGTTGCTTTAGACGGTATAAATGATCCTGGAAATGTCGGCACAATTATTCGCAATGCAGATTGGTTCGGTGTGAAGGAAATTTTAGTAAGCCAGGATTGCGCTGATGTTTATAATCCGAAGACTATTCGGTCAAGTGCAGGGTCAATTTTTCATTTGGCCATTAAAAATGACAACAATCTAATTCTTTCATTAAGTTCTTTAAAACAAAGCAGTTATAGAATTTTATGCGCGGATATTACAGGAAAGAACATCTATAAGTATGAAAAAGGTGATAAAGAAATTATAGTATTTTCGAATGAAGCTAATGGTCCTACTGCTGATCTACTGAATATTGCCGATCAAAGAGTAACTGTGCCAAAAAAAGGAAAGGCGGAGTCACTTAATGTCGCCAACGCATCGGCCGTAATTCTTAGTGAACTGACCAAAGGAAATTAAAATTTAGCGATTCATTTTTATTGAATACTCATTTCGAATTTGTTGGGGTCATAACCTTGATTTTTTAATATCTCAAAGGTTTCTTTCAGCTTTTCTTCAGATAATTGCGGTGTTCTACTTAATATCCAACCATATTTCCTAGTTGGAGTACCTACGACAGCATATTCATAATTATCATCCAATCCGATTATCCAGTAATCGCCCCAGAATAGCTGGATGCCTAAAATGCTTACGAAACTCACCTCTAATTTTGCATTTGAAAATCCATCAACTATTTTTGCAATTCCTTCAGCATCATCCCTTTCACCATCTTCATCAATACAGCTGTTGATAACTTCAATTTTACCATCTTCTCTTAGTTTGTATTGAGCAGTAGTTCCGCTTATACAATGTTTCTGGAATCGATTTGGAATTTTAGCTATCTCATACCAAAGACCTGCATATCGATTTAAATCAACTTTCTTAACAACTTTTGGCTCACTCTTCATTTCTTGACCGAATGAAATCGTTATTGAAATAAGTAAGAAGATTATAAGAACATTTTTGTAATTCATTATTAACCACTATTTAATTAGATGTTTTAATCAAAATCATTTATCAGAGGTTCAAGAATTTTTTCCCCTTGAATAACCTCATTGAGCGGAAGCATTAACTTAATCTCGTTTATCAGGTGCCCATCATATTCACCGGAAGAGCTGAATAGTGTGTGATCAACATTTCCGAATGAGAGAGGGCTGGATTTACGCGAGTAAAGAAATGGATGTAATCCTTCATCCTCAAGTATATTTTTGTAATATGCTAATTCCAGATTATCACTCGAACCGTATATTCTTGCCATGCCTTCTATTATCTCGTAAGCACTATGTTCGCTGCATAGATAAACTTCATTTACAAACAAACCGCATTGTTTACAATAAGGTTTCAAACATATTAAGCAAATTCCCTCTGCACCTTTATCTTTATGCAATGAACATTTGGTATTCTCTGCAAATATAACCCCGCAATTAGGACAATAATCGTCAGCACTCTTAACAATAAATTCACAGTTTAGACACACTAATTCTTCATCTTCCATAAAATTCCAAAAATTTTAGGTTTTTTCTTTTGATTCGAGTTTAATCAACAATTTTTTACCTCTGCTTAATATTGCAGGGTTTCCTTTTCTCATTTGTTGTTTGATAATCTTAATCACTTCTGGCTTCAAGCTTGAGTTTATATCACTTAGATCCGTCACTGCCAGTAGTGAAAATGTTCTTACAATTTTACTCTTATCACTTAAATAGTCATTCAGAAACTTAAATGCAATAATAGTCTCAGCTTTTGTCAGACCTAAATGTGGAATAAGCTGAGCAACATGCCAGCAAACTTCCTGCTGATCAATTTTTGAAATTTTATGTAAAATCTCATTTTTATATTTTTTAACAATGCTGGGTTCTAACTCGATAATTTTTTGAATTGCATCAGCAGCGCGCATCCTAATTATTTTATTTTCAGAATAAAGACAGTTGAAAAGCTCTTCGAATAAATTTTCATTCTTACTGACAATTAATACCACATCATTACCCTCACCAATCGATCTTCTATCTGTTCCGGCGAGTAGATCTGTTATTTTTGACTTACTTTTAATCGCCTCACCTCAGTCAAACTTAGTTACATTAGTTTCATTTAATTTTCGATAGGTGGTAAAAACAAGAACCAAAAAAACTATTCCTACAAGCAGCCAAATATATGGTAATCCTTTTTTACCAATTGCATGATAGCTGTAAGCTGAAATAAATGCCATAGCTGAATTGAAAAGCAATAATAGAATCTTGAAATATTTGAGTTTCACAAGATTTGTAAACAACCCGGTCAGATTAAAAATTGAAACAATAAAATTTGCTATCGCAAACATCTCTTCCCCGCTCTCCCATGCGACGATTCCTGAAATAAAAAATACGAATCCAGAAATAATAATTTCCAGTTTGGATATGAATTTTTTTTTAATTTTATTTCTCCTCATTCATCTCATAAACCTTCCATTGCTTGAAGGGTTTGATTTCGCTCAGATACCTCGCACTATCCCTAAGAATTGTTCGTGAAGGGATTGCTATAAATTTAATTCTATAGTTCAACAATTCTGAAATCAACTTATGACTAATCGAGATTGTATCTGAAGAGACATATTTAAAATTTTCAAGCTCTATCACAAATTGATCTGGCTTTTGAGATGAAATTAATAAATTCGAGTACCTCCACTTATCAGAGCCATCTTTCATGATATAGATTTTCGAATTATCACTTTGTGTAATTTCATTTAAATATTTTCCAATATTAATTTCCTCCCGCGTAAGATAGCTGGATGAAGTATAATTTGCAGTTTGAGCATTAAAAAAATAGACCAAAAGAAAGAAGAAAATAATGAATGCGTACTTATTTATTGGTGATGATTTGGAAGATTCCAGTAAATTATACAACCAATAAGTTGTTAATGGAAGAAGCAGTAAACACCATATCATCACAATACGCCAGTGATTATGCGTCGGCATCGCTTTGATGAAAAATGATAACAGTGAAAATGTAATTAATGTGCCGAAAAGTATCATCGTATACTTTTTAACAAATGGAGATGTTTTGCTAACATGAATTACTGATGCCAGCCCGATGATATTTAATGAAGCGATATTAATCATGAAGAAAAGATATAAAGCATTATTTTTTATTTCAGCTATCAGCTTTCCCTCATGATATCTGCCGGCGACAGTTGAAACAAATCCATGAATATTCTCACTGCCTATAGCTGAAAGATAAATCCAATATAAAGGGAAAGCGGCGATAATAATTGCGAATGCTGTTATCAATAAAGTTTTTTGTTTTAAAGATCGGTCAGTTTTTAAGAGTTCATACCCAATCAGAAGAAATATAAATAAGGCAAACAGCCACGACTCGTATCGTGTAGTTGTTCCTATAGCCGAAAGGATTACTGTTAGCCATAAAAAAACATTTTTATTAGTTTTTAACCAAAGGACATAAATTGAGATTGAGGATATTACAAAAAAGAAATAATAAATTTCCGAAAGAGGTAATACACTAAAAACTGAAATTGGAAGAAAAATCGTGGCGAAGAAACCGGTGATTATCGCAACAATTCTGTTTTCAAAAAGATAGTACGTTAAAAGTATTATCGAGAGTAGTGTAAGCAGACCGAATAGTACACTTGTTATTCGAGGAGTAACAAGCAGATCATAGTGTAATCTTAAGGTAATTCCATTTACAATTTTATTGAATGGAAGCCAAATTGAAAATAATTGCGCATCACCTTTATACCATTCGTAGGCCTCCAAAGTATGACCAGATTCATCAGCAGATAATGCAAAAAAACCCTTAGACAATAAATTATATTCAACAATAAAAAATAAAACAATTATCGCCGCGATCGATAAATAAATTGGAAGGGTTTCTTTGATATTGATAGTCATTTGCCGGTTTGTTTACTTTATAGTATATAAATCTAACCGCACCCAAATTACTAAATTTTGTTAAATGATTCTCTGGACAAATTATTTGAAGTCAGAGGAGGTAAGTATAAATGCATATTTCTCCGGGCAAGTTAAAATTACTGAAGCAATCTCTAATTTTTTATAGTTGATGATAAGACAAAAACTCGTCCAAAAAACGATTTACAAAAAATACTACTTTACAGGTTTTGCACACTCAACTAAAGGTCTTTTCTTTTTATCCTTAGAATTTAATTTCTCAAGAATAACCTTAGCCTCATTTTCAGTGACATTAAAAAATGAATATGAATCGTTTATATGAATACCCGTTATTTTCTCACCGGAAACTTTCGCTTTTTTGTTAAGAAGATCTAATAATGCGCGCGGTGTGAGATCATCCTTTTTACCTAATGCAAGAAACATACGCGTCTTGCCGCGGTCAGAATCAAATCTATTTCTTGAGGATTTATTCCCCCTGCGCTCGAATGATCTTCCATCTTTCCGTTTATCTTTTTTATCTAAATGACGTTCAAATTCCCGGCCTCCCTTTCTAGCTTCAAACAAATCACTAACTTCAGCATAATGCTTTTCTTCAAGTTCATTTTGATAATTATTTTTTATTAATGCCGCAATTATTTTTTCAGGATTTCCATTCTCAAGTAGATCGTTTGCAATACTAATGTAAGCTTCAGGAACATTAATTTCTATCAGGCTTTTCAATTCTGTAACAATTTTTTCTTTCTTAAAACTAATAACGTCTTTTATAAGAGGAATTCTTTGCTTCCGAATTTCGGTTTGAGTGAAGTTTCGTATATATGTAAGTTTTCGACGTTCTTCGGGCGTTACAAAAGTTATAGCTGTTCCTGCCTTTCCAGCGCGGCCTGTTCTACCAATCCGATGCAGATATGATTCCGCATCTTGCGGCAAAGCAAAATTAATTACGTGCGTAAGCTCTTCAATATCTAGCCCTCTAGCTGCAACATCTGTGGCAATAAGTACGTTTATTTTCTTACTTCTAAACTTGTTCAATATTTTCTCGCGAATATTCTGTGTTATATCTCCGTGCAACCCTTCAACATCATAATCTCTATCGGATAGTTTTGAAGACACAAAATCAACATCATTCTTCGTTCTGCAAAAAACCAAACCGAAGAATTCCTGAGTAGTATCAATAATTCTGCAAAGAGCATCAAGTTTTTCAGATTCTTTAACTTCATAATAAATTTGGTCTGTCAGAGCTGTTGTCTGCCCGGAATTCTTAGTCCGCACAATCTCCGTTTTGTTCATATATTTTTTGGTAAGAGTCAAAATTCTCTGAGGCATTGTAGCAGAGAATAAAAAAGTGCGGCGTGCTTTAGGGGTTCGTGAAAGAATATTTTCGATATCCTCAATAAATCCCATGTTAAGCATTTCGTCAGCTTCATCAAGCACAAGAAATGAAATTTTGTCAATTGAAAAGCTCTTTCGGTTAAGATGATCAAGCATCCTGCCAGGTGTTCCAATCACAATATCGACACCTTTTCTTAAATGATGAAGTTGAGTGTCATAAGATTGTCCGCCATAAATTGGCGCAGCATGAATATTTTTATTACCGTGCAGCGAATTAAATTCTTCTGAAACTTGTATTGCCAGTTCACGGGTTGGCACAAGAACCAAGGCTTGAAGATGCCCCGATTTTACCTGTAATTGCTCAATAATTGGGAGGGCAAATGCTGCAGTTTTTCCTGTTCCCGTTTGTGCTTGTGCAATGATATCAATTTTATTCTCCAGAATAAGCGGAATAACTTTACTCTGAATTTCAGTTGGTTCTTCGAAACCTTTTGAACTAATCGCTTCCAGCAGTTCTTCTGAAAAACCAAACTCTTTAAAACTGTTTTTTAACATCTAAATATTTTCCTATATGAATTTTATTCAAAAACTAAAACGCGCATGTCAATCAATTGTCAACTTAGTATCGTGCTGCGATTTATACCGAATTACAACCTTAAAACTCTAAGAGGTTAGTTATTAGCAAAATTAGAAGATAAATAACAAACGCCGCAATTTCGATGTGATAAGGTAGAATTGTTTACGAAGTAAATATAGAGGTATTCTTTGATATTTCATAAATGAAAGCAGGAATCATATTGAAGATTTATATAATTCGTGCAATTTAATTATTGTATTCCAACTACGTGTAGTTGCCTTTATTCCAAATTCGTTTTCAATGAAGAGATTTGGGAAACCGTATCTCCCCTTGTTTTCCTGAGTAATACAATAAATTTCACAATCCATAATTCTAACTATCTCAACGTCTTTTTTTGGTGAATGAAGAGGTGTTTTCAGCTTGCGAGTTAACGGCTGACTTAAAAAAGTAATGTACAATTTTGTTGGTGCATTAAACTTTATTTTCTGAAAAGGATCTTCCTT
>JBGSOQ010000096.1:0-18331 GCA_041739035.1 Ignavibacteriaceae bacterium | reverse complement strand
ATGCGAGACAGCTCTGACTTTAGTAAATGATATTTCTGATTACATACGAAAGTATAAAGCAAAAATAGAACTTGAACCAGATCAAGTTGAAGCAACACGGGAAAGGTTAGGAGCAATAAATCTTCTCAAGAAAAAATACGGGGGTTCAGTAGATTCTTTGCTTGAACTCAGAAAAAAGATCGGGGATGAATTGCAAGCTGCAGACAATTATTCTGAAAATATCCGCGAGCTTGAAAAGAAAATAAAAGCAGTTAGAGAAAACACTAGCACTGCCGCTCAAAAACTTTCAAAGGAACGATTAAGTATTTCAAAGAAAGTGAAAAAGGCAATTGAAATCATTCTTGATGAGCTTGGAATTCCAAATGCAAAATTTGAAGTTCGTATTTCTCAAAAAGAACTAAATCAAAATAATGATGACGGATTGCGGTTCAACAATAAAAATTTTGCTTACGATTCGAATGGCTGTGATGAAGTTGAATTTTACATTTCAACTAATGTTGGAGAAGATCTTAAACCATTGGCTAAAGTTGCATCCGGCGGAGAAGTATCCCGAATTATGCTAGCGCTAAAATCGGTTCTTGCAAAAAGTGACAAGCTTCCTCTTCTAATTTTTGATGAGATTGATTCAGGAATTAGCGGGAACATTGCACAAAAAGTCGGACAAGCATTAAAATCACTTGCATCATTTCATCAGATAATTGCTATAACTCACTTACCGCAAATAGCAGCTTTTTCGGATCAGCATTATGCCGTGGAAAAGAAAACAATGGATGACAGAGTCATAAGTTCCATACGCAAACTGGATGAACGCTCAAAGGTAATTGAGGTGGCAAAGCTGCTAAGCGGCGAAAAAGTAACCGATGCGAGTATCAAAAGTGCCCAAGAATTGATAGAATTAAAGCCTTGATGATTGGTTCAAAAATTGCTTCAATTTGATGCACTTTATATCAATTGCATTTAAATAGGGTTCTTTTGGTAATAATTTGATTGACTTAGACAATAATAATTATAAGATTTGACCAACAAAAAATCAAAAGGAGCAAAAATGAAAAAAACACTTACTTTTTTTGTGCTCTTTATCCTCGCCTCAGGCATCTCTTATTCTCAATGGGAGGATAGGTTCAATTCAATTGCCGAAGGGAATTCAAAGCTCTATGCTCAACCCTTTGCAACGGCTTTTGGTACCGCTATGAATTCAGCGGCATATCATTCTGCAGATGTATCAGATCTATTTGGTTTTTCAATCAGCTTTCAGGGGATGTATATTTTAATTCCCGATGATCAATTGACCTTTACTCCGACACTTCCAGCCGGCTATGTGAGTAATAAATCTACAGCAACAATATTCGGAACTAAAGGCGGAGCCTATGCAGGTCCTGATGGTTACGTCACTTTGCCGCCTGGTTTAGATGTAACGACAGTTCCAATGGTAATGCCGCAAATTGGAATTAGTCTTCTTGGCACAGAAGCATTATTTAGGTATGTACCTAAGATTGATGTTGGAGGTAAAGATTTAAGTTTATTTGGGATAGGAATTAAGCATAGTGTCAGTCGATATATTCCTTTAATACCAGTAGATGTAGCAATACAAATACTTTACAGCACTTTCGAAGTAACAGATCTGATTGATGTTAAAAATTTAGCATTTAACGCACATGCGAGTAAAACGTTTGGAATACTTACGCCTTACTTTGGTCTTCAGTATGAATCAACAAGTTTAGATTTGACATATGAAATTAAAGGAGATCCTTTGAGCGGTGATCCTGATTTGAGAACAGATAAAAAAGTTAGTCTTTCTCTTGATGGTGATAATAGCTTTAGAGCTACTCTTGGTGCTTCCTTAAAATTAGCAGTTATTGTTTTAAACGCCGATGTTAGTTTAGGTTCTCAGACTGTATTTGGCGGCGGTTTATCTTTTGAATTTTAAATAGGAGAGAAAAATGAATAATATAATTAAAGCATTTGTTGTAGTACTTGCAGTAAGTATGGCTTTTGTTGGTACAAGCTGCGATAAGTTTGATACTTTACCGCTTAACGTTCCATTTTCCATAAATGTTTCAACTTCAGGTAATTCAAATCCGACTGTAGCAAATCCTGTCCAGTACTGTTTAACTCAATCGGAGACTTACAGTGATTATATTGGTGATATTGAGAAACTTACGTTTGTGGAAGCAGCGTGGAGAAGTATTTCGGTAAGCGGCATTAGTACCGGTGATGTCACTGTAACATTAAAGATTATGGGCGGAAAGACTTTATTCCAAAAAACTTTAAGTGGAATTCATCCATCTGATTATAAAAAGCCTAATGCGCCATATGTTTTAAGTTTAACACCTACAGAAATTGATGATTTGAATGATTATTTAGAAAAATACCGGGCAAATCCAAATAATACTACATGCTTTGAAGCTTCTGTTCAAGCTGTTGTTACATCAGGAAGTGCGCCGTATTCATTGGTTGGCATTGTTGATATGGTTGTAGAAGCGGTTATTAAAACTGGTGGTTAAATAATAACACATCATTTAAAAATCCTTGAGGCGTAAATGCTTCAAGGATTTTTTATTTTTAAACAATGAATCAGCAAACCAAAAATATATTAAAGGAAACCGCGGTTTATATTCACATCCCTTTCTGTGAGCATAAATGTATTTACTGTGATTTTTATTCAATTATTACCAAAGATAATATTACCGCATTTTTGTACTGTATAAAAAGGGAGATAAACTACTATGCAGATTTACACGCATCAAATAGACTTATAACCTCAATTTATTTTGGCGGCGGAACTCCATCTCTGATGATTCCTTCTTACATTCAGAAGATAATTGAATTGATTAGAAAAAGGTTTGAAGTATCTTCTGATGTTGAGGTAACTCTTGAGACTAATCCAGGAACAGTTGAAGAACAGAAACTAAAGGAGTTCAAGGAAATTGGAATAAATCGGTTAAGCGTTGGTATTCAATCTTTTGACGAGAATGAACTAAAATTTTTGACAAGAATTCATGACAAGCAAACAGCAATAGATACAGTTTTCAAAGCAAAAGAATCCGGTTTTGAAAATATCAGCATAGATTTAATTTTTAACTTACCGGGACAAACAAAAAATCGGTGGATGAAAAATTTGGAAACAGCTTTGACGCTTCCTATAAATCATATTTCAACTTACAGCTTAATCCTTGAGCGAGGTACTATACTTAACAAAATGGTTCTTGATGGGAAAGTGAAAATGCAGAGCGATGATTATGATGCTGATTTATATGAAACGACTATCGATTTCTTAACTAAAAAAGGCTTCTATCAATACGAAGTTTCCAACTTTGCTAAAGATGGTTTTGAGTGCATGCATAATAATTCTTATTGGCATTACAAAGATTATTTCGGTTTTGGTTCTTCAGCACACTCATTTATTGATGGCAAAAGATACTGGAATTTTTCAAGTTTAAAAAAATATATTTCGGAAATTGAATTTAGTAATCATGCAGTGGCGGGTGAAGAATACCCGAATGATGAGCAAAAATTAAACGAGTATGTAATGCTCGCACTAAGAGGCAGTGGAATCATGATCGAGGAGTTAAATGAGTGCTATGGAAATAATTGGCTGATTGATAAAAATGACTATCTTAAAAAATTAGAAAAAGAAAATTTCTTAATTAAGAAAAATGGCATTATCAAACTCACAAAATCCGGGTATGCCGTTTGTGATGAGATTATAAAGAACCTGTTGTGAGAAAGAGTAAGCATGTATTTTCAAACTATCCTTTACTTATCAATTGATTTTCAATGACAGTTACAGCTATTTTTAATTATGTTTTTATAATTGAAGTCAGGTTTCCTTTATGCAAAACAAATTGCAAATTAATTTAGGCAGATAAATGAATTTCTATAAAATATTTTTTATGATCGTTTTAATCTTAAGTACTTCTTTAAGTCAGAATTATAAGAAGGTAAAAATTTATTTAAATGATCAGCACAATATCACAACATTAACTGAGGCTGGTATCGCGCTCGATCATTTTGAGATGGGAAAAGACAAATCTTTGATAACTTTTTTAAGCAATGAAGAATTTTCAATTTTGCAATCAATCGGAATTCAAAATGAAGTATTAATTGATGACTGGTTTAGATATTATGATAATCTTCAAAAATTGTCCGCTGCCGAAATACAAGAAATAACAGAGACAAGTAAAAATAAATTTGGGGTTACCGGATTTCATCTTGGTTCGATGGGCGGATACATGACGCTTGCTGAGGTTATTACCGAGTTAGACACGCTTAAAAAGATGTTTCCAACTTTGATTACTTCCAAGCAATCACTTGGAAATACAATTGAGAATCGTACTGTTTACATGGCTAAAATTTCAGATAATCCTGAGGTCGATGAAGATGAGCCGGAAATCCTCTACACGGCGCTTCATCATGCGAGAGAGCCAGAAAGCATGACGCAAATGATTTATTTTATGTATTACCTTCTGGAAAATTACAATTCGGATCCCGCTGTACAGTACCTGGTGAATAACCGCAAGATGTATTTTATTCCGGTTGTTAATCCCGATGGCTATGAATATAACCGCGTGACGAATCCAAACGGCGGCGGTATGTGGAGAAAAAACCGACGTAATAATGGAGGCTCCTATGGAGTAGATCTAAACCGCAATTATGGACCAGACAATTATTGGAACGCACCAAATGGCGGCTCAAGCACTTCACCATCAAGCGATACTTACAGAGGAACAGCGCCTTTCTCAGAACCGGAAACCCAAATCATTAAGAACTTTCTTGCCGCAAGAAAGATTCGCGCAGCCTTGAATTATCATACTTATGGTAATTATTTAATATTTCCCTATGGTGCATTGCCTGCTGAAACTCCGGATTCGCTAATCTTTAGGGAATTTGCTTATGACATGACTCGCCACAATGACTATTTGGTTGGAAATGACATGCAGACCGTCGGTTATTCTACAAGGGGAAACAGTGATGACTATTTTTATGATGGTGATACGATTTCAAATGGAGGCAAAATATTTGCAATGACGCCGGAAGTTGGAAATTCATCGGATGGATTTTGGCCGCCTCAAAGCAGAATATTTCCTCTTGCTCAAGAAAATGTTTATCCAAATTTGTATTATGCATGGGCTGCAGGAGAATACATTTCGCTCGATAGTCCGAATTTTGAACAAGCATATTTCAATGCCGGAGATCAAGTTCAGCTATATCCAACTTTCAAAAACAAAGGTTTATCCACGGGCTTTGATGTAAATGCGGAACTTAGATCTTTGAGTTCATATGCAACTATAAATTCAGGTTCGTTAATAATCGATTCAATTAAGTCAAGAAATACAGCTATTGCGAGCAATCCATTCTCATTTAGTATTTCATCATCTGCCCCAATAGAATCAAAAATTAATTTATTGTTTACAACATTTATTCTTGGTGCTGTAATGTCTCAAGATACTGTAAGTATAATTATCGGTTACCCGGAATTTCTTTTTGCAGATACTACAAATAATCCATTAAGCAATTGGACGATAACTTCAACACCAGCAACTCCGGCTTGGGAATCTACAACGGCAACTTTTTATAGTTCACCATCATGTTATACTGATAGTAGAATTGGTAATTATGCTAATAATGCGACTGTAACTATGACGTTGACAAATCCAATTGATTTAAAGGGATATAGTAACCCCAAATTAAGTTTTTGGACAAAGTATGATTTTGAAAGCGGCTGGGATTACGGACAAGTTGAAATCAGCACGAATAATGGAAGTTTATGGACTCCTTTAGCTGGAAATTTTACAGTATCTGGAACAGGAACGTTTCAGCCTATGGGGCAGCCTATCTATAATGGTCCGCAATTAAGCTGGGTGCACGAGGAGATTAGTTTAAACGCCTATAATTCAAATCAAGTTAAGCTGAGATTTAAAATTAAAACGGACAATGCGGTTCAAAGGGACGGCTGGTATCTGGACGATATCGGAATTATTGTTTACAAAGCTGTGCCTGTTGAACTGATTTCCTTTTCCGGAAAAGTTGTAGAAAATAAAGTCGAGCTTACCTGGCAGACAGCTACCGAAATTAATAATAGAGGGTTTGAAATGGAAAGGGCTTCCCGACAAGTCGGAGCTGCTCTTATTCAGGAATGGAAAAAAATAGGATTTGTTGCTGGAATAGGAAACAGCGTTTCACCTATTAATTACTCGTTTGTTGATAATGAAAATCACATAACTGGGAAATATCGTTATCGCTTAAAACAGATTGATATTGACGGTACCTATAGTTATTCTAACGAAGTTGAAGTACAAATGCTTCCGGGAAGATTTGCTTTAGAGCAAAACTATCCTAATCCATTTAATCCGAGTACTGAGATTCGCTGGCAGACTCGGACGAACGGTTGGCAAACTTTAAAAGTTTATGATGTTTTAGGAAACGAGGTTTCAACATTGGTTAATGAAGCTCGGCCGGCAGGGAATTATGAGGTTGAATTTTCTGCGACTAAGGGATTAGCAAGTGGAATTTATTACTATCGATTGCAGTCGGATAATTTTGTTGATACTAAAAAGATGATTCTTTTGCGGTAATTGAAAAAAAAGTACTAAGGTATAGGAATTCTATCTTCTCAAATGGTTTATCATCCAGCAAATGGACCAATCCAATGCAACAATCATTCAGATTCTTAATTGATTTTATCAAAAAAAATTCCCAAAATGTGTTAGGTAATAAAAAACTTTAATTTTAATTAACTTTTTCTCAAAAAATCTATAGGAGATTCTATGAAGCGTGTATTACTTTTTGGTCTCTTTCTTTTCCTTGCTTCAAATCTATTTTCGCAAAACAATTGGGACTTGGTGTGGAAAATGGATCAAATGCCTTTTCAACCACCCCAAGAGCCAT
This sequence comes from Ignavibacteriaceae bacterium, assembly GCA_041739035.1. Classification (GTDB taxonomy): domain Bacteria; phylum Bacteroidota; class Ignavibacteria; order Ignavibacteriales; family Ignavibacteriaceae; genus XYD12-FULL-36-8. The sequence continues at coordinate 11,443 of JBGSOQ010000096.1, read as the reverse complement.
CTGAAATGGCCATTGTTAAAGCCGGGTTTGATACAGACCAGGATGGCTGGGGCGAATTCTTATGTGCATACACTGATAAAAGTGAAAATTATCTATTGATGTACGAAGCTAATGGTGATAATTCCTACGATACGGTTTGGTATTTCAAATATCCTTTACCTGCCGCTTCTTTTGCCGGAATCGCTGTGGGTGATATTGACAATAATGGGATAGTTGATATTGTTACCACTATGCCCACATCTGCCAGCGTTGCTAATCCTAGTCCACCGCGATTATGGGTTTTTGAGTGGAATGGGGTAATTGGTGAAAATAAATATGGGAATTATACAAGCGGAACTCTTGAACCGACAAATTCATGGAATTTTGATCTTCCAAATAATACTGATTTCAGACCATACAGCTTAACCATCGAAGATATTGATAAGGATGAGATTAATGAATTAATTGTCGGCGTTAGACAAAGCGCAAGAGGAAGGGAAGTTCTCATTGCTTCGGTTGCGGGTGAGTTATCAGGATTTGGTTCATGGGTTATAGAATACAATTTTATTCGCCAAGCAGGCGGTTCATTGTATAATGTTACTACCGGTGACTTAGATAACGATGGTCATAATGAAATCTATGCTTTCATATGGAATAATTTCACACTTTATATAATTGAGTCTACGGGTCCGGATCAATATGCTGTAGTTGATTCACTAATACAAATCTATCAGCCTCAAGGAATTGATTATGGCGCTCTTGATGCTGTTCGGGTTGCAGATGTGAATAATGATGGTGTGAATGAAATGTACATCGCAAGTACAGAACCACAAAACACTCTTTTCATTATTACGGATATTTCCGATGTGAGTCAAATTACTTCAGCCGATGTAAAGGAATTATATCATATTCCTGTAACTGCCGGTGGAAAATTTAGAAGTATGTGGATTGCCGACCCTGACAAGGATAATAAGCTTGATTTAATGATAGGTGGTGAAATTAATTGTCAGATTTTTGATTTTGAATATAGCGGGCAAGGACTTCCGTCCGATTCAGCAAGCTGGAATAATTACATTGCCTTTGATGCCTTTAATTACAGCGGGCTTTCACCCTCAGATTTTACTTCGGGATACCCTAGATTTTTTTACGGTTACCCAGCAAAGGATATGGATAAGGATAATGCCGACGAGTATGTTTTTGTCAATTATTCTACAAAGTTCGATGTTTGGTCCGGTGATGCATATGTTTGGGTTCTTGAAGTTCAACCTCAAACCGGCATTGAAGATGAATTGATTAACTCTCCAAACGGTTTTATACTAAGACAGAATTATCCTAATCCGTTTAATCCATCGACAAGTATTCAATATGCAATCAACAGCACGCAGTTTGTAACATTAAAAGTCTACGATGCATTGGGTAACGAAGTTGCAACTTTGGTTAACGAGGAAAAAGAAGAAGGAGTTTATCAAGTTGAGTTTTCTGTCAAAGACGGGTCAGCATCAAGCGTTTATTTCTATCGTTTGCAAGCAGGCAGTTTTTCTGAAACGAAGAAGATGATTTTAATGAAGTAAGTAGCTTATAGAAATAATAAGGGCGAGTCTCAGATTCGCCCTTAAAAATATGATTGGAGAGGTAAATGAAAAACATTTACTCGGCAGTTATTATTCACTTATTCTTGGCTTAGTTTTGGAGCAATCCCTCTCCGAAGGAAATGGGATCCGACAATCGATTTTTCAAATAATATTAACCCATCTTTTAATCTAACCAGAAACTTTACATAAGTAAATAATCCAATCTAAATCAAATTATCATGTTTCACAAAATTGAATGTGGTGATGTATTTGTGATGGGGGTAGTGATATGGAAGAATTGGTCAATAAATATTTCCGTGTGACAATGCATAAAAAATTGCTGATTGCTTATTGATTATGTGAACAATTATTGGCAATTTAAATTAGTCAAGTGCAGCATTTGCTTTTGTATAAATAAACATCAAGCAAATGGTTGTATTTGATTGACCGGGGAAATAATTATTTATTATCTCATATTTTAAGGAGCAGTAATGAAAAAAAATATCTTTTTCTTACTATTAGTATTCATTATTAGTGTGTCTATCACAATAGATATCAAAGCAAATGTTTACGCAGCGCAGTTAAAAATTAGCAATCCCGATGGTTCACCTTTTGACGGAAGCTTTACTGATGGAACAGGTATTCAGCTATCTTTTATTCTTAATGACAGTGCATCTACGGTAATTATTAGAATTAAGGATGCATCTGATAATTCAACTTTAACAGAGATTAATGCTGGGGCATTAGGGCGGGGATATCATTCTGTTAGGTGGGACGGAAACGGAACCTCCAACGGTAAAGTTTATCTATATGAGGTAGCGACCACACAAAATAATTACTCAAATTCGGTATGGACTATGTTTTACGATTCCGGCCCTGCTGATATATTTTCAAGGGGTTTGGATGTAGTAACGGATATGTCAAATCCATTATTTGGTTTAATGTATGCGCCAAATAAAGGAGGCCCGTTAGGTACGGGCATAACAATTTATAATCCTGATGGTTCTCATTATGATCCTTTTCTAGTGGCTCCCGACATAACTTCCGGAGGCACAATTAATTGGGGTATAGGATCCGATGCAATTGTTAGCGGTGTTTTTGATGATCTCGGAAGGTTTTATGTTTCTTGCGTTCAACTCAATGAGATTAGAAGATTAAACTTAGATTATACGGTAACTACAATTATAGATAGCGTTAACAATCCCCTGGGATTATTCATTGATGGAGTAGGTGAGAATAAAACCCTATATTATTGCACAGATAACAAAGTCTTACGGGCGAAAATTAATGATAACGATTCACTTGCCGGTGTTCCCGAGGAAGTTGGTGTATTTGATACAGGCATTCCAAGATGTGTTGCCTTGGACGACGAAGGTAATTTATATGTAAGCTTTCGAATTGGTGCAACTGATCTGAATAGTCCCGAAGCAGGGTTATTTAAATTTCCTCTTAGCGGCACATTGCCAGTTAATAATGCTAGTGCGGTTTGGGGAATCGATGCTTTAACATCGCATAAAATTTCCGAGCTTCAATTTGATTATGGACAGGACAGAAATTCTAATCTGGATGACATACTTTATTATGCTACAAGGGCAGATGGCGGAAATAATGATGATGGTATTTGGAGGATTGATGATATTAACGGTTCATTTACTGTACCAGTAAAAATAATTACTGAACTGGAATTATATAATGGTGATGAAAACATCAATGCAAGATCTGGATTGGCATTAGACGCCGCTGGAAATCTCCTGCTTTTTGATAATTCTAATGAACATATTTTTTTCATCTCGCCTCCAGGTCAAGATAGCGAAAACTCCTTTTCAACGGTTTGTGCTGACAGCATTAAAATTGGAGGAGCAACGTCGGTTGAAGATGCGAACAACGGAAACCAGATGTCATTCAAGCTGAATCAAAATTATCCTAATCCTTTCAATCCATCCACTACAATTTCCTTTCAGCTCTCAGAGGCATCAATTGTAAATTTGGCGGTTTATAATTTGCTCGGAGAAGAAGTATCGGTATTATTAAAAAATCAACTTAAGGGAGCAGGTTATCACAGCGTGATCTTTTTAGCCGATCAACTTCCGAGCGGGACTTATATTTACACTTTGAAAGCGAGCGATAACATATTTAAAAATAAAATGTTGTTGGTGAAATGAGTGTAGGTTAGAAGATTACTGACTTGAACTAAAAAATCTATTAATAAAAGCGGTCTTCGGACCGCTTTTATTTTGTGAACAGCTCCCAGAGCTCGGTTAAATCCTCAACAATAAAATTCGGATTATGTTTGAGAATAGATTCTTCAGTTCTGTAACCATGAATAACAGCGCAAGTTTTTGTGTTCGCATTCTGTCCGCACAAAATATCCATCTCAGTGTCTCCAACCATTAGCGACTCACCAGGGCTTATATTCAGCTCACTGCAGATAAGCAACAATGGTTCGGGTGATGGTTTGTGAGCAATTCCATTTCTCCTGCCCATAATTAAATTAAAATATTCTGAAAGGTTAAAGTGTTCAATTATCTTTTCTGCTTGATCTTGTCCCTTTGTTGTAAGAAGAGAAATCATAATTCCGTTCCGCGAAAAATATTTAAGAACATCTGCGGCATTACGGTATAATTCGGAATCATTTATGAAAAGGAAGTAATTATTTTTATAAACTTCTATGAATTCTTCAAAATCATGAACCGGAATATTCATTTCAGCAAAAATGTCCACAAAGTGTTTTCCAATCATATCTCTGAATTTTTCTTCATCGATCTTATCTGAAATTTGCAAATCATTCAAAGACTTTACAGTTGAGTTGTAAATAGTCCTATAGGAATCGACTAATGTTCCGTCAAGATCAAAACATATGTGTTTTACGTCATTTTTCATTATCAGGCAATCAAAATATTTAAGCACAAAGTTACTGTAAAGTATTTTTAACTGAAAGAATTTCTACATACTTGTGATTTAAATTCTTTGAGATATTTACAAAAAACATTAACATTTCCCCGCCGATATTTTTTTTCTATAAAAACTTATAATTTTAAATGGGTTCTAAAGTGGAACAATAAGTCTTTTTAACCTAAAATTTACTTTTATTGAAGCATTTTTACCTTCAGATATGTTTTATCTATGAGTTTTATTTGAAACAAAATATTAAATAGCTAAAAGAATAGTCTTTCTCTGGTACGATTTTTAATGCATGTATTTATCATTTAATAACATAGGAGCCTCTTTATGAAAAGTTCTCGGTTATTTTTCTCCCTTTTCTTTCTGTTCTTATTTATCGGTTTGAAAGCCGAAGTTTTTGCCCAGGAATCACCGGTAATGTATTTCTGCGAAAAATATGGCAAGAATGGTGAAGTTGGCATTAGTGATAGATTTACAACCGGCTATCTAACTGTGGTTGTTAAATCTGATTATAAAATGAATTTGACTGATGTGCACGTTCAGTTTAGCAAGTACAATTATAAGAAGGATGAGTTTGAGTTTTACAAAAAGTTTGCCTACACGCTGGAACCAGATATGAAATATGTGTATTTCTCAAAAAATGATGAAAGCGATATGAGTTTTGATGAACCGGGATTCTACCGAGTGTATCTTCTTGATGATGAAGATGAAGTAGTAGCCAGCGCAGTCATTGAAATAATCGATAAATAAAATCATCATATTCTAATTTTAAGCGGCATATTCTTATATGCCGCTTTTTTTTATTTACTTTTATCCACTGATAACAAATTCACCTTACCTTTTTATAAATTTACGCATCATTATTATTGGGTTCAGTTATGTTAAAATCAGTTGATGTTATCAACGTTGGCGCGGGACCAATTGGGCTTTGCTGCGGAATTGAAGCAGTTAAAAATAAACTTTCTCACTTGATTATTGAAAAAGGTTGTCTTGTTAATTCCATCTTCCATTATCCAACAAATATGGTATTCTTTTCAACATCAGATCGTTTGGAAATAGGTGATATTCCATTTGTTTCTCATGGGGATAAACCTAATCGCCGCGAAGCGCTTGAATATTTCCGCCGCGTTAAAAACTCATGGAACTTGAATGTGAATACTTTTGAGGAAGTAATAAATATTAAGAAGGACAAAGATATTTTTATTGTTTCTTCAAATAAAGGAAAATATTCATCACGATTTATAATCATTGCGAGCGGTTATTACGACCATCCCAATTTATTAAATGTGCCCGGGGAAAATCTCCCCAAAGTAAAGCATTATTTTGATGAGGCTCATCCGTACGCTTTCCAAAAAGTAATTGTAATTGGTGCTGGTAACTCTGCTGTCGATGTCGCTCTTGAGACCTTCAGAAAAGGCTCGGAAGTCACCATGGTTATAAAAGAAGATAAACTAAAAGATGGAATTAAGTATTGGGTTCGTCCTGATATAGAGAATAGAATTAAGGAAGGAACAATTAAGGCATTTTTTAATTCTGAAGTTGTTAGTATTTCTGAAAGTGCAGTTGTAGTAAAAACTCCCAAAGGGAATGTGACCATTGAAAACGAATTTGTTTTTGCTATGACAGGTTATCACTCGGACTTTACCTTTCTAGAAAGTATTGGAATAAAATTATCGGATGATTCTTTGATTCCTCAATTTGATCCCGATACTTATGAGAGCAATGTTAAAAATCTTTTTTTGGCAGGAGTTGTTTGCTGCGGAATGGATACTTCAAAATGGTTTATAGAAAATTCACGCGATCATGCATTGAAAATTTTTGAGGTAATTAAGAAAAGATGAAATACGTTCTTATGAATGTTTAGACGTTAGTGGGAATGTCACTCTGAGCTTGTCGAGGAGTGACACCTAACTAATTCCGGTCAGATTGCGACAAGCTCAATCTGTCAATTCTCCCTCAATAAATATTTTTTAATATCGTAATTTAATTTATCTTCACATTTCATTGAATACCATTCCCATTAGAGTTATTTTTGATTCACAAAATTCATTGAATCTTTAAACCTATGGAGAAATAATATGTTATCTAAAATCAAAGAACTTTTAGGAAGCGAAGCTGATTCGCTTCTATCATACAAAGCAAAATTTCCTAAGGAACAGCTTAATCTGCCGGGTCCGGATTTCGTAGATAGGATTTTTGCACTTACAAATCGAAATATTAATGTTCTCAAAAATCTTGAGTGGATTAATCAAACCGGAAGATTAGCTGGGACCGGTTACGTTTCAATACTTCCAGTCGATCAGGGTATTGAACATTCTGGTGGAGCTTCGTTCGCACCAAATCCAATTTATTTTGATCCTGAGAACATTGTTAAACTTGCAATCGAAGGCGGCTGCAATGCGGTTGCTTCTACTGTTGGTGTGCTTGGAGCGATTTCAAGAAAATATGCTCACAAAATTCCTTTCGTTGTAAAGCTTAATCATAATGAACTTTTAACTTATCCTAACAAGTTCGATCAAATTATGTTTGCCGGTGTACGACAATCTTACGATTTAGGTGCTGCTGCTGTTGGCGCTACAATCTATTTTGGATCAGATGAAAGTGCACGGCAAATAATTGAAGTCAGCGAAGCGTTTCAATATGCGCATGAATTAGGGATGGCTACAATTCTATGGTGCTACCTTAGAAATCCCGCGTTCAAAACAAAAGAAAAAGATTTCCACGTTGCTGCCGATCTAACCGGACAAGCAAATCATCTTGGTGTTACAATTGAAGCTGATATCATCAAGCAAAAATTGCCTGAGAACAACGGTGGTTATACTGCTGTAAATTTTGGAAAAACTCATAAAAAAGTTTATTCTGAATTAAGCTCAGATCATCCAATAGATCTTGCACGTTACCAGGTAATCAACTGCTACATGGGAAGAATCGGTTTGATTAACAGCGGCGGTGCTTCAGGCGAAAATGATTTTAGTGAAGCTGCAAAAACCGCAGTAATTAATAAGAGAGCTGGCGGCATGGGTTTAATATCGGGTAGAAAAGCTTTCCAACGTCCTATGAAAGAAGGCGTTCAGCTTTTAAATATTATTCAGGATGTTTATAAAGAAAAGGAAATTACGATAGCTTAAAAGAAATGACGTTGGGTGAGCGGAGCTTTCCGCTCACCATTATAAAATCAAAGCTGCAGCAAATACTCTACAATCTTTCCTAAATCTTTCACATCAATATTATTATAAGAAGGCATCATTACATTAGGAAATTTTTCTTTGTAATCCTTAAATCTATCGGAGTTCATAAATGAATTTGGATTGCGAAGATAATTAATGAGCTGATCGCGGCTCCAGTATTGTCTAATTCCTGCTAAACTTGGTCCTTGAGCTGTACCGGCTAAATCTTGGCCATGACAATTGTAGCAGCCGATTCTTTCAATTAAATCTTTCCCCGAAATATTTTCAGATGACATGTTCGATTGAGGTACGGTGTTTGTACTGAGGTTTGGGTTATTTGGTTCTTCATTTTTTGTAACCCGCTGTAACAAAAATAAAAAAAGGAATAATGCTAGAAAAGCGGCTACCCAAATTTGAGGTTTTGTCATTATTATCTATTCTGATTAGTTAAAAAAATCATTCTATTTCAAAAGATGCATTAACAACAGCAGTTATTTCCTTTTCAATTGAGCTTAGATCATTCACACCATAATCCGAAATTTGATTTGATAATTGCGGAGTGATCTGTATTACTCCCATTCTTGCACTTCTCATTGGGCCAAGCTCTCTTCCGGTTGACAAAGCAATCTTTGAAGCCCTATTCATTGCATCTTTTGCGGCTTCAGCCTGAATTTCAATTTTCACTTCGGCAATTTTAGTGTAGTGATATTCAGGCATTTCAACATTAAAGCTAACTCCTTTTTCTATTAGAGAAGGAATTTCGAGGGATACTCTTTTTATTTTGTTAACGTCGTTCGATTTAATTTCAATTCGCTGACTATAGCTATAGGCTCTTACTCTGCCTGTTTGATAACCGGTTGGCCCTATTTCATTGATCGGATAACTATTCATTGTATAAAATTCTATTTCTTTCTCAGGGAAGCCATTTGCTGCTAGATAAGCAATTAATGCCGGCTTTTGTCTCTTTAGTTCTTGATAAGCTAACTCTGCAGTTGGTTCCTGAACATTTATCGAACCCCGCAGTATACCGAGGTCTGAGGTAATGTCTTTCTTTGCAGAACCCGTTACTGTTATTGTTTGATTAGAACTGTAATTTGCTCTCCAAGCTGTTACAAAAATTATCGAACAAATTATAAGTGCAATGCTAAGAATTAAAAAAGGTATTAGGTTGTTATTTTTATTTTCCATTTCAGAATATTTCACTTGATTATTGTAATTTCAAAAGCGATGCTAAATTATTAAAATGCCTTCTGATTACAAAGGCAAAATCACAATGATTTTTGGAATTGAACTTTGCAAAACCGCATTAGTTGAGTATCTTAAAATTAAATTGTTAAATAAATTTAATTAAATCTTTCGATTCGAGTTAATGTCTAAAACCAATAAGTTGATTAACGAACAAAGTCCCTATTTACTTCAGCATGCCAATAATCCTGTTGATTGGTTCGCGTGGAGTGAAGAGGCATTTAAAAAAGCCCGCACCGAAAACAAGCCGATTTTTCTTTCGATAGGTTATTCGACTTGCCATTGGTGTCATGTTATGGAAAAAGAATCTTTTGAGGACGAAGAAGTGGCTAAATTAATGAATGAGGCATTTATTTCTATTAAAGTTGATCGTGAAGAACGCCCCGATATTGATGGAATTTATATGACCGTTTGCCAACTGCTTACCGGAAGCGGAGGATGGCCGTTGACTATTGTTATGACGCCTGATAAAAAACCTTTCTTTGCAGGAACTTATTTTCCTAAAGTTAGTCGTTATGGAAGAGCAGGGATGATTGAGTTAATTCCAAAATTAAAGGAATTGTGGCATTCTCAATACGAAGATATTATAAGGTCTGCCGAAGAAATTTCCGGTATGCTGATTAAGTCATCTAACTTTTCCGGCGATGAAATGCTATTACCTGAGGCACTCGATCAAGCATTTAATGAATTGTCAAAAAGATTTGATTCAGAAAAAGGCGGATTTGGAAACTCGCCCAAATTTCCCACGCCACACAATCTGACTTTTTTGTTGAGGTACTGGAAAAAGAATAAAAGCGATCATGCTCTTTTTATGGTTGAAAAAACTTTACAAGAAATGCGGTTTGGCGGTATTTACGATCAAATTGGTTTTGGTTTTCATAGGTATTCAACTGATTCAAATTGGTTGGTACCGCACTTTGAGAAAATGCTGTATGATCAAGCACTTCTTTCAATTACATACACAGAAGCATATCAAGCAACAAAAAACGACTTATTTGCACAAACATCTAAAGAAATTCTTGAATATGTAAACCGTGATATGAGATCACCCGAAGGAGGATTTTACTCTGCAGAGGATGCTGACAGTGAAGGAGAAGAAGGCAAATTTTATGTGTGGTCGATTGAAGAGATTAGGAAAAATCTTGGGGAAGATTCTGAATTGTTCATTGAGTATTTCAACCTTGAGAATGATGGAAATTGGATTGACACGGCGCAGGGAGGAAAAGTAGAAACTAACATCTTACATGTTAAAAAATCAAAGACAGAAATTTGTAATAAATATCAATTAAACCTTAACGAGTTAGAACTAAAATTAAGTTTGGCTCAAAAGCAATTGCTTGAAAATCGTCAAAAGCGAGTTCGTCCGCTAAGAGATGATAAGATTCTGATTGACTGGAACAGTTTAATGATAACTGCTTTTGCAAAAGCCGCACAAGTTTTTGATGAAAAAAAATATATTGAAATTGCTCAATCTGCTGTTAGATTTATCTTGGAAAATCTAACCGCTGCAAATGGTAGACTATTGCACCGTTACAGAAATGGACAAGCAAATGTCGCAGGCAACCTCGACGATTATTCTTTTTTTATTGGGGCTTTACTTGATTTGTATGAGACTACATTTAAAATTGAATATTTAAGTAAAGCTTTAAAATGCCATGAAGATTTAATAAATAACTTTTGGGATGAAAAGGAGGGAGCATTTTTCTTCACTGCTTCTGATAGTGAGAAATTATTGGTACGCCAAAAAGAAATTTATGATGGGGCAATTCCTTCTGGTAATTCAGTGGCGCTTATGAATCTAATTAGACTTCACAGGTTGACAGGAAATGATCAGTTTGAAAAAAAAGCAGAAAGAATGATTAAAACCTTTTCCGGGGCCATAAAAACATCTCCATCAGCATACACTCAATTTCTCTCCGGATTAGATTTTTATTTTGGACCTTCTAAAGAAATTTTGATTGTTGGAGACAATGAGGAGGAAATTAATGAATACGTGAAAATATTGAATAAAAACTACATACCGAATAAAGTAATTATCTATAAAAAGAATTCTGAGCAGGCCATTCTTTCAGATTTAGCTGGATATACAAGTTCATATTCAGCAATTGATGGAAAAACCGCCGTCTATTTATGTGAAGACTTCAATTGTAAACTTCCAATCACCACAAAAGAAGATTTTGAAAAGCAGTTGGACTGAGAACTCGGGTCTAGTATTAGTTATTTCTTAGGACGATAAATATGCGTACTCTGCCCAAAGAAAACTTCCGCTGCCTCCATAATTGTTTCCGATAACGTTGGATGAGGATGAATAGTAAGTTTAAGATCGGTAACATTGGCTCCCATTTCAATTGCTAAAACACCTTCTGCAATAAGTTCACCAGCGCCAGGACCGCAAATACCAATTCCTAAAATTCGCTGGGTCTCAGCCTCGACCAAAATTTTTGTTACACCGTCACTTCTTCCAATTGTAGTGGCTCTGCCGGACGCTGCCCAAGGAAATTTTACTGCTTCATATTTAATTTCTTTTTCACGTGCTTGAGTTTCGGTCAATCCAGCCCATGCAATCTCCGGATCGGTGAA
>JBGSOQ010000081.1:0-2394 GCA_041739035.1 Ignavibacteriaceae bacterium | reverse complement strand
GGTAAGAATTCGGAAGAATTAATTTTTTCTTGCAACTAAAGTGCTGCCATCATTTTTCTGATTTAATAATTCATCTTTCAATGTGAGAGTGTCCATTTCAGTTCCTAGAAGTTAAAGTTTATAGGCTTTCTTTACTAAATTATAGGTGATGTCTTTAGCAATTACTAATGCATCATTTAAATCTAAAATATGTTTTGAAACTAGCTCAGCCAGATAATTAGAATCAACTCTTCTGGCGAGCTCGTGTCTTGCTGGAATAGAAACGAATGCTCTTGTATCATCATTAAATCCTACAGTATTATAAAAGCCGGCCGTTTCCGTTACCATTCTTCTGAATCTTACCATTCCCTCAATACTGTCATGAAACCACCAGGCTGGACCAAGCTTCATTGCGGGATAATGCCCAGCAAGCGGAGCGAGCTCTCGTGAATAAGTTGTCTCATCAAGAGTGAAAACTATTAAAGTAAGCTTGGGATCATTTCCGTATTTGTTCAATAATTCCTTAAGATTAAAAGTGTATTCTGTCTGCATCGGAATATCGCAGCCTTTGTCCGGTCCATACCTTCTAAAAATTATGGTATTATGATTTCTAAAGGAACCGGGATGAATTTGCATAACCAAGCCATCTTCAATGCTCATCTCTGCCATTTTCATAAGCATGTGTGCAGTAAATAAACTTGCATCATCAGCACTTGTCTGTTCCTTAAGTGCTCGCTGGAAAATTTTAGTAGTTTCATCGTTTGTTAATTCTATAGTAAATGGTGAGAAAACTCCATGATCAGTTGAAGCAGCCCCCATTGTTTTGAAGAATGATCTTCTTTCCTCTAAAGCTTTAATAAATTTTGAATAGGAAGTAATCTCATAACCAACAGCATTACCTAGGAGCTGAATATTCTTCTTCCAATTTAAGTTTGATAGATCTGTTACGCCATCGGGTCTAAAGCAAGGGATTATTCTCTTCTTCCAATTCGATTCGCTGATTCTTTTATGATGCTCCAATGAATCACTTGCGGCATCAGTAGTTGAAAGAACTTCAATCTTAAATTTTTCAAACAAAGTCCTCGGTAAGAATTCGGAAGAATTAATTTTTTCTTGCAGCGAGTCATAGAACTTCTGTGCATTATCACCATTCAATTTTTCTTTGATACCAAACACAACGTTAAATTCATAGGCGAGCCAAACGCTTGACGGTGTACCTCGAAACAAATAAAAATTATCAGCAAATATTTGCCAAATTTTTCTCGGATCATTTTCGACTTTAGTTCCATCTATTGTGGGAATACCGAGAGATTCCAGTGGAATTCCTTGCGAATACAGCATTCTAAATAAATAATGATCCGGCGTCAAAAATAGTTCAGTAGGATTTGGAAATGGTTTATTCTCAGCGAAGATTTGCGGATCGACATGCCCATGAGGACTGATGATTGGCAAGTTTTTAATACTTTCATAAATCCCACGTGCAATTTTTCTGATCGTTGGATTCGGATCAAAAAATCTATCTTCGTTTAATATCATTTCTTCCATATGTTAGCCCCTATTTTAAAATTTCTATTTTGGGCGGATAATTCAGAAGCTGCTGTGTTTCGCTCAAATAGATTTTGAATTCATCGAGATTTTTTATTGCGTTTTCTTCTTGTTCCCAGGCAGCACAGAAATAATAATTTACCTTACCGTTTTCTGTTTTAAGCTTCACAATATGGCTTAAATCATCCTCGCCCAATTCAATGAGGTTTTTGGTTTTATAAAAGACGGCGATTCCCAATTTATCTTCGGCAGAAACTAGAGTCTGATTTCCAAACAAGGCAATGTAAGACCATTCTCCGGAAATATCACTTTTAAAAAATTGAGTCCCCGGATATTTTGCCAGACCTGTAACAATGTTTGACGGATCACCTGAAATATTTATTTCATTCTTTGACAACCGGCTTCCAGCAGTAATTGATAATTTTGATTCGAGATTAAATTTATTTTCGCCAACCTTCCAACCAAAATAATTAGTTTTCACTTCAGATTTTATTGGTCCGTTTTGCGAGATCTCACAGTAGATACTATCTGTCTTTGAAACCATGTTTACTTTTCCATCATACCACATTCCCATCGAACCGATGCCTAATGAACTGCCCACTTTGAAAATGTCCATTCCCCACTCTTGCATAGAATGATATGAATCATCTTTTGCAACAGTATCGTACACACCAACTTGAGCAAGTATCAGTTGATTTTTTTTCTTACCGAAAATATCCATTGCATTTCGCCAGTCTAAATAAAACCTGTAGCCAACTTTTTCAGATTCCCAGCCTGGACCTTCATACTTAAAAAGCGCATCATGATCTGTATGAATTGATGGAACTTTTATTTTAGTCACATTTACAAAAGTATTTCCTCTGAACCGTC
>JBGSOQ010000079.1:0-1856 GCA_041739035.1 Ignavibacteriaceae bacterium | reverse complement strand
GAATTGCTAAGTTAAGTAATGCTAATGCGATAATTAGTGCCGGTAGAGGTCGAGGTTCTGTTTTCATGATATCTAACCAAAATTCTTTTCAAAGTTAATGAAATCTAATAATTTGAAATCTCAACAAAAAGCTATGTTTTTTGAGGATATAGAGTAAATGTATCAACCAGATTTAATTGTTTCTTAATCAGCGATAGTCTATTGCACTTGTCCGCCTTTGGCGGATCTGTGTCATCAGTTTGCCATTGACTAAAATCAATTCTCGTTTAAGTATGAAAATATTTGTAGTTTTAACCAATAATTTATCAGCAAAATCATGTCAAAAACCAAATTAAAGTACATTTGTTCAAACTGCGGTTACGAATCACTCAGATGGATAGGTAAATGCCCTGAATGCGATAGTTGGAATTCATTTGTTGAGGAATTAGTTGAAAGCGGTAAGAAGAAGCAGTCCGCTATCAGAAGCAAAGTCACAATCACCCGGATAAATGAAATAGTGGCTACAGAAGAAGATAGAATTAAAACCAACATTGAGGAGTTCGACAGAGTTCTCGGTGGCGGTTTAATGCCCGGTTCCGTTATTTTGCTTGGCGGGGATCCTGGAATTGGAAAATCCACGCTTGCAATGCAGGCATGCGCTAAAATCAAATCTCCGGTTTTGTATGTATCAGGTGAAGAGTCATCAAAACAAATTAAGCTAAGGGCTGAGCGGCTCAAAATAACCTCAGACGATTTTTATGTGATGCCTGAAACTGATCTCCACACAATATTGGATACTATCGATAAAATTGCTCCTTCTGTTATTGTTATTGATTCAATCCAAACAGTGGGATTAAGCGAACTCGATAATGCACCGGGAACAATGACACAGATTAGAGAATGCACAGCGGCTTTAATGGAAGAAGCGAAGAAAAAGAATTATTGCGTTATTTTGATTGGGCATGTTACAAAGGAAGGGCTGATCGCCGGGCCGAAAGTCCTTGAACATATTGTTGATACGGTTATCCAGTTTGAGGGCGAGCATCATCATTCATTCAGAATTCTGCGAGCTCAAAAAAATAGATTCGGCAGCACAAATGAAATCGGGGTTTTTGAGATGCATGAAGATGGATTAATTGAAGTTAAAAATCCCAGTAAATTATTTTTAAGTGAACGTGAAAGAAAAACTTCCGGTTCGGTAGTAACGTCGAGCATTGAAGGATCGCGGCCAATTCTCTTAGAGGTTCAGGCTTTAGTTACACCTTCAAACTTTGGAAATCCGCAGCGCGTTGCAACCGGATTTGATTACAGAAGATTAGCAATCCTTCTAGCTGTTATAGAAAAACGTGCAGGTTTCCGCCTTTCTGCCAATAATGTTTTTCTTAACATGGCAGGTGGAATAAGAATTACTGAGCCCGCAATTGATCTGGCAGTGTGCTGCAGTATCGTGTCAAGTTTACTCGATAAAGTAATAGACAGCGAAACTGTTATTCTTGGCGAAGTTGGTTTAGGCGGTGAAGTCAGAAGTGTCAGCCACATAGATAAAAGAATTCAAGAGGCAGAAAAGCTTGGATTTAAATCAATATTAATCCCATCCTATAATTATAAACCTGTTAAAAACTCAACTACAAAAATTATTCCAGTGGAAAACATTGTTTCAGCCATAAGTAATATTATGCCCTAATTCAAAGGGTTAAAAGCTTGTCTGATTTAAATCACAGCTAATAAAATGTTTTAATTTTCAAAAAAAAATCCTTTGTATTTTTAAAATATTAGTCGTATGTTCAATTAAGGTTCTTTTGAGCCGAGTTTATTTTTTTACTTATTTTTTGTGAGGTTACTTAGTGGGTACTAAACTGTTCGTGGGAAGTCTTCCC
>JBGSOQ010000154.1:0-5550 GCA_041739035.1 Ignavibacteriaceae bacterium | reverse complement strand
TAAATGAACGGTCTGGAAGTTCCTGCCAAATTAAATCCTCTTTTTGCTGCATGAGCGATCATTCTAGAGTCATACTTTTCACCTTCATGATAGTCAAGTAGTCCTGCAGAGTCGATAATAAATTCGCTAATCAATTTTTCTCGTTCGATATATTTTTTTAGAATTCCTTCAGCGGCGGGAGAACGACAAATATTTCCAAGGCATACAAACAATATTTTTTTCATAACGGCTCTTTAACTATCTCTTCATGAATCTTAATTATTGGGGCTATAATATTTTTTCAATATTACCTTTACTAAAATAACAATTTCAATTCTATTCATCATTTTATGCGTGAGAGTAAATACTATTAAATTAGACAATACCAAACAACGATTGTATTTTATACTGGACAAATCAATTTTAGACTATTGCTTTTCTTACAGATAAATTATAATTAAGTGGCATTCATATTGTACTTTAATACAAAAACTATAAGGCTAATAATGAAGAAATCAATTGTAATATTAAGTTTAATATATTCATCTCTTTCATTTGCACAATTGAATAGTGCAAGCATCAAATTAGGATATTTTAATCCTACAGCAACAGACGGCGGTTTTATAATTGGGTACGAAGGCGGAAAAATTATTGATGAACGATTAATCTTTGGATGGAGCATCGATTGGTTCCATTCCAGTTATGTTGATAAAAAACTTGTTAGTGATTTTAATGAAGCCTTCGGTTTAGGGGAGATAAATGAACTGCGTGCAAAAACAAATCTGCATGAATTTCCGATTCTCTTAAATTTTAGAGGTGAATTCCCAATGACACCATTTACCCGGTTTTACGCAACCGGTGGAGTCGGAGTTGAATTTTTACTAATAAACTACCGAAGCTTTCAAACTCCGGATAATGACGAATTCAAAGCAGCGTTTGATTTTAGCTGGCGAATTGGCGCCGGAATTTTATATAGGATCGGGAGCCGCTCTGAAATATTTGGACAGCTCGATTATCATTCATCTGAGCCAAGCTGGGAATATGAAGTTGAAACTCCAAGTCTTGGTAAAAGAATATTTGAAAGAAGTTTTGATATGAGCGGAGTCATGGCAAGGGTTGGGTTAAGATTCTTCTATTAAAACTTTATTTGATTTTAGCGGTAAGAACAGTTAATGATCATTCTGGTACATGAACCAAGAAGTACTCTTTCGCAGTTTTACCAATAGATTTTGCTTCTGCTAATGTCATATGCATTTCATCGGGAGTATCGTCATTGTGTCCGGCCTCTAAAATTGCCAGATCAGAATTCTTTGCATTTATAACCAGATCCTTGCAATAAGCTGTATCGCCGCCATAACAAATTTTCTTGCCGTTGAAGGTAAATGTATATCCCAACGCAGGAACCTGCCGGGTTTTCACTCCATCACGCAGATACTCTCTATGAATAACCGGAAACGGTTTTATCGAAACAGTTTTTCGGCTAAAAGGCTTTGCAGAATGAAGTTCTTTTAGGATGATTTTATAGCTGATCGTTTTAGAATAAACTTTCATAAAAGCACTGTGGATACTTTTGATTTCAACGCAGTCTTTTGGGAAATAGATCGCTAGAGGAGATTTCTTATTCATTACCCTAAGATAAGTTAGTAAGGACCAAACACCCCCGACATGATCGTGATGACCGTGCGAGACAAAAATATCCTCGATAGCCAAAAGATTTGTGGTGCCAATTTCCTTATTTAAATCACGTAGAATCCCGTCGCCCGGATCAATAATAAAATGCGATACTCCTGCTTTAAGTAAAATACCGGTTGCAATATTTGGTATTGAACAAAATATTTTAATTGAAAAGTTATCTTTTTTCCAAATAAGAGGATATTTATTATTCATATTCATGAATCAAGTTGTCAGAGGAAACATTATTTCTTATTAAAGTATTTACATGTTTTAGTGTTTTTACATCGTGCGAAAATGTTAAAAGAATAGTTCTCAAAAGTAAAGCCAAGATTATCAGATAGTTCTTGTGGAATTTCATTTAAAGAACTGTTTGTGAATTCCACAATTCTTCCGCAATCCATACAAATCAAATGATCATGACTTTGTCTTTTAAAGCTGCTTTCGTAGCGAGTCATATTGTCACCAAAATTTCTCTTACTTAGCAGATCGCATTGCACCAACAATTCAAGAGTTTTATATACTGTTGCACGCGATACTCTGGATTTCTGATTCTTCATGATTATATAAAGATCATCCGCACCGAAATGTCCATCGTACTCTAATGCTGAATCCATTACTTCAAATCGTTCAGGAGTAATTCTGTTTTTACCGTTCCTAAGAAAATCCTTAAGAATTTCTGCAGCCTGTTTATTTCTCAAGTTTTCAATACTTATTTATTATTTTTAATAAAATATATTCTTGATAGAAAAAATTTTAACTAAAGTAAAAGATTAATCCAATCCTAATGCTCTTAAACCATTTACCGAAAGAAAAGTCAGTAAATATCCGGCAGCTGTAAAAATTACGATTTGCAAAATTGGAATACGCCAGCCTCCGGATTCTTTTCGAGACACGGCGATTGTTGAGAGGCACTGCATTGCAAAAATAAAGTAAATTATTAAACCGATTATGGTTGAGGTCGTGAATAACTTTTGTCCAGTATTTCCAATGGTTGCATTACGCATTGCGCTGACGATTGTGTTCTGCAAAGTTGTTTCATCACTGGTCACTTTAAAAATTAATGCTAATGAGCTTACAAATACTTCGCGTGCAGCAAATGCCGCAATTAGAGAAACTCCTACTCTCCAATCCATTCCTATTGGTGCCATAACCGGTTGTATTATTTTGCCCAAATCGGCCGCATATGATGTTGATAATCTTTCGGCTTTGGTTAAACTCATCACTTCTGCATCAGTTAATCCAGTTTTATCAATGTCAGGATTCATATTAGGTAAATTGGTCAGTACCCAAAGTAATAAGGATAAAATCAAAATGATGGGACCTGCTTTTTTAAGATAAGTTGTTGTACTTGTGAATGTATTATTCAGTACGACTTTTAATTTTGGTGTTCGATACGCTGGCAGCTCTAATATGAATGAAGAATTGTCTTCCGCATTGATGAGTTTATTTCTCATTTTATTAATAATGCTGGCAATTATCACTGAAGAAATTATGCTAAAAATGTAAATTGCCGCAAGTAAAAATCCTCCGAGCCATGAATTTTCTGCTGGAAGAATAAATGCAAGAAGTAATGCATACACAGGCAGTCTTGCACTGCAGCTCATCAAAGGAATAATAAAAATGGTTAGAAGTCTTTCGCGTCTGTTGGGAATTGTTCGTGTAGCTAAAATTGCTGGTATTGCGCAAGCAAAACCTGATAACATTGGAACAAATGATTTTCCGTTTAATCCAATTTTTGAAAGAGGCTTATCAATTAACATTGCACCACGGGCTAAATATCCTGTGTCTTCAAGCAATCCAAGGATCAGAAACAAAATAATTATTTGTGGAACGAAAACAAGAATTGAGCCGGTTCCACTTATTATTCCATTGGCAACTAAATCACCCAACCACCCATACCCGAATAATTTTATTGATTCGTTTGAGAGCATTCCAAAGAGGTTATCAACTAAGCTAATAAGGGGCTCAGCTAACCAGAAAATTGAAGTGAAAGTCAATGTCATAACTCCAAAGAAAACACCTAAACCCCAAATCCTATGAAGTAGAATCTTATCAATCTTTAAAGTGCGCGCATCAATTTTGTAACATTCAATTTTACTTTTAGGGTCAATAAGCATTCTAAGCTGTTTATTAGCCCTTGAAATATTTGGTAACTCAGAAGGTTTATCAATACTAAACAATACTTCAGATTCAATTTCCTCAATATTTTTGTACGTCTCAATTAAATCGTTTATGTCATTTCCCAAATTTGTTTTTGTGGTTTGAGAGGGCTTTATATTTTTAGGCAGGAATGCACTTTCAATTTTCAATACAAGATTTTCAATTCCTTTGCCTGTTCTTCCATCAATCTTTACAACTTCACAATCAAATAACTCACCCAATTTAGCAGAATTTATATCTAATCTTTTCCTTTGAAGAATATCAACCATTGTTAATGCAATGATGATATTAAAACCAGCTTTTTTAAGCTGATTGACTAATAACAAATGCCGGGATAATTGGCTGGTATCTACCGTTACAATAACTAAATCTGGTTGCCCTAATACAGGGTGAATATGCAAAGACCTGATTGAGACTTCTTCATCTGGAGAATTGGCGACTAAGCTTACAATTCCGGGTGAATCCAATAAATTAGCTTTGAGGGAATATTTGGATTGGAATTTTCCTATTGAGTATTCAACCGTTGCACCCGGATAGTTAGCAGTTTTAAAGTTGTTGCCGCTTAAGAAATTGAATAGGGTTGTTTTTCCTGAATTAGGAGGTCCAACCAAGGTGATGAGGGGAATTCTTGCTGTAGTGGATAAACTCATTCAACTTTTATACAATCAGCTTCATTGCGTCTCAAAGCAATCAAAGTTCCTCTAACTGAGAATGCCAGCGGATCGTTAAAAAATGATGAGTTAATCAGTTCTATTTCCTGACCAGGTGTAAACCCGATTTCTAAGATTCTTCGAGACGATGGGTGAGAGGAATCAACATTCAAGATAATCACTTTTTCACCAAATTTTAATTCTGCCGCTGATTTCATTTAGCTTTGCTCTATTATTAAGATTTAATCTACATAAAGATAGTAATGATTAGTCAGTCAGTCAAGTTTTATTTTTGTCATCATTACTGCTTTACACAATTGTTCATGTTAAGGTTTTTTGATTAGCAATTAACCACCCGTCAGACCCATAATTTGTGACTTGGAGAAATAAATAATAATCTGCCAGAAATACTATGATAATAGTGGATTTTTAGTATTTTTCATTCCATCTTAGGGTTAGAAAAGTTTCTAAGATATTCTCTTTTTGAGATTTGGACTATTTTGGTGTCAATTTTTTCTATTTAACCAATATTTTTTTTCTGAGTGTTAATTGGAAATTAAACCGCGAATTTTAATTGTTAAGGATGAAACTCTTCTCTCATTTGATTTGAGAGAAATTATTTCTAATCTCTGCTATATAACGGAATACTCAAAATTCAAAGTAAATTACATCAAGGAACAATATTCACATTCACTTTACCTGTAACAGGTCAACATGAATAAGAAAATAAAAATTTTGATTGTTGAAGACGAAAGTATTGTTGGCATTGATTTGAAACACACACTTGTGCGACTAAATTATCAAGTAATTGATGTTGTTAGATCAGGTGAAAACGCGATCGAAAAGGCAATTGAAGAAAGGCCAGACATTATATTAATGGATATTATGATTGGCGGCAAAATTAACGGTATTGAAGCTGTGCACAGAATTAAACAGAAAATTGATGTACCGGTTATTTATTTAACTGCCTATGCAGATGAAAAAACAATTCAAAGTGCAAAGTTAACTGATCCCTCTGGTTACATAATGAAACCATTCGATGAAAGAAGTCTCCATTCCTCAATAGAAATTGCGCTTTACAAGCACA
>JBGSOQ010000468.1:0-8305 GCA_041739035.1 Ignavibacteriaceae bacterium | reverse complement strand
CAATAAGTTCATCAACTAGTTCACTAATTTCTTTTCTCTTATTTCTCGCAAGAGGAAATAGAATTTCTTCTTCCTTTTTAAAGTGAGGAACTAAATTCTCCTCGAAAGATCTCAATGTGTAATCCCTCTTGCCAGCGCTAGTTTTTGGTAGACCTTTATATTCGGGGCTTCCGGATTTTACAATTTGAGCTAATACCAATCCGTGATGATGATCGTGAGATAGTGTTTGAAATGCTTTGTGACGTTTCATGAAAAGATAATAATTACATAGAAAATATACGAAGTATTTTGTTTTTATTAGTAGAGTATAGACTTGAGGCTTGCCTTGTAATTTTTTGTAATTTGATAATTTTTGTAAATAAATGGTTTAGTTCAACTTGTTAAGCACGAGAAGAGCGTCATCTACATTTTGATTAAGACCAACGTGCTGATGTACAATTTCTCCATCCTCATTAAGCAGAGTTATTAAATTGGAATGAGAGAACCCTCCTTTACCATCAACTTTAAACTTAAAACCAATCAGTGCAGCGAGATTCATCACATTATCTTTATTACCGGTAAGTAAAGTCCATCTCTTGGAATCAAGATTGTTCATCTTAAATATTTTCAGAAGATTTTCAGGCTTATCTCTGTCAGGATCAATTGATACAAGAACAAACCTAAAATCATTTAATTTATTCCTCGAAAGAGATGACTCAATTTTCTTCATATCATTTATAAGAATAGGACATGCATAAGTGCAGCTTGCATAAAACAAAGTCAATATAACAGGTTTCCCGCGTAAGCTTCCCAAGTTTATTTCAGCCCCGTTTTGAGTTATCCAATCAGATTCTAAATTATAAATGGAATTTTCAGAATATTCTGCAGCGTCTTCCTCACTGCAGCAAGATTTTTTTTCAATATCATTCTTAATGTCACTCATTTTTTCAGTAGAAGATCTGCTGGATAATTTTACCTCCGAGGATTCTGAATCCTTTGACAAAATGAAATAGAATGTAAAGAAAACAATAACAATTAAAAGAGTAAAAGCTAATAAATAAAGCTTTTTCATTCTTATACCTCAAATTTTTATTTGATATCTTGAGCACATCTAAAACCTAAGTTATTAACACAGTAATTTGCTTTTAGACTGCTTCTGAATCCGAATCTCATGAATGCAGGATAGTTTCTTACATTAGTTGCATTTAAAGATCCGCTTCCGCAAAATAAATTTCGATCAATACTGACATCGCCCCTGGATTCTCCAGAAACTGTAGCAGTATTGAAATCGTACA
This sequence comes from Ignavibacteriaceae bacterium, assembly GCA_041739035.1. Lineage (GTDB taxonomy): Bacteria > Bacteroidota > Ignavibacteria > Ignavibacteriales > Ignavibacteriaceae > XYD12-FULL-36-8. The sequence continues at coordinate 7,031 of JBGSOQ010000468.1, read as the reverse complement.
CCCATTCCCAGATAATGCCATGAATATCATGTACTCCCCAATAATTCTTATCAGTTGTTCCAACATCCGGAAGCTTTTCAAGTGAGCGATGTGAATACCAATCCAAAATTGTTTTTACTAATTCAGGATCATCACCAGCATTTGGTTTCGTTTTATTAGCAGCAGCTACATACTCCCATTCTGCAATCGTTGGCAGTCGCTTCCCTTTCCATTTAGCATACGCATTTGACGCAAACCACGAAATATTTGTCACCGGACTTTTCGGATTAATATTCTCTCCTAACTCAAGATCATTTTTCCAATGATTCAGATATGATTCATCTGCAAAAATATTTTTTACTTTTGAACGCTGCCATTTGGGATTAGCTTTAACAAATTCCAAATACTCTGAATTAGTGACAGCAAAAATATCTATGTAAAAAGAGTTTACTTTTTGTAATGCAGTATCTTCGGACTTGTAAAGCAGTAGGTAATTTCCTCCAGAAATCTTAACCATATCGGTTACATTTCCTTTTTGGCTAAAAGAAACCGAACAAGCTAAGACAAAAATTAATACTCCAATAAACAAAGAATTCTCAGGAGTTCTCATTTCTTCACTACATTAACTTTTGAGCGGATATTTTTTACTTCTTCCGCGGTAACAGTTTTTCCTGAATTACCCCATTGACTGTAAACGTATGTCAAAACTGCTGCAATCTCCTGGTCATTTAGATTCTGAGGCGGCATGACGCCGTTGTAGTTATCATTATTAACTGTAATCATTCCTGTTTTGCCAGCAAGAACTGCATTTATTACAACGTTTTTATCCTTGTTAAGGAAATCTGATTTAGCTAAAGGTGGAAATACTTTTGGTATACCCTGTCCTTCAAGCTGATGACATGCTGCACAGGTTGATGTGTAGATACTCTTTCCAACAGCTATCAAATCTTTAATATCATTTAATTTACCTTCAGGTAAGGGTTTTATGTCAGTTTGTAAGCTCGAAGATTTTTCATCTTCATCTTCATATTTTAAATAAATATCATCTTTCTGCTTGCCGGAATATATTGTCAAATCCTCTTTTCCACTAACTTCCAGCATGCCAAGTGCGCCTTTGTTAAAAGCGCGGAAGATTGAATGATCAACAAGGATAAATGTACCGGGAACATCAACTGTAAACTCGACCACTGCAGAACCACCCGCCGGTAAAAGCGTAGTTTGAACATTTGTTTGAGATATCAAAGATCCACCTTCGCCGTACACATAATCAAAAATTTCACCAATCACATGAAAAGATGAAATCAAATTTGGCCCTCCATTTCCAATATACAAGCGAATTGTTTCGCCTTTTTTTGCTTTTAAGGAATTTTCGCCTACTAATGAACCAACCGCTCCGTTAAAAACGACATAGGATGGATCTTCATCAACCGCTTTTTGTTGTGAGAAAGGCTGAACTCCAAGTTCGCCGAACCTACCTTCAGTATAGAATTCACTTTGCATCACGTAAAATTCTCGATCGACTCGTGGTAGTCCATTTTCAGGTTCAACTAAAATTAGTCCGTACATACCGTTTGCAATGTGCATTCCTACCGGTGCAGTTGCACAATGGTATACATATAATCCAGGATTAATTACTTTAAATGAAAATGTTGAAGTATGACCCGGAGCCGTAAATGATGAGGCTGCACCGCCGCCTGGACCTGTTACCGCATGTAGATCTATGTTGTGGGGCATTTTACTTAACATATTATTATGAAGATTAAATTCAACCAAATCTCCAACTCGAACCCGAATAAATTTTCCAGGAACTCTTCCGCCAAATGTCCAGAACACATATTCAACACCATCAGCTAGCCGGCGTGTAACTTCTTTGGTTTCTAAATCAATAATTACTTTAGTTGGATGACTACGGCTGATTGGAGCAGGAACAAATGGAGCATAAGTTAACGTGGCAATTTCAGTTCCTTCAATCTCAGATGAATGAGATCGATTGCACCCTTGAATGGGTATTAACGAAATTACCACAAATAAAATAATTATAGTTAAAGATACCTTTACTAATGTTTTTTTCATCATCATCTCGCGATAAATATTGATTTGTTTAGAATTTTTTGTTTGACGATTCATTTCGGGTTTCCTTTAGAACTTCTTCCTTCTTTCCACTTGAGGATTGCTCATTAAGTATTCTAAATTCTTTAGCACCAGTTGGGTGTCCATATGAACCCATGTAGTTATAGTGTAATATATACTCTTCTTTTGTCAAATCATTTTGCCAATTACCGGTAAACACTCCAATCCCTGTTACAAGCATGAAGATTGAAACTACAGCAATTGTAACGACCCTTTTTGAAATTCGTTTTTTTGCTGAAAGAATTGATTGGAGCTCAAGTGTATTAGCCACAGGACAAGCGTCAATGCAACTTAAACAGCTTGTGCATTCATCTGACAAAACTGTTCGTACTTTATCCACTTTTATGTTTGAAGGACATGCTTTTGCACAGAGGTTACAATCAATACAGCTTGTAGTATTACGCTTAATTTTAATCGGACTTAGAAGAGATGCAATTCCAAGCAAAGCACCATAAGGACACAGATATCTGCACCAGAAATTCCGAATTACAATTGAAAGTAAAAACAAAATTAATATGACAATCAACGACATCTGCGAAATGTCGGCAAAGAAATAATACATTTTAATGTCAGCAACTAGATTGTAAGGACTATCCAGGAAAGCTTTAATTGCGGCAGCAGTCATTAAGTAAAAAATAGAGTACAAGAAAAATCCAAGAAGCAAGTATTTCAGACTTCGGAGCGGATAATCTAAAAGTTTAGGTAATATAATTTTTCTTTTGAATATCTTCTCACCAAAATCTCCAATGAGTTCGGAAAGAAAGCCGACAGGACACATCCAACTGCAAAATGATTTCCCTATTACTAACGACATCAAAACAATTCCAAGAAAAATGAACATTCCAGCAGGATGCGCCGAATGGATATTTCCGGTTGATATGAAATAGTAAAAACTCATCAGCGAACTGATTGGTAAAAATCCGTCAACACCAGGCGGGCGGTTAATATAGGATACTGTTCCTCCCGTTTCTAAATATCTTACAAACAAGTAAAACTCATATCCAATCCATATACACATTAGAGCAAATAAAATCTGAACGAGAAACCTATATTTTTGAATTGGCTTTTCTGTATTACGAATTATTTTATTCTTTTCTATCATTTCCTTTAACAACAATCTAAATGCTATTAATTTTTTGAACAGTAATTTCTTTGAAATGCTCAAGATTCTCCTCGCTGAGCATTTCATAAGCTTTGTTCCGCAGCTCTCCCCATTTATCATGAAGAGGACATGGATTTTCGGCTGAACATTTCGGAAAACCTAAAACACAAGTGTTGAAACTTTCCAAGCCATCAACCGCCTCTACAATATTAATTAGTTTTATTTTTGATGGATGCTTCGCAAGTTTAAAGCCGCCTGATTTCCCTTTTCTTGATTGAACAATTCCGCTATCAGTTAAACTCTGTAAAATTTTTGAAATGAACTCTCTGGGAATATTCAGCTTCTTGGAAATCTCTTCGGCAGGGTGGTTTTCCTCGGCTGATGACACAGCCATTAAGAGAATTGACTGCAAAGCATATTCACATTTTTTGGAAAAGAATACTGTCATTTTTATAATCGGATTTTTTTATCTGATTAAAAATAAGATATAAATGCTTATATGTCAAGAAAAATTTATGTGCAATGCTATTGCGTAATTTTCTACCAAAAGAGGAAAAAATATAGGAAAAATGAAGATATTTGGAGGAATTTGAAGTTTATCATCCTAGAAACTAGGTTCCCTTTACAAGAATTTCTCTCCTTTCCGAATAAAGCTTCCCTATCTCTGCACCAATGATGAAAACGATTGAAGCGTAGAAAATCCAAAATGCTACAACCACTACTAAAGCATAAGCACCATAAATTTTTCCGAACGCAGCAAAATTGTAAATATAGAATCCGAACAGCTGCTTTGCGGTTTCCCAAAGCAGCGCTGCCCAGAATGCACCTACAAAAACAGCTTTTCTTCCGATCTTTTTCTTGGGGACAACTATGTAAAGAATTGAGAAAAGAATAAATATTAAAGAAAGTGAAACGATTGATAAAATTATATCTTCAACTACTCCTGATTGAAGAAATTGGATGCTGTATATTTTATTTGCCGCTTTTCTCAGAACATCAAATGCTGGCATTAGAACCGTAGAAACAAAGAAAATTAGAATCACAAGCATTACTAGTGCAAAATCCTTTAGCTTAGCTAGCAGTACCGGTTCTTCAGTTTTAAGACCAAATATTTTATTTAGAATCGTTCTCATGCTGCTGAATAATCCGCTTGCCGCAACTAATAAACCGAACGCACCGACAATACCAGCAATCGTTTTGTATTGAATAACTTCGGTAATTCTCGCAAAAATTATTTTTTTAACAAACTCAGCATATTGGTAGTAAGGAATAACTGTTTCAATAAGCAAGTTTACTTGATATTGCATATAAGTTGAATCGAGAATTGAACCCAGCACAGAAAAAATGATAAGCACGAACGGAACTATACAGATGAATATTGAAAATGCTAATCCGCCTCCGAATAAAAAGATGTGGTGTTCATCCATTCGTTGATAAAGCCCGCCGAAATAGTGAGCTGAAAAATCCTTTACCTTACGAAAAGACGGAGTAAGATGAAGCAGAAACCTTAGTTTTCTGAACTGCTCATACGCATGAGAACTTCTCGCTTTCTCAAGTAACTCATGAACAAACTTGAATCTAAGCATTCATTAATTCGGGGATTGTGTTGTGATAAATGTCAGAGAGTTCTTTCAGTTCTAAAGTAATTTTATTATTTACAGTAAAATTCTTTTTCATCGTTTTACCTAAATAAAAGTAAATTTGATTTTTGTCGTTCAGAAGAGATTCAAACTCTTTTTGATTTTTTTCTTTTACAGAAACAATCACTCTTGATTGACTTTCTGAGAATAAAGAAAAATCTTCACGTGTGGTTATAGGAATATTTACCTCAGCCCCAATTAAATTTTCCTCATTGATTATGCAGCATTCAGCTAATGCACTGATAATTCCACCTTCAGAAACATCATGCGCTGATTCAATTAATTTATTTTTGATGAGAGTAAAAATTGTTTCATGAAGATTCTGTTCTACATGCAGATTTATTCGCGGACAGTTACCCACAACATTATTATGAATTACTTTTAAATACTCGCTTCCTCCCAATTCTTCAAAATCCTCTCCTAACACATAAATCAAATCACCTTGAGATTTGAAGAATGATGTAGTGATATGCGATAACTTTTCTACAAGTCCCACCATTCCAATTGTTGGTGTTGGATAAACAGCAGCGTTCGGTGATTCATTATAAAAACTAACATTTCCTCCCGTAACCGGTGTGTTAAAGAATCTGCAGGCTTCACCCATTCCCTCTATTGCTTGACTGAACTGCCAATAATTTTCCGGCTTGTAAGGATTACCAAAATTCAAGCAGTTAGTAATTGCAAGTGGAGTTCCTCCGGAACAAACTATGTTCCGTGCCGATTCAGCGACTGCTATTTTTGTTCCATCTTTCGGATTCAAATACACATATCTTGAATTACAATCTGTTTTCATTGCGAGGGCTTTGTCAGTATCTTTTATATGAATTACCGCAGCATCACATCCAGGACCAACAATTGTGTTTGTTCGAACCATTGAGTCGTATTGTTCATAAACCCATTTTTTAGAAACGATATTCGGTGAAGAAAATATTTTTTTAAACGTTTCTGAAAGATTTTTTGGTTTTGATAATTTCGAAAAATCAAATGCGCGAGTTTCTTTCAAGTAAGCGGGTTTTTTGGTTTCCCTAACATACACAGGCGCCCCGCCTCCAAGTACAAGCTCATATGCGGGCATAACAGCTTTATTTTCACCTCGATAATCTATACGCAGTAATCCATCATCAGTTACTTCGCCAATAATCTCGCAATGAAGATCCCATTTCTCAAACACTTCTTTTACTTTATCCTCAAAACCTTTTTTTACAACACACAACATTCTTTCTTGACTTTCGGACAACATAATTTCGTAAGCAGACATACCTTTTTCGCGCAATGGAACTTTATCTAAATTAAGTTTCATTCCAGATTTTCCTTTTGCACTCATTTCACTTGTCGAGCAAGCAATTCCAGCTGCACCCATATCTTGAATTCCAATCAACCAACCATTTTTTATTATTTCCAGTGATGCTTCAAGTAAAAGTTTTTCCGTAAATGGATCACCAACTTGAACGGACGGACGCTTTGCTTCCGATTTTTCAGAGATTTCTTCGGATGCAAAAGTAGCTCCGTGAATTCCATCTCTTCCCGTTGACGAACCTACAATCATAACTTTATTTTCTTTACCGGAAGCAATTGCAGAAGCAATATGTTTGGTATCAACCAATCCGACTGACATAGCATTCACTAATGGATTATCCTGATAAGATTCATCAAAATATACTTCGCCGGCAACTGTGGGGATTCCGAGACAATTACCATAATCTCCAACTCCCCGAACAACTCCATCAAACAGATAGCGTGTTCTTGCATCATCGAGTTTACCAAACCTCAAAGAATCGAGAGAAGCAATTGGGCGTGCACCCATTGTAAAAATATCACGCATAATTCCACCTACCCCGGTTGCGGCACCTTGATAAGGCTCTACTGCTGATGGATGATTATGACTTTCAATCTTGAATGCAACAGCAAGTCCGTCACCAATATCAACCAATCCTGCATTCTCTTCACCGGCTTCAACAAGCAATCGTCCACCGGAACGAGGCAAAGTTTTTAAAAGCTTAATGGAATTTTTATAGCTGCAATGTTCACTCCACATTACGCTGAAAACTCCGAGTTCAGTATAGGTCGGAATTCTTCCTAAGGTTTTTTTAATTCTTTCAAATTCTTCTTCGTTTAGGCCATGCTCGATAGCAAGCTCTAAATTCACCAATGGTTCTTGCATTAGAATATCCGATGCTTAA
>JBGSOQ010000467.1:0-4174 GCA_041739035.1 Ignavibacteriaceae bacterium | reverse complement strand
CTAAGCATGATTCCGTGGTGATTGACAATCTCAGTTAGAATTTGTTTTGCTTTTTTCCAGTTGCTTTCAAAAGTTAAAAGTACAGGAATTTCATTCCAGATATATTCAAAACCAGCAGAATAATTTGCTTGCGGTTCAGTAAAAACAATTCCATTAGGAATGTGAATAATTCTGCCAGTACTTTGATCGGCATCTACCCAGTTACCAATTTCATTAATCGAAAATTGAAATAAGCGAATATCGATAACGTCACCAGCTATTTTACCAATTTGAATTCTATCGCCAACCTTAAATGGCTGTCGTATGAGAATGAATGCCCACGCAACCATGTTTACAAGAGGATCTTTAAGAGCAATTGCAATACCAGCAGAAATTAATCCGAGAAATGTCCCGACTGAACCGAAAATTTGCAGCCAAGTGTTTGCAAGTGAAAATATTATAATAAAAACGGCAATATATAATGAAATCTTTTGCCACTGGTATCTCGCCTTTATATCTTGGATCTTAGAAATTATGATTCTCTTAATCAGCTTTTGAAGAAGCAGGATAATAAAAATCACAAACAATGATTCAAAAATTTTTCTCTGAACCTCTAATGATAAGCCGAGATATGTTTGTAGAAATTCTTGCATAATGATTAAAAATAATAAAACAATTTATTACTTTTTAACGATAACTTCATAAAGATCTCGTCTTCTATCAAACCAATTAAGTGTACTGCCTTCTGATCTGTGCCGTTTAAGAAGTTCAAGATCAACATCATGAATAATAACTGTTTCTACGTTTGGTGTGCATTCTGCTGCAATTGCATCTCGCGAAAACATAAAATCCGAAGGTGTATAAATTCCTGATAAACCATATTGAATATCCATATTCTCTACGAAAGGTAAATTTCCTACATTTCCAGCAAGCACTGCAAATACGCCATTCTCAATACATCTAGCTTCAGCACATTTTCGAACACGTAAATAACCATGTCTTTCGTCTGTACAAAACGGCACGAAAATAATTTCTGCACCTTTAGACACAGCAATTCGACTTAGTTCTGGAAATTCAACATCATAACAAATTTGAATATTTATTTTTCCGGAGTCAGTTTCAAATACTTCAATTTTATCACCAGGTTTTACGCCCCACCATTTGCGTTCATTAGGTGTGATGTGAATTTTGTACTGTTTTTCTAGTGTGCCATCTCTTCTAAACAAATAAGCAATGTTGTAAAGATTATCATCTTCAAGTGTAAAATGAGAACCCCCAATAATATTAGTGTGGTACTTAATAGCAAGATTCGTAAACAATTCGAGATAACGCGGCGTGAACTCAGCTAGTTTTCGTACGGCAATTCCAGGCCTTTCATGCGGCAAAAATGATAGCAACTGAAGAGTGAAAATTTCGGGAAACAAAACAAAGTCGGTTTTATATCCTGAAGCAACATCTGTAAAATATTCACATTGCGTTGCTAAATCATCGAAGCTTTTGATTTCCCGCAGCTGATACTGAACTGCACAAATTCTTATCTTTTTTGAAGTAACAACTTTTTTTCCTTTGGGCGGCACGTAATCTATATTGGACCATTCCAATAAAGTCGCATAACCTCCAGATTCTTCATCACTTCTCATATATGCCGAGATGATTCTCTTCAAAACAAATCCATTTGCAAGCTGTGTTGTAAGAACTGGATCAAAAATATCTTTATTCATCACTTTCTGTACATATTCACGCGCGCTTAAGTCATTCTTATAGTTACCATAACCGGGAATTCTTCCACCGATTATAATATTTTTTAGATTTAGCTGAACTGCCAAGTCTTTCCGCGCCTGATACAATCGTCTTGCTAATTTATAACCACGGTATTCGGGGTGAACCATTATTTCGATACCATAAAGTGTTTCACCGTCAGGATCATGGTTTGTTATGTAACCAGAATCACTTAATTTTTTCCAATCATCTGTGTCTTCATATAAATCAAAATCAATTATTAGACTGCTCGAAGAAGCTACAATTTTTCCAGCTAACTCAATACAAAACTGCCCTTCAGGAAATATATTTAACTGACTTTTGAACTGTTCTAATTTCCAGGTTTGCATTCCTGAAAAACACAATGTCTGTAATTCAATAACTTCTTTATAGTCTTCAATCTTTAGTTGTCTTAAAACAATTTTTTTCTCAAGGGTTTTAAGATTTATTTTTTTCATATAATTCTCCAACAATATTTTATATACTATAATGATTTTTGTCAATATTTACAACTATCTTAAACATTATTCTTCATATTATATCAATGTATAGAAAAGTTATTGCATCGAATTATGAGAATTATCTTAATAGGCGATATTAATTTGGCGTTTTCAATACCATCAAAACCGAAACGTGAAATTCTGTCTAAGATACATGGAAAACAGATCGACTATCATTTTTTGAATTTACACATCTAATCTTTATTTTCATTTCAACAATTGTAGAGAATGTTAATGGATGCTCCTCAAAAGAAAACTCAACTCGTTCGTGGATTAGGTTTAACTGCTGCAATGATGATTGTAGCCGGTTCAATGATCGGTTCAGGCATATTCAGAAAACCCGCAACAATGGCTGGTCAGTTGATGTCTCCAGAATTATTAATTCTGGTTTGGATAGTCGCTGGATTAATTACATTCATTGGTGCATTGACAAATGCCGAAATAGCTGGAATGATTGATGCAACCGGCGGACAATATGTTTATTTCAGAAAAATGTATGGCGACTTTACGGCATTTTTATACGGCTGGTCAATCTTTGCTGTCATTCAAACTGGAAGCCAAGCCGCAATTGCTTATGTCTTCGCCGAATATCTCGGATATTTTTTCATGTATCCGCAATTACCTCAATCGGTTCAGGACTTTTCGATATTCATGCCTTTTGTCGGAAAGATTTATCCCTTCCTTGATTTCGGAACAAAAGCGGTAGCAATTGTTTGCATACTCTTTTTAACCGGAGTGAATTATTTGGGAGTTGTATTTGGAGGAATCGTACAGACCATTGTAACGTTTATTAAAATAGCTTCGATAATTCTTTTAGCTATACTTCTTTTCACATTTGGACAAGGCAGCTTTGCAAATGTGTATTCAAACTTTCAGATTCCAGCCGAGACAATGACAAACATAATCTCTGTGATAGGTTTAGCATTAGCCGGAGCATTTTGGGCCTACGATGGTTGGAATAATGTAACATTTGTTGCAGGCGAAGTTAAAGATCCGCAAAGAAATGTTCCTTTAGCTTTACTTTACGGAACTTTGATAGTTATGGCTGTTTATGTTCTCATCAACTTAGCTTTCCTCTATATACTTCCAATTGATGAAATGTCAAAGTCTCCATTAGTTGGGGCAACTGCTGCTGAAAAGATTTTCGGGGTGAATGGCGCTTCGATAATTTCAATCGCTGTAGTAGTCTCGACCTTTGGTGCACTGAATGGGAGTATACTCGCAACAGCTAGAGTTCAGTTTGCAATGGCCAGAGATAAATTGTTTTTCTCGCCGCTCGGTAAAATTCATCCAAAGTTTGGAACACCTCATGTATCATTGGTAGTTCAAGGAATTTGGTCATGTGTTCTTGTATTATCCGGATCATTTGATACCATAACTGACTATGTAATTTTTGCCGCATGGTTATTCTACATGCTCGGTGCTGCTGGAGTATTCGTTCTCAGAAAGAAAATGCCAGATGTTAAGCGACCCTATAAAGTTTGGGGATACCCAATTGTGCCGGCAATATTTGTGATATTTTCATTTTTATTTTTGATTAATTCAATAATTTCTGATTCACAAGATGCAGCAATGGGATCAATTTTAATTTTGCTTGGCTTGCCAATCTATTTTTATTGGAAATATTACAGTAAGAAGAAGAATAATTCTTAGCGTCTCTGCGTATTAGCGGTAAATTTATTTCACTGTAAAAGCGCTAAGTCGCAAAGTTTAAATTAATAATTTGATAATGTGAGATAAAGTATTTAAAGGATTAACGTGTCTAAAAAATTTGTAATAATCGATGCAATGGCAATTGCTTATAAAGCCTATTTTGCATTCATCAGCCGTCCGCTATCAACAGCCAAGGGTGAACCCACTTCTGCTGTATTTGGATTTGTAAGCCAGCTTATTAAAATATTGGAGGATACAAAACCGGATTATCTTGCTGTTGCTTC
>JBGSOQ010000463.1:0-1900 GCA_041739035.1 Ignavibacteriaceae bacterium | reverse complement strand
GTGGTAACGCAATTAGCCGAATAAACATTTATATCAGCATTAAAAAGTTTCTGATGAATTTCAGCTAATACGCCAACATTATCATCACCCTGAATTAAGAGTGCAGGATTTGGACCTTCTAGCACAATACCAGCTTTTTTTGCAATTGTTGTAAGCATTGAAGAATCTTCAGGAAAGAGACTTAGCTGAGCACCAGCAGATCCTAATGGGATCGCATTGAAGGCAAGAAGATTTACACCCAAATCGGCTAATGCCGAAAGAAGCTTATATGCTTCACCGGGCTGATCTTTTACTGTTGTGTAAAAATAATCTACTCTGTTGATGTTGTAATACATGATTTAACCTCGACTGATTGTAGAGTGATATTTTAACCGATAGAATAATATAAATTAATCTGAAATGAAGCAACGTCCTAAATCACATTTCAACATAATATTTTCGGATCAATTTAAAGGAATGAAATAAAAAAACCCTTCAGAAATATGAAGGGTTTTGTAATCAAAAATGGAATTACCAGCTTCTTCTACCACCACCGCTGCTGCCACCGCGATTTCCGCCGCCACCGCTGCTACCACCTCTTCTACCACCGCTGCCGCCTTTATGACCGCCTCGACGCCTGTCATCCTCTCGCGGACGGGCTTCGTTAACCACAATTTTTTTTCCTTTTAAATCCCTAGTATTGAGTTCAGTTATTGCTTTTTGAGCTTCTGCTGCGCCAGGCATTTCTATAAAGGCAAAACCTTTTGACTCACCGGAAAAAAGATCTTTAATAACTTTTACGCTTCGTACATTACCGCACTCGGCAAATAAAGTCTGTAAATCCTGCTCGGTAACTTCCTTTGCTAAATTACCTACGAAAATGTTCATTATGTAGTTCCTTCTTTTTATTTATTGATATTTCAGAATACTTAAGGGATTTACCGATGAAGTAAACTGTAGGTTAAAAATTAATTGCAAAGTGCAAATATAATTTGTGGAACGTTAACGTCTTTTATGGTTAAAAATATTGACGAATGAGAGAATCTTCCAAAAAATTATAGTATTAAAACTTGCGGGGCCGACGAGACTTCCCGAATTTCATTCGGGACGACCTCCTGCACTAATTAAACTTTCTATATACTTACGACTTTTCTTGTTTTTTATTTCCTTTTCTCTTTTCAACGCTTCAGATTTCGAGATCAAGGATTCGTGATATACTAATTTCCATGGTATTCCACTTTTAGTATATTTACTCCAACCAAGATTATGTCGATCAAAACGCCATTTGAGATTTTCTGTAACACCTACATAATATTTATTGATCTTTGAGGTGAATAATATATAAGTAAACCAATTTCCCAAAAAAAGGATTAGAAACATTATAAAAATAACTAGCGGGGCCGACGAGACTCGAACTCGCGACCTCCTGCGTGACAGGCAGGCGTTCTAACCAACTGAACTACGACCCCGTTAAAATGTCAATTTGAAAGGAGTTATATCCGCCATCAGCAGGAACCTCAATTCATAGATGCCAAATTTAAAGTATGGGGATGTTAAAAACAAATGTTATTGAAAAAATAAAGATCGACCAAAAATTAGCAGAAGAAGATCTCAGCATTTACATGAGCTTCAGAAGGCACGTGAAATTGTTAAAATGTACTAATAGAAATTTCAATTTACACCTCTATTATCATTCTCTGCCGAATTTACAGTATCAGAACCAGCTTCAGAAAGAAAATTCTAAGGAGACAAAAGTAGTATTTTGTCCTATGAGCATAAAATAGAGAGACAAAGCATCATAAAAATTATTTAACAAAATCTTTTTCTACAGTTTGATCAGTTATGAAAGTTCCTTATGTAAGAATTGAGTCTTTCATAGATCAAAAACGCTGACTAACTCGCGCATCAGTACACCTTTGGG
>JBGSOQ010000089.1:0-20902 GCA_041739035.1 Ignavibacteriaceae bacterium | reverse complement strand
AATGTAACCGCTAAGCTATACAAATCTTCTGTTTATAATGTTGATTTAAGTTTGTACTTGGGGGCCGTGTTATATTATGAAATTTTTGAAACAAAAAATTTTAGAATTAAGTATCCTTTACTAATGCTAAAATCGAGCATTGCGAAGCTTGGCGAAATACTTGAAGAAACTTATAAAATATCTCATGATGATTTGAAATTATCTCTTACTTTAAATGAGGGTGAAAAATGGGATGTGCTCTTAATTAATCAGAAATATGCGGTTGGTGGTGAAATAGAAACCATTAATATCAACAGCGGACTAATTAATAATAGCGATTATGAGCCCATAAAGATAAATTTATTAGAATACTTTATCAGCACTTATGTTTTTGTTTTGCACACTACACCAGATAGAACACATGGTTACAAAAATAATTATTGGCTTGTTTCGGCAATTTCAGCATGGGCTCAAAAATATACCACAACTGATCCAGGGTATAAATACCCCGATAAATTTTTAGATAATGCTATGGCGCCCTTTAACGGCATTGAGGGTGCTCAGACAACCGGTGGATTCGATCGTAAGATCGTTGCGCATGGTATTGGAATGTCCTCTCTGATTAAATACTTGGTTGAGGATGAGAGTTTTGGATTGCAGGAACTTTCAAAAACATATAACGATTTTGCAAACGGCAGTTACCTAACTGATGCTCTTCTAAATAACAAGGATGGATTATTGGTTGATTGGCTTCATGATTTTTATAAGAAATATATTAATAATGAAATTTATGATTTACCAAAGAATTATTTTTCTAATAATGCCCATCAAGTTTGGAACGTAAACAATAATTTGGACACACTAAAAGTATTTGCAGCGAAGGATATTGGACTTTATCCAGATCTTTCTGCAAGACTTTTTAGGGTTAACCTTAATTATCAACCTCCGGATGATACATATAAAATGCTTCTCGATATTACCGGACCAGTAACAGAATTTGGATTGTCGCTCGTCTTGTTCGGTGTACAAAATGAAAACATTTTTCACCTCGGAACAGCCCATGCTCAGGATTATGAGATCCCAAATTTGAAGGGATATTATGATGCTGGAATGACACAATTTCTGGTAGTATTAGTTAATGGCCTGGGAGAACCCCCCTTTTATTTAGGCCAATCTGATATTGATTTAAAGATACAAGTTGGGAAAGATTTTGATAATGGCGGCGGAAATGGAGAGTTTGATTACAATTACTGCGAATTAAGCTTATTCGTAAATAAACTGTTTGAAAGAGAAGACGGAAGTACATTTGAACAAGAAACAGTTGAACCGTTTATAGCTCGCGGTGAAATGATTGGAACACGGTTTGTCGCAGCTAGAGTAGAATATATTTTTGCTGATACACTTGAATTTCAGCTGAATGAAAGTGGTGATACTATTCTAAATATTAACTGGGTATCGGTATATGATGATCCAGGACCGCCCTCACATTTTATAAGAAAAGAGATTAGCGCAATAGATGTGCCGCTCACAGATAAAGATGAGGTTCTTTATATGCTCTCCGGAAATCAGACATGCACAAATGTCACTCATTTTAGTTATTATGGTGTATCTCAAAATGTAGTCACAGTGAAATCATTTGACTGTAATGAAAACAGTTATCTGAAAATTAGATTATCTAAAAGATAATAATAAATATGGCCTGAACTAATACAAGGGAAAGTTATAATTTGCCAGATTTTCTTATATCCCAATTTTCTAAAACTTTTTTCATGTAATCATTTAGTGTAACGTTTATCATTGAGTTACCTAATTCTTCAAGTGAAATTACATACTTAGGAAATATCTTTTCGAAAATTGGGTAAAATGGAGAAAGGAACTTATAGATTTTGTAAGTGTTTTTTAAACCTTTTATCGGCTGAATATAACCTGGTCTGAACATATAAGCATCTTTAAAAGGAAGTTTCGACAAATCATTTTCTGTTTTACCCTTTACTCTGGCCCACATTAGTTTTCCTTTTTCTGAGCTGTCGGTTCCGGAGCCGGAAACATAACAGAAAGTCATATCGGGATTCAGCTTTAATAAAACCTTTGCAAAGTTTAAGGTTAAATCATATGTGATACGTTTATACTCATCTTCTTTCTTCCCCATTGAGGATACTCCTGCGCAAAAGTAGCAAGCGTTGTATCCTGTAATCAGATTTTCAATAGAAGAAAGATCGAAAAAATTTGTGTGAATAATTTCTTTTAGTTTTTCGTGTTTTACTCCGCACGGTTTACGGTTTATAACCAATACCGATTCAACATCCGGATGATTAAGGCATTCATGAAGAACTCCTTCTCCAACCATTCCGGTTACACCAGTTATTATCGCTTTTATTTTCACAGCAGTTGCGTATTTTTTTTTGGTCGACTTCTACTTTTTATCCTTCTCCTTAAACTCAAGAGAAACCGAGTTTATACAATATCGCGTACCTAGCGGAGCGGGTCCATCGTCGAAAACATGTCCTAGGTGAGAGTCGCATCTTGCGCAAAGTACTTCAGTTCTAATCATACCATGACTTTTATCTTCAATAAGTTTCACGTGATCATTTTTAAGGACTTCCGAATAACTGGGCCATCCGCATCCCGAATTAAATTTCGCATCTGAATCAAATAGGGGATTACCACATGCCGCACAAGAGTATGTTCCTTCTTCAAAAAACTCATCATACTCTCCAGTAAACGGTCTTTCGGTACCTTTTTCTCTTAAGACCTTATATTGTTCCGGTGTTAATTCTTTTTTCCATTCTTCTTCGGATTTTATTAACGGTTTATCCACGTCCTCTCCTTCTTTTGTTTTAACAAGAACCTTCTTGTTCTTTGTTGTTAACGAATCTTCCTCTTGAGTTTTGTTAGAAGATCTCTCAGAACCGCATGAGGTAATTGTAAATGCAAATAGCATTACAAAAATTGACGATACGTTTTTCATTTTACGACTTTCCTTTATAATCTAGATACTAAACAATTGATTTGTTCAGATAGTTTAATATAACATCAAAGATGTAATTGATAAATCGCCTATATCACAAAAAGTAGGGGGGAAAAATTTTAGGATGAAGTTAGTCTAAAAAGAAAAACCCCGTCTTCAATTTGGAAGACGGGGAATTTGTTGGAAATCAACCAAGATAAGATTTCAAGCGTTTCGTTTTAGGAGCGTGTTTCAAATTTCTTAAAGCTTTTTCCTTTATTTGCCGCACTCTTTCTCTGGTAAGATTAAAACGATCACCAATTTCTTCAAGAGTTGCAGAATGTTCACTATTAATACCGAAATATAATTTAATTACTTCGGCTTCTCTCTCACTTAGTGAAGATAGAACATTTGCCACTTCATTCTTAAGCGACTCGCCCATTAATTTTTGATCCGGGTTTGGCTGCTGATCGTTTTGCAAAACATCAAGTAAGCTGTTTTTATCGTCATCACCGGAAAATGGCGCATCAACAGAAACGTGTCTTCCGGCAATTTGTAGTGCATAGGCAACATCTTCTGTTTTCATTTCTAGCACTCCAGCTAGTTCATCGGTAGTAGGTTGTCTTTCGTATTCTTGTTCAAGGTCACGATAAGCTTTACCAATTTTACTTAGCGAGCCAACTCGGTTTAATGGCAATCTTACCATTCTCGACTGCTCCGCGATGGCTTGCATAATGGATTGTCTAATCCACCAAACTGCATAAGAAATAAACTTAAAGCCTCGGGTTTCATCAAATTTTTCAGCTGCTTTAATTAATCCAAGATTGCCTTCATTAATTAAATCACCCAAAGATAATCCTTGGTTTTGAAACTGTTTTGCAACAGATACAACGAATCTCAAATTTGCTTTAGTTAATTTTTCTAAAGCGGATTTATCACCCTTTTTGATTCTGATTGCAAGCTCAATCTCATCATCAGGTGTTAGCAACTCAACTTTTCCAATTTCTTGTAAGTATTGATCTAACGATTTACTCTCTCTATTGGTGAATTGCTTAGTTATTTTCAATTGGAATAGCTCCTATTTAATTATTTTAATCGGGTTTTATTAGTTAGATACTCGCAGCCCTCTAAAGGTTTCCCCACAAAACATCGCAAGTTAATAAAAAATTGCATACGGCGATAGGAAAATCTTTACATATACTTAGATTTTTTTATTTGCTTGCAAAAAGCCTCAAAATCTGATCAAAAACGAACAATTTAGTGGATAGTGCAAATTTTACTGCCATTTGATCATTTTCAAGAAAATCAACCACATAAAGCCGAATTTTGACTAAATTTGGGGGTGAATTTAAATTGAGGTGAAAAATTATGGACCTTTTTAGCGCAATCTTAAATAGAAGAAGTATTAGAAAATATTCAGAAAAGGAAATACCGGCTGGAGTTATTGATGAACTTTTGAAGTCGGCAATGTATGCACCATCGGCAATGAATAATCAAGCGTGGCAGTTTGTGGTTATAAATCAAAGAGAAAAGCTCGATGAGATTTTTAAAATAATTCCGCAGGAGATGTTAAAATCTGCTCAGGCAGCAATTTTGATTTGCGGAGACTATAATCTTGAAAAAAATATTGATTACATCCAGCAAAATTGTTCTGCGGCAACTCAAAATTTAATGCTTTGGGCACATGGAGTTGGTTTGGGTTCCTGCTGGATTGGCGTCTATCCAACTAAGGAAACCATATCGGGCTTACAGAAAATATTCAATCTACCCGAATATGTAATTCCCATTTCGATGGTTTCATTAGGGTATCCTTCAGAAAATCCTATTGCAGACGAAAGATACAAAACTGAAAAAGTGCATTTTAATAAGTGGTAGAATCTTGTTTGTTGATTTGGTCTGAACTAGTTGTATTAAGAAAACGAAAAATTCATTTTGGCTGAAATAAGTTGAAAAGTTTCCAAAATTTTATGAACAAAATACCAGATTGCTTAGAAAAATTGGGATTTGATAAATGGCTTCAAAATGAAATTGATCTCACGAAATTGAATGAATTTCAGATTGCCAGAATAATTACCGTAAACAAGAATAGTTTTGTTGTCTCAAATGGCAAAAATGATATTTATGCTGAGCTCACAGGAAAATTTTTATTCGAATCTGATTCATCATTGGATTTTCCGACGGTTGGTGATTGGGTATATGTACAGTTATTTGATGAAGATTCATTTGCCATAATTCATGAAATCCTACCTCGAAAATCACTGCTAATAAGAAAAACATCAGGCAAAAAAATTGAATATCAGCTTATCGCCGCCAATATTGATAAGGCAATAATTGTGCAATCTCTGGATTCTAATTACAACCTTAGAAGACTAGAACGTTACCTAGTAATGATAAATGAGAATAACATTACCCCAATTATATTCTTAAGTATAAGCGATCTTGTCAACCAAGATGAAATAGAAAAAAAGAAAAATGATATTTATAGAATAGTTCCGAACATTAGTATCGCAACATTCAGCAACAACAAAGTAACAGACATAGAAATTATTAAAACATATTTTCATCCATTCGAAACTTATTGTTTGCTTGGTTCATCTGGTGTTGGCAAAACCACATTGTTAAATAATCTAATACATCAGGAATTATATAAAACTCAGCCAATCAGAGAAAAGGACGGAAGAGGACGACACACGACTTCACGGCGCGAATTAATCATTTTAGAAAATGACGCAATGATAGTCGATAATCCTGGAATGCGTGAACTCGGAATAATTTCAGCCGAATCAGGTCTTGATGATACATTTAACGAAATAGCAGATTTAGCAAACCAATGTCGATTTACTGATTGTACCCATACAATTGAGGAAGGTTGTACAATTTTAAAGGGTTTGGAAGAAGGAACCATTTCTAAAGAACGTTATCAGAATTATATAAAAATGCTAAAAGAATCTTTGTACAATGAAATGTCATATTTTGAAAAGCGGCAGAAGGATAAAAAATTTGGTAAATTTATACATTCAGTGATGAAGCATAAAAAAGATAAAGGATAGCTCATAAGGTCAATCAAATCTGTTAATAACCTCAGAATTGGTTTTGTAAATTATAGCCATGTTTTTAGTGTTAAATTCCTTAAAAAAGTTGTTTTATTATATCAATGATTAAAATAAAATGAATAAAGAATACGATCCGCGAATGCACAGCGCTGAGCACATTCTAAATCAAACAATGGTAAGAATGTTTAACAAAGGCCGATCATTCAGCGCCCACATCGAGAAGAAAAAATCTAAATGCGATTATCATTTTGAACGCGAATTAACGGCAGCCGAACAGGTTGAAATTGAAAGCAAAGTGAATCAAATTATCAATCAAAATCTTGCAGTGACAGAAAACTTCCTCCCAAGGGAGGAAGCTCTTAAAGATTTTTCTTTAGATAAGCTTCCGGATCAAGCCGGCGATAACATTAGAATAATCAAGATTGGCGATTATGATGCGTGTCCGTGTATTGGCAAGCATGTCTCATCCACAAAAGAAATTGGCGGGTTTAGAATAATTTCCTCAAACTTTGAGAATGGTGTGCTGCGGTTGAGATTTAAGTTGAATGACTGAATGACTGTCCGAAGGACTCCACGGGGAATGATTGATTGTTTTGTCAGCCTGACCCTCCTGAAACAATTATCTCTGAATAAAGTCTAACAGTAGGATTATCAATTATCATTTTAATGTTTAAAAGTTTAGTAAATACGGTTGTAATTTCACTATTAATTTCGGTTTTTGTAATCGAGGTTCATCCTCAAGATCTGCCACCGATTAAATTAGATTATTCATCCTATGTTCTGTCATCAGATGGGAAATTAATAGGATACATCGGAGAGAAGCGAAGAGTTGATGTTAAAAATCTATCGAATGTTTCGGGTTATGTTGTTCAGTGTTTGGTTGCAACCGAGGACAGAGACTTCTATAAGCATGATGGTGTTTCAATAAAAGGACTTGCAAGAGGTTTGTGGAATACGATTACCGGAAATACACAGGGCGGAAGCACTATTACGATGCAGCTTGCGAGAAATTTATTTTTATCACAGGAAAAAACCATTTCACGCAAACTATCTGAGATTGATCTTGCCAGAGAACTCGAAAAAACTTTTTCAAAAAATGAAATATTAACCCTTTATTTGAACACTGTTTACTTTGGTCATAGTGTCTATGGAATTTGGGCAGCATCGCAAGAATATTTTAGCAAAACGCCTGATCAACTTAATCTTATTGAAAGTGCCACATTAGTTGGGTTACTTCAATCGCCAAACGGCTATGATCCAAATAAAGCACCCGATAAATTATTGAAACGAAGAAATGAGGTTCTTTACAATCTTGTTGAAGTTGGGAAATTATCAAACTCAGAATTTCAAAAATTAAAGAAGGCTGAACTCGGTTTAAAACTTCATGAGAATTTTGGAAGACATTTTCTTGAACATGTTCGAAAAGAAGCAGTTAATATTGTTCAGAAAATGGGGCTAACGTTAAGCAAAGATGAATTGCGGATTACATCTACACTTAATTTCGATATGCAAAGGGCTGCTGAGGATGATGTGACAAGGCAATGGAGTGATCTTCCCCAATCAATGAAAGATGTTCAAGTCGGATTAATCTCAGTTGAACCCGGAACAGGTATGATTCGTACCATGATTGGAGGAAATTCACAATCCGAATCACGTGGACTAAACCGAACGACACAAACTCGCCGGCAACCAGGCTCTTCATTTAAACCATTTTTGTACGGATATTTATTATCGATCGGTTATACTTTGGGAACTCCGTTGCTTGATTCTCCGCTAGTGGTTGATGCTGGAAAACCCTGGGAATGGAAACCATCTAATGTTGATAATTCTTTTTCTGGAAAAATGATTCCAATGATCGAAGCAATTGAGAATTCAATTAATCTTGCAGCTGCTCATGCAATTACGGAATTAACTTCTGCCGATTCCATTGTTTCATTCTCACATTTACTCGGGATTAAATCAAACATTCCCTCTTATCCATCGATAGCTTTGGGAACGGGAGAAGTTTCACCATTGGAAATGGCTGCTTCGATGTCGGTATTTGCAAGCGATGGCTGGTATGCTGAACCTTATGCTATTATAAAAATTGAAGATAAAAATAGCCGGGTCATTTACAGCAATCAAAATGAAAAAAGAATTGTGCTCGATTCGGCGACGACATATTTATTAACGACTGCGTTAGAAACAGTTGTTAACAATGGTACAGCAAAATCTGTAAGAAAATTTTATAATGGTAATGCTGCAGGCAAAACGGGAACAACACAAAACTATGCAGATGCCTGGTTTGTGGGTTACACCCCGTCACTTTCAACTGCAGTTTGGGTTGGTTTTGATAATCCATCAAAAAAGTTACCAAAAGGATTCCAATACGGCGGGACAGTTTGTGCACCAATTTGGGGAAGAATGATGGCAAGTATCTCGAAAAAATTTCCGTATATGAATTCGGACTTTATTCAACCAATAAGTGTTGGCGACACACTACTTTGTGTAGAAAGCGGAGAGCTTGCAACGGAATATTGTAAGCAAACAAAATTATATCAGGTTAACTTTGAAAATCTTCCACTTCTTTGCCGTTTACATTCAGCTGAAGAAGAACATTACGATGTTTTCTATGGTTGGTAATATTTAAACAAACCCAGTTTCTCGGCGCAGCTAATTGTCCGTTTTAAGAAACTGGGTTTGTAGGTTGAAATTTTTTATTCCGAATAAAAATTAATCACCTTCAAAATTGCCTCTTCACAAACTTTGCAGAACGGTTTATCACCCTTTGAAAACATAATGCAGTCAATCATTGGTCGATATAATCCTTTTGGTAAATAACCTGCGCCTTCAAATGCACCAACTTTTCGATAATTCTTCGTTTTCTGTAAAAAACGATCAACAACTTCAGCATGCTGTTTATCTTTTAGATTGTATTCTTCCTCAGCTTTTAATATTTCTTGTTTCGGTACTCGATTTCTTTTTAGTTCTGCGACTTTGCTGTTGAGTGCTCTGCGTTCCGCTTGCCATTTGTAATCCATTTCTTCAAATTCCTTCTTTTCCCAGTAACTTGGCAATCCAATACCTGCAGAAATCCATTTTTTCCATTTGACATTTGTTGTATCGAGAAGTACTGTAATATTTGGTTCAACAGGCTCTAAAGTTGGTTTGAAGAAATCTTCATACGCTGTATCAGAGGTGTAGTATTCATCGGCTAAGCCGGCAAATGAGTGTCCAAACTCATGAAGAAAAAGATATTTGTGCCATTGATTATCCGTGGTGAAAGTACAACTCCAATTATAAATTCCGCCGCCGCCATACTTTTTATGATTCACCATAATATACAGAGCGTCATACGGAACGTGTGCAGCAAGGTCTCGAAGAGTTTTATTATCTTCGGTTAGTAAATATCTTTCTGAACCAAGTGAATTAAATGTAGAATTAAGTACAGTATTCTTAAAAATATCTGCCGGCGGTTCGTCTGTGCCGCTTTCTTCCGAAGGTTTGTAAACTCCGTAAATGTTAAACTTCTCTTTGTTGGATTTATAAGGTTCTTGTGTGAACAGAATTTGACTGAACTTTTCAAGATCAGTTCTGAATTTCCCAAGTTCATTTTCGGTGTAACCTTCGCCGATTATTGCAACATCAACTTTTGTTTGCGGATCGCCGTTATAAACAGACTTAAACACCTTAACATCTTTATCTGATATTTTATCTTTGATAATCATGACATCTCCCGGATCAATTTCAGTCCATAAAATCTCGTTGAGATTATTTTCTGAATTTCGCTTTTCGATCGAGAATTTTATCTTTTCCTTCGGAAAAGGAATGAGTGCAGACTCGTGGTAAGCTTTTTTAATTCCTTTTGAAGCATTTGCGCTTGTTTGATATTCGCCGAAGTAGCTATCAAATCCTTTAGAGAAGATTAATTTGTTTGAAGTCGCATCATACACTTTTACATAATATTTCCCATTGTTGAAATTATCAATTAAGTTTTTAGTGCTGCCTGCCCAAATTCTGTATTCATATACTTTATCAATTGTAAATAATTCTGTCTTAGAATCTCCAATGTGGTGATAATCTATTCGAAGGGTTTGGTTAGCAAAATAATCCTCAAAGCGCACAAAACTCTGAGGAAATGTATTTGTAAAAATTGCCGCGCAAAAAATGATCGCTGATATGATTTTCATTGTTAACTCCTAAGTTTGAAAGAAGGATAATCAAAATTAAAGTAACTTTGTATTATTAGAAAGACAAGGCGCTGAATAAGTTACATTTGAATTAAGCTTTCTTTAACTTCGCAGTATAGTTTTTAAATGTTGAGGAATTTATGAAAGCAAAAGTAATCATTCTCTTAACCTTAATCGTGCTTTTCACGATTTTCGTTTCGCAAAACACGCACATCATTCAGATAGATTTTTTAGCTTGGTCAATTGCAATGTCGGCAATTGTACTAATATCACTTATGATGTTAATTGGTGTAATTGCAGGATTTATTATTGCAAAAATATTTGATCGGCCTTCAAAACCACAAGTTAATATTTCGGGGAAAGAACCGCCTGAGGACTTAAAACCATAATTAACTGCTGCTTCTTTTCCCTTTAATTTTAGGCTCGGGTTGGAATGCATTTTATCACCGTGCTATTTTATAAACTGCTGTGCGTAATATTTGGCAGTTAATTTTTCTCCGGTGGCTTTCTCAACCATATCGTTCCAATAAAGCCTGCTGCCAACGGAAAATATTTTATCTTTCAAATATTTTCCAACTGCAGTCTTCCCATTAAAGCTTTGATTCATCGGATCGTTTGAGTTAAGCAGATTTTTATTTATATAAAAAGATAACTGAGACGCCAATAGTTCGCCCAACATGTAATTATGATAATATGCCGGATACAGCGCAATGTGAATCTTAGATGCCCAATCGGGTTCGATTCTATTCTCGGGGCGTTTTAGCAATTGATATTTCTCAACCAAATCCCACCAAAGCTTATTCAAATCTTGATCCGGGTTTTCATACATACTCTTTTCAAATCTGTAAACAACTTGTGCCCAACGGCTGAATACTAATTGCTCAAGCCGTAAAGAATTAAAGCTTGCATCCGCCACTTTTTCTTTTTCCATTTGCGAAATCCCGACAACATCAACAAGCCATTGCGGGTTCGATGCAAATCTACCGAACAACATCGCAATTGCTTCTGTTGTAAAAGTGTGGGCTTCTTCTCTCAAAACCCATGGTAAATTCCTATCAATGTTTTTGCTGTACACTGCGTGACCGTACTCGTGAAGCATTGTTCCCATCCAATTATAGTTGGGTTTAACGTTACATACAACTCTCACGTCACCCAACCTGTCAATATCTGTACAGTATGCATGCTGATATTTTCCTTCCTTCTCAAACAAATCGCTTTTTGCAATCATGTCGTCGATCTGTAATCCGATGCCGGCAAAATATTTTTGTGTTAATTCAACAATATCTTTGTTCTTATAATAGCTGTCCAAATCAACCTTATATATTTTAGGCGCTTCTTGAAAAAATCTATTTTGATAATGCCAGGGCATTAGTTGATCTTTTGAAACCTGATAACGTTTTGATAGAAAATCATCCATGTCATTTTTAACTTGAGCAAAAACATCTTTTGTTCTTTCGTACAGATCATCAAAAATAGCCTCAACTTCTTTTGGATCTTGTTCAGCCAACTTCAAACTCATTTCATGGTAATTTGAGTAGCCCAATTCGCGGGCAGTTTCATTTCTCATGTTAACCAATTTCAAAATATCATCGGCAACAACACTCCCAATTTTTTTACTCGCCAGCCAGGTATCTTTTAGAATTTGCGAATCTGTCGAACTCTTCAGGGTTTCTTCTATTTGATTATCTGTCAACTTCTTTCCACCAACCTCAGCTCTAAAGGTCGAGTAACGGTTTTCTATTTCAGTCGCAAGCTTAACAATTGCTTCAAGTTTCTTTTCATCCACCTGGTATTTACTGTAGGCACGGTAAAGAACATCAAGCTGGCGATTAAGAATTTCATCTTTAATAGAATTTGATTCTTTGATCTTCTTCAAAATTGCAAAGTCATCCTTATCAGAATAAATTTTGTTGTATTTAATTTGCAGTTCAGATGATCTGTCATAATCTTCAGTTTTACCCGAGATTGTAGCATCAAAGTAAGCCAAGGCGTAATCCTTGTAAGCTGAGGCCGCTTTATTTTCGAAATTTGTTATGAATGTTTTAAGTTCTTCAGTCATTTTGTCCTCATTTGTTGTACAACCAGCAAAGATTAAAAGAAAAAGTGTGATGGCTGTTGAAATAAGATTGAATTGATGTTTTTTTTTCAATTTTGTGCTCCTATAATTTTAGAGGGCTTAAAATAACTAATTTGGCTCTAAGAAATAATAGTTTAAAGTAATTACTGGAGTACTTTCTTGTTTATATAATAAAATAGTGCTAAGTTTGATACAGTTATTCGCCCTTATTGGGCGATTTTTGTTTGTATGAATCAGTTTGACGAAAATATAAAAGAAATTGTGACAAAGATCGTCGGAAACAACGATTTTTTTCTTATAGACCTTATTCTAAGAGGAACTGAGCATAAGCGAGTAATCGAGGTTTATATTGATGGAGAAAAGGATGTTTCGGCCGAGGATTGCGCAACGGTTAGCCGGGAAATTGAATCTCAACTTAAGGATTTATTAGCTAAACATCCCGATTTTAGGTTGGATGTTTCGTCTCCTGGTATTGAGCGACCGCTCAAGTTTCTTAAACAATATCATAAACATATTAATCGTAAATTTGATGTTGTTCATCGTTTGGGTGATGAGTCTAGAAAATTGAACGGAAAACTGGCGGCTGTTGATGGAGATTATCTGACATTTATATCAAACAATAAAGAAGTAATCATTAATTTTAATAATATTGAAAAGGCTAACGTAATAGTTAGTTTTTCTTAACGGAGGATTAATAAATGAATGTTGACATTGTTGAATCCTTTTCTCAAATGGTAAGAGAGAAAGGAATTGACAAAGATGTTTTAGGCGGAATCATCGAAGAAATTTTCGGTTTGCTTGTACGAAAAAAATACGGCGATGAGGCAAAGTTTGATGTTGTTGTAAATATGGATAAAGGCGACATCGAAATATTCCTTGAGCGCGAAATTGTTGATCAAGTTGTAGATCCCAATCTTCAGATTAGCATTGATGAAGTGAACAAAAAAGGCAATACTGATGAGCTTGAAGTCGGTGAAGACTTTGTTGAAAAGCTTCCGCTTGCATCCTTTGGCAGAAGGCTGATTATTCTAGCCAAGCAAAGCCTAAATCAAAAAATAAGAGATATTGAAAAAGATATTATTTACAATGAATATCAGGAACTATTGAACGAAATTGTTGTAGGCGATATCTATCAAATAAGAAAAAGCGATATTCTTGTTAATCATAATAAAAATGAATTATTGCTACCAAGAAACGAACAAATTCCTTACGAAAAGTACAAAAAAGGCGAAACGATAAGGGCAATTGTTAAGGAAGTTAGGAAGGGCAATAGTGGTCCGCAGATAATCGTTTCCAGAGCCGATAATTTGTTTTTAAGAAGATTATTTGAAATAGAAATTCCGGAAATATATGACGGAATTATTGAAATAAAGGCCATAGCCCGCGAACCGGGTGAACGCGCTAAAATTGCTGTTGAATCTCAAGATAAACGAATAGATGCCGTTGGTGCGTGTGTTGGAATGAAAGGTGTTAGAATTCACGCAATAGTTCGTGAACTTAACAACGAAAATATTGACGTTGTAAATTATTCCGAAGATCCTGTCGTGTTTATTCAGAGGGCATTGGCCCCGGCAAAACTGAAAAACATTCAGGTTGATACTGTTGCTAAAAAAGCTGTAGTAAATGCTGATAGCGATCAAGTATCAATGATAGTAGGAAGAAATGGTGTGAATATAAGATTGGCTATCAAATTAACGGGATACGAGATTGAAATCATACGTGAGGAAAAACCATTTGAAGAGTATGAAGAAGATATTGAGCTTATTGATATTAAAGAAGAACTTGGTGCGGAAACTTATGAGATTCTGATTAATCACCGTTATGACACGGCCATAGAAGTGCTTACTGCCGGACCGGAAAAACTTAAGGAAATTGAAGGCCTCGATGAAGAAAAAGTTAATGAGATTATCGAGATAATAAAGTCTCAGTTTGAAGAGGAAGAATAGACTAATATAGGTTTCTGAAAAATGGCTGATACAAAAAGTAAAAAAATACGAGTATATAAATTAGCTTCGGAGTACAACCTCGCTGCTGAGACAATTGTAGAATTTCTCCAGAAGAAGGGACACGATGTTAAGACACACATGTCTATGCTTTCTGATGAAATGATCACTGAGGTAAACGATCACTTCAAAAAAGATATTGAGAAAGCTGAAAAACATTACAAGAAAATTGCGGAGTTTAATAAAAAGCGCTCCGATAAAGTTGAAGAAGAACCAGCAAAAACTATAAAAACATCCGATGGCTTGGATGCTGTGGAAATTCAGGAAGTTATTGCTGAAGAAATTGAAGTAAAAATCGGTGAGGTCGAGGCTAAAGATAAACCTGAAGCTATCACTGATGTTCCCGTAGCCGAAGTGATTCTTGAGCAAATTGCCGAAAAGGAAATTGGGATTGAGCATACTTCTGAAGAACATGGGAAAACCATTCATGTGCCGGAAAAACGTGTTAAGGGATTGAAAGTTGTCGGTAAAATGGATCTGGGCGAAAGCGAAAAGTCTGCAGATAAGCAGGTTTCTACTCCCGAAGGTGGCACTCAAGAAAAATCTCTTACCGCCGGTGAAGCTGTTAAGAAAAAGAAAAAACCAAAAGCCCGGAAAAAAACATCCGAAGCTCCTGTTGAAGAAGTTCCAGAATCAAAGAAAAGAAAAAGAGTTAAGCGTTTTGAGATTGATCAAAAAGAAGTAACTGAAGCAATTAGAAAAACTCTGCTAAGTATGGATGATACCTCTACCTCAGGCCGTGCAAGCACCAGAAGAAAAAAGAAAAAAGAGCGAGAGGAAGCTGAAGAGAGAAGAATTGAAGCAAAGGAGAAAGATAAAAGCAAGCTAACAGTTACAGAATTCATTGCTGTTAACGAACTTGCCAATTTAATGGGTGTTCAAGTAAGTGAGGTTATTTCTAAGTGCATTGGGCTTGGTTTGATGGTTTCCATTAACCAAAGACTTGATGTTGAAACAATTACACTTGTTGCTGATGAATTTGGTTTTCAGGTTGAATTTGAAAAAGAGTATACCTCAGAAGCTTTGGAAGATATCCCAGATTCGCCAGAGTCATTAAAACCGAGACCGCCCGTAGTGACAATTATGGGGCATGTTGATCACGGAAAAACTTCACTTCTGGATTATATCCGAAGAACAAATGTGGTTGCAGGTGAATCGGGCGGAATTACTCAGCATATAGGCGCTTACAAAGTAGATGTTGGCGGTGGAAAATATATAGCTTTTCTTGATACTCCGGGTCATGAAGCCTTTACTGCAATGAGAGCTCGCGGTGCCCAAGTTACCGATATTGTTGTGCTCATTGTTGCTGCAGACGATGCAGTTATGCCTCAAACAGTTGAGGCGATAAATCATGCACAGGCTGCAAGAGTTCCAATTGTAATTGCGATAAATAAAATTGATAAACCGGGAGCTAATACTGATAAAATTAAACAACAACTAGCTGACCGAAATGTTCTTGTTGAAGAATGGGGAGGCAAATACCAGTGCATTGAAATTTCTGCAAAGAGCGGATTAAATGTTACAAATCTTCTAGATTTAATATTACTTGAAGCAGATGTTTTGGATTTAAAAGCAAATCCCGATAGAAATGCTCGCGGAGCCGTTGTTGAATCGGAATTGGATAAAGGAAGAGGAATTACTGGAACTATCTTGGTTCAAAAAGGAACTCTTCGAATTGGCGATCCTTTTGTTGCCGGAATTTATTTCGGAAAAGTTAGAGCAATGTTTGATGAACGGGGCAATAAAATATTTGAAGCTCCTCCATCAACTCCGGTGCAAGTTATAGGCTTTGAGGGTGCGCCCCAAGCAGGCGATACTTTTGTGGCTGTCGATTCTGAAAGAGAAGCACGTGACATAAGTTTAAAACGACAGCAATTAAGACGTGAGCAGGATCAGAAACAAATTCATCACATTACGCTAGATGAAATTGCTAAACAAATAAGTATCGGCGGAGTTAAAGAGCTGGCTCTTATTGTTAAAGGAGATGTTGACGGTTCGATTGAAGCATTATCGGATTCGTTGATGAAACTTACAAACGAAGAAGTTGTTGTGAGGGTAATTCACAAGGGTGTTGGAGGAATATCCGAAAGCGATGTTTTATTGGCCTCGGCCTCAAATGCTATCATAATCGGTTTTCATGTTCGACCAAATCTTAATGCAAGAAAACTCGCGGAGGCAAATAAGGTTGATATCCGATTATATAATATTATTTACGACGCCATTAGTGAAGTTAAATCCGCGTTGGAAGGATTACTTTCACCGGTTCTTTCCGAGGAAGTTACTGCTACTGTCGAAGTAAGAGATACTTTCAAAGTCCCAAAATTCGGAACAGTTGCAGGCTGTTATGTTCAAGAAGGTAAAATTTCAAGAAGCAACAAAATCCGCCTGATTCGTGATGGAATTATAGTTCACGAAGGCGAGATCACAACTTTAAAAAGATTTAAAGATGATGTTAGAGATGTCGATGCTGGTTATGAGTGCGGAATTAGCCTTGCCAATTTTAACGATGTTAAAGTAGGCGATATTATTGAAAGTTATAAAATAATTGAAACTAAGAAGAAGCTATCCTAGTTTATTCTGAACATGATGCATTTGAAATTAATTAATCGCAATTTTGATTACAATTTGTTCTTTATATCCTTTGTACTTTGATAATTATGGAGATTGAATCATGTCACACAGAATTGATAAAATAGAAAATCTCATAAAAAAAGAAATTAGTCTAATCTTTCTCTTCGAGCTTCAAAACATGGATTCGGGATTAATAACTATAACAAATGTGCGTGTTAGTCCGGATTTAAAAATTGCTAAAATTTATGTATCGATTTTCGAGAAGGAAAGAAGAGAGAAAGTGCTGGAGAAAATTAAATCCAAAACAAAATTTATCCGCTCAGAACTTGCATCTCGAATAACAATTAAGTTCGTTCCCGAACTTAAGTTTTTCCTTGATGATACGCTTGATTACGTTGAGAAGATTGAGGGACTAATAAAAAAAATTCATGAGAATGATGATAAAAAAGGGAGCGATTAACCTCGCAGATTGCGATTTTTCTTCCGGCGAAATTATATTAATTGACAAGCCGCTAAACTGGACTTCGTTTGATGTTGTTGCTAAAATAAGAAATGCAGTTAACGTAAAAAAAGTTGGGCATGCCGGAACGCTTGACCCAATGGCTACGGGTTTGTTGATAATTTGTACGGGAAGGAAAACAAAAGAGATTTTGACTTTTCAAGATTTGGAAAAAACTTACACTGGATCAATACTCCTTGGTAAGAAATCTAAATCAATGGATTTAGAGACAGAATTAATTGGCGATGAAGATATTTCATCAATTAAAGATGAAGATATTTATAGAGTTCGTGAAAAATTTGTCGGCAATATTTTACAGGTTCCTCCAATGTATTCGGCAATAAAACATAAGGGAAAATCACTTTACAATATTGCACGCAAAGGAAGAACAATTGAGCTGAAACCTAGAGAGGTTACAGTTTCAAAATTTGACATACTGGAAATTAATAAACCAAATGTGAGTTTTGAAATTTCCTGCTCAAAAGGAACTTACATTCGTTCTATTGCCAATGATTTTGGTGAAACACTAGGTTGCGGAGGTGTTTTGAATTTACTTCGCAGAACAGCTATCGGCGAGTACTCTGTGGAGGATGCTTTGAACATTGACGAATTTATTTCGCTTGTACAACAAGGAAAATATGACAAGGTGGAAGAAATATCTGAAAGTATTAAATAATTTATTTGAATGTGGTTAGATAACAACCAAATGAAAATTTACCGGCAGCTAGATGAAATTCAGCGAGATCCGAACACGGTGTTGACAATCGGAACTTTTGATGGCTTACATCTAGGGCATCAAGAAATACTTAAGAAGCTTTTTGAAAGAGGCCATATTCACAAAGCACGAAACTTTCTTGTAACCTTTCATCCTCATCCGAGAAAGGTTATTGCAGAGTCTAATGGTTTAAAAATATTGAGTACACCGGAAGAAAAAACATTGATACTTGAAAAGATGGGATTAGAAAATTTATTTGTAGTTAATTTTACAAAAGAATTTTCGCAGCAATCGCCCATTAATTTTTTTAAAGATTTTATTATTTCTAAAATCGGATTAAAAGAAATAGTTATTGGACACGATCATAAATTCGGCAAAGGTCGTGAAGGAACTTCTGAGACATTGAAATCACTCGGTAAAGAATATAATTTTGAGATCAGTTTGGTTGACGCCTTTAATTTCGCTGGTGAGACAATCAGCAGCACGAAAATCAGGCATGCAATTATGGATGGTAATATGAAGCAAGCCAATTCATTTTTGGGACGGGAATATTCATTCTCCGGAATTGTGATTCCTGGTGACAAGAGAGGACGCCTTCTAGGTTATCCCACTGCTAATATTAAGCTTGATGATAATGATAAGCTTCTCCCCGGCTTGGGAATTTATGCCGCTGAAGTGATTGTTGATAATGAGTATTTTGCAAGTCTGTTAAGTATTGGCAAAAGACCAACTTTTTATGATAACGGAGCAATTGTTTCCGAAGTTTACATTTATGATTTTGATAAAAATATTTATGATAAAAAAATTACGGTTAGTGTTTTAGAAAAAATCAGAGAAGAACAAAAATTTTCTTCCCCCGAGGAGTTGATAACTCAAATGAATAGAGACAAAGAAGCTGGAACAAAAATATTTAATCAACTCAAAAGAACGAAAAATTTAAGTACAGTTAAAAATTAAAAATAAATTAATCCTGGTTGTTTCTGGGATTACATTGATAAACAAAAAACAGAAAGGTCAATCATGACTAAAGAGGAGAAGCTCGAAATATTAAAGAAATACGGAGCGAACGAAAATGATTCCGGTAAAGCTGAAGTGCAAATTGCGCTTATAACCAAACGGATAAACGATCTCACAGATCATTTTAATGCGCACAAAAAAGATCATCACTCAAGGCGTGGTTTAATGATGATGGTCGGTAAGAGAAGAAGGCTGCTGGATTATCTTATTAAAAAAGATATAACTAGATACAGAGCAATTATTAAAGAGTTAAATATCAGAAAGTAAAGGTTTATAATGGTTACGAAGCAAATAGAAATTGGCGGCAAATTATTCTCAATTGAAACAGGAAGATTTGCTAAACAAGCAAACGGTTCGGTTATGGTTAGATACGGCGACACAATGGTTCTAGTTACTGCAGTTGCTTCACCGGAAGCAAAACCGGATCAGGATTTTTTTCCACTACAGGTTGAATACCGTGAAAAAACTTCTGCTGCAGGAAAATTTCCCGGCGGATATATCAAAAGAGAGGGACGCCCAAGCGAAAAAGAAATTCTAAGTGCAAGATTGATTGATCGACCTATTCGCCCACTTTTTCCAAGCGATTTTAAAAATGAAACACAGGTAATTGCATTTGTGCTTTCTCATGATAGTGAAAATGATGCAGATGTTCTTGCTGCGGTTGGTGCTTCAGCTGCTTTAACTATTTCCGATATTCCTTTTGAGTGCCCAATGGCAGAGGTAAGGGTGGGAAGACTAGACGGCTCTTTCATCGTCAACCCGACATTTCAGCAGCTTAAAAATTGTGATATTGATTTGGTCGTTGGAGGAACCGCCGATTCTTTGATGATGGTTGAGGGAGAGTCGAAACAAGTTGGCGAAGGGGAACTTCTTGAAGCTTTAAAATTTGCTCATGAAGAAATTAAAAAAATTGTTCAATTGCAAAATGAGCTTAGAACTGAAGTGGGAAAACCAAAAATGGTTGTTTCTCAAACTCAAGTAGATGAATCATTAAAAAAAGATGTTTATGATCTTGCTTATGATAAGCTGAAACAAATTGTTTATTCTATTCTTGCTAAAGAAGAAAGAAGCCAAAAGAATAATGAACTTTCTGAGTTCGTTAAAGCTTCGCTTGCAGAAAAGTATCCTGAGCAGGAAAAAGTAATTGGCGAACTTCTTCACGATCTTGAAAAAGACCTCATGCGAGAGAGAATTCTTAAAGAAGGAATTCGACTTGACGGAAGAAACACAAAACAAATCCGCCCCATAACAATTGATTTGGGAGTTCTGCCACGTACGCATGGTTCTGCATTATTTACACGCGGTGAAACTCAAAGCTTAACATCGGTAACACTGGGGACAAAAAATGATGAACAAATCATTGACGGTTTAGTGGATGAATACACAAAGAAGTTTATGCTTCATTATAATTTTCCGCCATTCAGTGTTGGTGAAGTTGGCAGAATGACTGGCGTTGGAAGACGCGAAATTGGGCACGGTCATTTAGCCGAAAGGGCATTAAAAATAGTAATGCCGGCCGAGGGTCAATTCCCTTATACTATGAGAGTTATCTCTGATATTCTTGAATCAAATGGCAGCTCATCAATGGCATCTGTTTGTGCTGGTTCTTTATCCCTAATGGATGGGGGCGTACCAATTAAAAAAGCGGTAGCAGGAATTGCTATGGGATTGGTAAAAGAGGGTGAGCAGTATGCAATACTTTCTGATATTCTGGGAAATGAAGATCACCTAGGAGATATGGATTTTAAGGTTGCCGGAACAGATGAAGGCATTACAGCATTCCAAATGGACATAAAAATTCATGGCATATCTTTTGAAATAATGGAAAATGCGTTACAGCAGGCAAAAGAAGGTCGGCTGCACATTCTTAAA
>JBGSOQ010000418.1:0-3156 GCA_041739035.1 Ignavibacteriaceae bacterium | reverse complement strand
TTCCTCAGTTTTAGCAGCGAGCATTAAAAATACTTATGCTTCAATTGCGCTATACTCGCTTGCAGGGTTGACAGCTTATCAAAGGATATACTCAAATAATCATTGGTTTTCCGATACGGTACTTGCAGCAATAATCGGGACTGTAGTCGGTAATACTCTTGTTAAAATAAATGATGAAAAATTTGACGAAAAAAGTGAGAATAAATTAAGTATCCAACCGACGTTTAACCAATTCGGTGTTAATCTAAATTTTTTAATAAAACTATAAACCTTTCAATCTGTCTTCTGTGTCGAAGAATATGAACAACAGCATGTTCTAGAATTTGTTCGAAGCTGTATTCTTCATTTTGGCGAGACATGAATTTGATGGTAAACATATTGTACTCAATCTTTTCTCGGTTCAGTTCGTAAAGATTGTGGATGTTATACTTTATCATCCTCCGAATTTCATTGATTGAATCTTCCGCATTATCAATTCTCATTTCATCGGCTTTAGGAAAGTCGACAGAAATACTTAATGCATTCAACACATAGTTTGCATAGCCGTATCCGGAGCGAATAACATGCCGTGTAATAGTTTGAATCGATCGGCAATCTTCATCCTGAGTTTGCGAATCAACAATTTTTACAAAATGCTTTTGAGAAATCTGCTGAATGACATTAATAAATTCTTCAGCTGCTTTTTTATACTCATCAAGTATTGCACCCAGGCCGCCTTGAAGTAAAGACATAGAAACCTCTTCCTATTCAAATTAGTTTAGCAATAATATAGTAAAATAGAGGTTACAGGAGGTGAGTTTTATCACAAAAAAGAAAATTTTTATAACACAAGTGAGACTCACCTAACTCCGGAAAGCACGGTTAAGGTGAGTCTCAATTAAGGAAATTAGTTCGTTAACTTTTTAACTTCAATGTTTGAATTAACTGTATTCATCTTAATCAGCTTCCCCCCGCCGTTAAGATTAATTGTTGCTCTAATTTCTTTATCGTCTTCGTCTGTTACATAGTTATCTATTTTATAATCCGATTTAATAACATAAGGTCCGTTTAAATCTCTTCTTGAAAAGACCTCAATCACTGCTTCTATAGTTGCTTTAGCATTCTCTGGAATTAATAACTTAAGATTGCCGCCAGAAGAATTCAATTTGCTCTCCTCACTTCCATCGGGGGTAAGTTCCACGTATACTTCTCCGCCAGACGTGTTTGCGCTTACCGATCCATAAAGTTTCTCTAATTTGATATCACCACCCGAAGTATTAGTTGAAATTCTTCCATTAGCTCCTAATAATTTAATATCACCACCGGAAGTATTAAGTTTTGCAGCTCCTTTTACTTTACCAACCATAATATCCCCACCAGATGTAGAAGCTTTTAACTCACCACCAATATTATTTATTTTGATGTCTCCTCCAGCAGTTGAAACTGAAAGTGTTTTGTTAGCACTTTCAACAATGATATTCCCGCCAGCGGTTGATATTTTACCTTCTCCACCAACTTTACCAGCAATAATATCTCCACCTGCAGTTGTTAATTTAACATCGCCGGTAACATCACCGGTTTTTACATCGCCGCCTGCAGTGGCTAAGACAGCATTGCCGTCAACATTCTGAACTTTAACATCTCCTCCAGCTGTTGTTCCGTTTACATTTCCTACAAACTTGCCTGAACAAATCAAGTCCCCGCCGCTAGTTTTAATTTCAAGATTAAATTGTTCGGGAGCATTAATTGAAAATTTAGCCCCGCCTCTATAATGTCTCTTCTCAAGATTAATTGATATCGTATTTCCTTCTTGCTTTATACTTACATCTTCAGCATCGTCTTTATCCAAACCATTAACCTCCACATATACCTCATCTTTTAACCATGATGTAACCTTCACATCGCCAGAAACTTTAACTGAAAGGTTTTCTCCTTTCTTCACATTGAAGCTTTTCGTGATTTTATCTTGTGATATTCCAACAGCAGTAATTGCTAATGCAAACAAGACTGTTAAAACTAAACTGAAATAATTTTGCTTTTTCATGACTGTTCTCCCTATGATTCTAATTTTGTTAAAATTGTTTTGGCGCGAAGTTTTATGTAACTATTTTCGTCTTCTTCCATTTTTTTCTTAAGCACATTTATTGTGTTTGGATCTGTAATTTTTTGGAGATCATTTTTTACTTCCAGACAGTTGATTGCCTGAATTCTTAATCCTGAGTTTTTATCATTCTGCAAAACATAAATCATTGCGTCTCTTATCTGATCATCAAATTGAAGATTACACAATACATTCATTGCCTCTTTACGAACACCCGGATTGTTATCATACATCATGGCTTTGATTAGAGCATCCTTAAAAACATTCGAAGTGCCCGCACTTTTTTCAGATAGAATTGCATTTACGGTTTTTAACCTTACACCGGGATTTTCATTATCAATTAACGATTGTGCTAAAATTTTCTGAATTTCAGGATCATTTACATTACCCTTAAGTTTCACAGGTGTTATTTGATCATACGAAATTTCGACTTCACCTTTGTCAAAATTTGAGCTGATGAACTGAAGATTTGTGATGTTAGATTCAACCTGTGCGATTCCGTTTTGGGACTGAAGTTGGATATTTGGTTTATTAAAAAAAGCAAAATATCCAACAGCAAAAAGTATAACTACTGAAGCAACTGAATATGCCAGCTTCAAGCTTCCTGATGTTGGAGTAGTCAGAAATTCCCAAACCTTACTGAACTGAAATTTCTTTCGATTAAGATTTCTTATTTGTGCAAGAAGCTCCTGGCGAGATTCAAAAAGAGCATCCTCATCAAGTTCTTCTGTCAGGTTAGTTTTAATCATCTCATGAAATTTCGTTAGTACTTCAAGTTCATTCTTACATGAATTGCATCCGAGCATGTGACGTTCAAATTCGTTGCGTTCATCTTTTTTCAGTTCATTCCAGCTGTAAAGAATCAGCATCTCTTCAAATTTTTTATGTTCCATTTTTATCTCAATGATTTAAATTGTTTTTAATTTCAATCTCAATTTATCGGTTGCAATAAAAAGATATTTTTTAATTGTACCTTCGCTGCAATCCATCATCTTGGCAATTTCTCTTATCTTATAGTTATGAATATGTTTAAGCATAAATGCCATTTTTTGCTGAGGAGCTAAACTATCAATCGC
>JBGSOQ010000145.1:0-24546 GCA_041739035.1 Ignavibacteriaceae bacterium | reverse complement strand
AAAGAATTATGACTGCAAGAATCATCCGATCAATATTAATTTGAACGGAGCCGATTCTATTTGCAGCAGCAGTAAAAATGTATGAGCTGAAAGCCCAGCAGCATGCGGTTAAAAGGGATGCTATTTCTCCGAGGTGTGGCATTGAAAATTTAAGCCCACAGCTTCAGCTGTGGGAAAACGCCGAAGAGACCCAGCCCATAACGAGGCGTGCGTTTGGTTTTAACCATTAATGATTTGCAATCCATATTTTTTAATAAGCAGATCAATTTCATCAGCATAGCTAATTTTTTTATGATGCTCTTTTTGATTTCGTACATAACGTTCTACATCTTTTACCATCGACTCACTAACCGAAAATGCTCCATACCCAATTTGCCATGCAAATTTATTTCTTATAAAATTTGATTTGTTAATCCAATGTGAAGATTCACCTTTGACCTTTTGGAAAATATCACCTACACTAAAATTGGGAGACAGTAAAAATAAAATGTGAATGTGATCCTCTGTGCCATTGATGATTCTGACTTTACAATCAAGTTCTTTCTCAAATCTATCTTTGATGTGCGAATGGAGTTTCTTTTCAAAGTTATCGTTGATTAAGGAGCTTCTGTCCTTTGTTCCAAAGACACCATGAATCCAGATTTTTACGAGGGAGTGGGACATGATTGTTTCTCCTTTCTTTCCCATAACTGAAGTTATGGGTTGTGTCCCCACATCTGAAGATGTGGGTTGCTTATTTCTTAATTACTCATCAGTTTTTTATTCTTTTCGGATGAGTCAAAAACCTCAGCCAGTTTTTTTGTTAGATCATCTCCGCGAAGGTTTCGGGCAATAATTTTTTGTTCTTTATCAAGAAGAACATTAGCCGGGATCGAGTTAATTCCGTAAAGTTTGCCTGCAGCATTTGCCCATCCTTGGAGATCAGAAACGTGATGCCAGGTGAGTTTATCATCCTTTACAGCTTTCAACCATTTTTCACGATCTTTATCGAAGGAACAGCCGAGAATATCAAATCCTTTTTTTCTATAAAGCTTGTAGGCTTTCACTACATTAGGATTCTCTTCACGGCAGGGACGGCACCATGAAGCCCAGAAATCAACCAGAAGTATTTTTCCTTTCAGTGAAGAAAGTGTTATCGGTTTTCCCGTCGAATCATTCATAGTAAAATCCGGTGCTGTCTTACCGATCTCAACACTCTTCAAAATATCAATTCGCTTTTTAAATGATTGAGTGTATTGAGAAGCGTTAATAGATGTATCCAGTCCGGAGACAATTTTCTCTAAATCCCTAAGTTCAAAATGCCAACTGTTTCGCATTACTAAATACGGAGTTACTACTGTAGCATTATTTGTTTTCGCAAAATCGAAAAGCAATTTTTTTATTTCACCATCAAGAATAGTCGAGATTGAATCAGCTTTGTTCATAATTAATGTGTCACCTGCTTCCTTTGCCTTTTTCCATTCCGTGTAAAGCTCATCCATTTTCTTATCGATTGGTTCCTTCAAGCTAAGATAACCTGTATAAGTATCATGAGCTGCTGATCCAGTTACAATTGATTTCTCAAGACTGTCAGGATATATCTGAACATCAATGTCTGAATTTTCTACAAATACTGGAACTACTATTTCCTTTTCTTCCATAGCGATTTGCCACATCTCAGCTAATTCGATCTTTCCAGCGAAATTAAATTCACCATTTTTCAGTTTGGTGGAATCAATCTTAACCAATTTTTCTGAATCAAATTTTTGAAGATAAACTAAACCCGTATCAGCACCTTTAACGTTGCCTTTTATAGAATACTGATCTTTTTTAATGGCACATGATGCTAAGATGAGAGTGCAAAACAGAATTAGTGCAATTTTTTTCATTGAAATATCTCCAGTTCAATTCGTTAAACGAAAAATAATTGTTTTTTTTGAATAAAATAAAGTTCGTGTACATCCTTGTTCTATGATTTATTAAAGGGATTTCTTGAATTTCCTATATTAATATAAGCTAAGTGTAATAATTGAATTATGGAATAATGCCTTTTTATTATTTACCGGAAAATACTTGTATAAGTATTCTGATAAGCCGATACATTATAAGTGCCCCTGATATAACTAACTAGATAATAAATTTTGCGTCAATTCTGTTTTGTCATCTCATTGCCTTTTAACAGATGTGCATACCAAATTTGGAATTAAATTCAGATAGGCAAATCCTATTTTAATGATACCTTTCTGAAAATCAAGTAGACTATCAGCCCGATGAATGAAACAGCCGCAACTTGGATCAGTTCATCCAATGAGCTTCCGAATAAAAGCCATATACAAATCAAAAGTGCTGATATAGAAATTATTACTCCACCAGAAAGCTTGAAAAGGGCTGGTAAGTGCTTTTCCTTCTTCCGGAGAATGGGAAGACTTAAGCACACTAAAGCATAGGTAATTAGTTTTATCAAAACATTTATTTTAACAGCACCGATAAATGAATAGTTAAGCGAAGCAGTAAGAATAATAATACCTGAGATAAAAACCGAGATATGTGGTGTTTTGAATCTGGAATGTATCCTATTGAAAAATTTTGGCCACTGACCTTCATCTGCTAGGGCAAACGGAAGTCGTGTACAACCGAGCATGGTCACATTCAATGAACCGATCATGGAAATAATTGCGCCAGCAGTGATTATCGATGCCCCAGCTTTTCCCACAAAAATATCCGCAGCATCAGCAAGAGGAAGTTCAGATTCAGCCAGATTGGGAAGTGTACCAATAGATACTACCTGAATCAGAGCGTAAATAATGACAACAACAATCAAAACAAAGATCAGTGTGGGTGGGAAGTTTTTCCTCGGCTCGCTAACTTCACCCGCGTTGATGGTTGCAACTTCAAATCCGCTAAAAGCAAAAAGAAGAATAACAACAGCGTTTGATAATGAAACTGCAGGAGGAGGATTTTCAAAATTAAAATTTTTCAAATCGATAAAAAATAACCCAATTGCTATAAACAGAATAATAGGAATCAGTTTTCCAATGGCAAAAATATTACTGAATCGCGCGCTATTTTTTACTCCAATAAAATTTATTGCCGTCAGAATAATAACTACAGTTGAAATAGTCACTGATTTAGTTAAACCATCAACAACAGAAGGAATGAAATATGATAAATATGTTACAAGAAGATTACATACGGCAGCAAAGGCTGTAATTCTTGAAAGCCACATAAGCCAGCCGATCTCATGCCCAACAAGTGAGCCATATGTTTCAAGCGCATAGAGATAGGGGCCTCCGGTTGAGGAAAACCGGCTTGAAACTTCTGCGAAAGATAAAATAATTAACCCAATGAGAATACTGCATAGTAAATAAACGAGTATGCTGTATGAACCGGTAAGAGCAAAAATCTTTGAGGGAAGACCGAAAATGCCAGCACCGATTATTGTGTTCAGTAATATAGCTGCAAGATCACGGCGATTGATGCCTCGTACCAAATTTTCTTTTTTCATCATACCATGAATTTACTATTTCGTTTAGCGCTAATTCTTGAATCCAAAATTTTCCCTCCATAAACTTAAAGTTATCGTTTTCATTAAGATAATATCCAGGTTTTCCATCTGCCTTCAATTGTTCACAAGTTATTATTCCGATGAAAGTTGAAATCTCGATTATCTTAAACTCATTGCTGCTTTCTGATTTCATCATGTCAACGGCAATCATTGACTTTGTTCCCAATTTTAATTTTATATCTCTTACTAATCTGAGTGCTTCATGCGGTATTTTCTCTTTCACGACTATTCCTGAACCCGAAGCACGAAAATCGTGTTGAGATGGCAATCGATAGTAACCGAAATATTTATTTCCTATCACAATCACCCTTAGATCGTATTTCGAATCCTCTATAAAATCTTGAAAATAAACATAGTCCTTCTGTCTTTCATATGTCCAATAAGTTAAGCGACCTCTTCCAAATGAATTATCAACTATTTTCTTTGCCTCCCGAAAATTTTTTACCAATTCCACTCCTTGTGCACCCGATCCTGTTCTAATTTTAGAAACCAAGGGGTACTTTGTGTCGCTAATAAACTTTAGAGCCTCCTCTTTGGAATTGCTGATGAAAGAATTCACTATCGGAAAATTATGCGCTTTTAATAAATAATACTGGTTTATTTTATCTTCATAGAACCAAATTTCATTGTATGAGGGAATACAAATCTTATTAAGCACCTTTTCAAGAATATATATCTTTGATTTAGCAATGGCTTGAGTTGCGGGGTCAGAACTTGTATGCCAAACGATTATATCATACAGATTAGCTTTTTGCAACCAATTGCTTAAATCTATATCCAGAAATTCATACGGTAAATCATTTTTTTTAAGATAACGTTCGTACTTAGGCCAATAAGCATGATGTCCTAAGTGATCTTTAACCAGGCCTACTCTGGGTTTATATTGTGTCTTGCCATAACAATTATTAAATACTTCATTAGCATTATTAATTGAATCTGTGTTTGTTTCATTTATTTTTTTCTTTTTGAACTTTAAATGTTCTCTTAATCTTTGCCAAAATTTTGAGTATATGAATATCTGGTAAAAGTAAGAAAATCGCATCGATTGCTTATTTTTTTTATTAAGAAAATCAAAAGCCAGATGTTTTAATTTTTCAATGTTATTAGTCATATGTTTTTCGGTTATTCTGCGGTGTGGAGATTCATTCTTTTTTTGTTCAATAAAATTTTTACATAACTCTGTTAGAATGCATAACATCGTCACATCATTTATTAAAGAGAGAACTAATGTTCACTTATACTGATCTCGAAATGTTCTAGAAATCTTAGTTGTAGTTACTTAATTTGAATTGATAATCGGTAGTCAAAATCTGTTAATTGATAACTTTGTTTTGCAATTGTTATAAATACTAACCTAATTCAATATGTTCAATATGCTTTTTGCACTTACACATTATACTTGAACAAATTATCGGTTTTTTCATAATGTGAAGTACATTTTATATTCGAAGGGGTGAGGCATTGTACCGATTGACATTATCTCTTCATTTTTAATTTTCACCCATTGATGAAGGAGATCATCAGTAAAAATATTTCCGAGTCTTAAATACTCGTTATCTTTTGCGAGAGCGTCCAACGCTTCCTGGAAATTTCTTGGAAGAAAATGGATACTTTCTTTTAGTTCAGGATCTTCAAGAAAATTTTTATCATAAGGTCCATAACCTTCTTTAACAGGATCAATTTTCTTTTTAATACCATCAATTCCTGCAAGCAGCATTGCTATTAAACAAAGATATGGATTTGCGGTTGCATCCGGCGGGCGATATTCAAATCTTGTTTCATCGGGATTACTCACATACTTTGGAATCCGAATTGCAGAAGCCCTGTTGCCTTGTCCGTAAGTCAATGCCACAGGTGCTTCAAAACCGGGTAGCAGCCGTTTATAAGAATTTGTGCTTGGATTTGTAAATGCAGAGAGTGAAGGTCCGTGCTTTAATAATCCACCGATAAAATATCTGGCCAACTCACTAAGATTTCCATACTCACCTTTTTTGTAAAAAAGATTTTTTCTGTTCTTTGTCAGGAATAGATGAAGATGCATTCCGTTGCCCGATTGCATGTACATCGGCTTAGGCATAAAGGTGATGAATAGATTTTTTTGTCTGGCAAGATTGAACAGAGCATATTTTGCAGTAACAATATTATCTGCTGTTGTGAGTAAATCGGAAAAATAAGTTTCAATTTCCTGCTGTCCCCTCTCGCCGACTTCATGATGATGATACTTAACTTTTATTCCAAACTTCTTTAATAGTTTGCAAGCCTCATCGCGGAAATCATCGTACACATCAAATGGATTTGCGGCATGATAAGCTTTCTTGTAGAACTCTTCAGCATGTTCCACTCTATAAAAAGATGATGCTGTGCGAGTATCATATTCAACTTTAGAAAAAATATAAAACTCAAACTCAGGTCCCCACCAGGATGTATCTGCACCCGTAGTTTTCTTGAGAAGAAGTTCTGTTTGTTTTGCCAGATATCTTCCATCCTGTGAGTATGGCGAATGTTTTGAATCAGTTAAAACGATGTGAGCATAAAAACTTAAGGTTGGTGTTTCGCGGAATGGATCAAGCACAGCAGTTGCTAAATCAGGGATTAGTATCATATCACTGTTTTCTACTTTTCTAAAGCCGTAACTCGAGCCGTCAAATCCGACGCCTTCTTTTACAAGCTTTTCCAAGAGATTATTTTGGATAGGAAGCGAGATATGATGGAGTCTTCCGGTTAGATCCAGTGCTTTGAGATCCAGAACTTCAATTTTATGTTTTTTGATTAACTGATTACAAATCTTAAGATTGTTTACCGGCATAACATTCCTTGAAAAAAATGTTTAACTGTATGTCAGTCTGAGCTGTCTCCGCCAAAAGGCGGGGACAAGTCGAAGACTGATGGTTTTAAAAATGTCACATTTCGACGGGCTCAATGTGACAGAAATAGTTAATTTCGAAACAGAACCATCCAGGCATTACACATTATAATTAATTGCTGCCAAACCTGGATATATTGCTACATCACCAAGCTCTTCTTCAATACGAAGAAGCTGATTATACTTTGCAATTCTATCTGTTCTGGATGCAGAACCGGTTTTTATTTGTCCTGCATTAGTTGCAACAGCAATATCTGCAATCGTTGTATCTTCAGTTTCACCCGAACGATGGCTGATAACATTCGTGTAACCCGCCTTCTTTGCCATTTCAATTGCATCAAGAGTTTCGGTTAATGTTCCGATTTGATTTACCTTAATTAAAATTGAATTTGCAACTGCCTTTTCAATTCCTTGCTCGAGCCTGTCAGTATTAGTCACAAAAACATCATCACCTACCAATTGGATTTTACTACCCAAAGTTTCAGTCAATAATTTCCAGCCATCCCAATCATCCTCAGCTAATCCGTCTTCAAGAGAAATGATCGGATATTTGCTGACCCAATCTGCCCAAAAATTAATTAACTCTTCCGAGCTAATTTCTCTTGATGGATTTGATTTGAAGAAATGATATTTCTTTTTTTCCTTAATATAGAATTCACTTGCAGCAGGATCTAAAGCAATGAAGATATCAACTCCGGGTTTGTAACCAGCTTTGACAATTGCTTCAAGAACAACCTCAATTGCCTCGTCATTAGATTTTAGATTTGGAGCAAATCCGCCTTCATCTCCCACTGATGTGTTATATCCTTTTTTAGATAAAACTGCTTTTAAGTTATGAAAAGTTTCTGCTCCCATTCTCAATGCTTCGGCAAAATTTTGAGCACCGACCGGCATAACCATAAACTCCTGGAAGTCAACATTGTTATCTGAATGTTTTCCGCCATTAATTATATTCATCATCGGAACAGGTAAAGTTTTAGCATTTACACCACCGATGTAACGATAAAGAGGTAATCCTAAATATTGAGATGCAGCTTTTGCAACTGCTAATGATACACCAAGTATCGCGTTGGCACCAAGCGATTCTTTATTTTTTGTGCCATCGAGTTCTATTAAAATACTATCAATAGCAGTCTGATCTAAACAATCAAGTTCA
The DNA here is from genome assembly GCA_041739035.1 of Ignavibacteriaceae bacterium. GTDB lineage: Bacteria > Bacteroidota > Ignavibacteria > Ignavibacteriales > Ignavibacteriaceae > XYD12-FULL-36-8. The sequence continues at coordinate 16,983 of JBGSOQ010000145.1, read as the reverse complement.
ATTAATTCTTCGGCTATTTTATCATTGACATTTTCAACTGCCTTCAAAACTCCTTTACCAAGATATCTTGATTTATCGCCATCTCTCAATTCAACTGCTTCATGCTCTCCGGTTGAAGCTCCGCTGGGAACTGCGGCTCTTCCAATTATTCCGCTTTCGAGCTCAACTTCTACTTCTACGGTTGGGTTGCCTCGTGAATCTAAAATTTCTCTGCCTCTAACATCAATTATTGTTGTCATTTCTATTCTCCTGTATTTTTTTGTTTCTGAAAGTTGTAAAATGATCTTGTAAAAAAATTTTGCATTACAAACTTAATTAAAAATGCATAGAAAGAGGAAGAACGAGACCAAGATTAAGAGTAAGAGTAAGATAAAGAATCGTTAATATCTGGTTGATTAAGAAAAATTAACTTCAGTCATCAAGAAAATCGGTGATGAGATCTTTAAACTTTTCCATTTCACACCCGGGTGCAAGATGTCCGCAGTTGTTTTCAAAAATGTAGGACTCTGCATCAATTAAATCAGCAAATTCAAGTGCCGGAATTGGATTTACAATTAAATCGGTCAATGAGACAATTATAAAAAGTTCGGCTTTTATTTTCTCTGCGGCTTCTTTCATTGAACCATTAAAATTTTTAGAGATGTCTTGACTCATCATTGCTTTCAGCTGCGATGCCCAATCGTAAGAATTAAAAATTTTGGAATACGAATTATAAGCTGATGAAAGAAGTTGCGGCACTTCTTCAGGTTTTGTTTTTTCAATTACATAAGTAGGAGTTCTTGCCATCATATTTTGAATGGCGGCAACAGTTTTAACTATCTCTGAATCCGGTTGCGCACCTTTCCATCCTTCTTCAATTGCATTCAGTTCGGATTGCCAGAGAAGAAGATCAAACGAACTCAGTTTTGGAGAACCTACATAAGTAATTGCTTTTTCCATATAATCAGGATATGAAACAATCCATTCGAAAACTTGCATTCCACCCATTGAACCCCCGATCATTCCGTATAATCTTTTTATCTTGAGATGCTCTGTTAAAAGTCTATACTGAGAGTTTACCATATCTTTTATGGTTATTTCGGGAAAATTTCTGTTGCTTTGATATTCACAATTTGATGGTGAAGAAGAAACTCCATTCCCAAGCGCATCGACTGCAATTACAAAATATTTATCGCTGTCCACAATTTTATCCGGACCAATCAAGTTTGCCAAACTCTCAGATTTTCCCCCAAACCAGGTTGGATAAAGTACGGCATTAGATTTATCAGGATTAAGAGTTCCAAAGGTTCGATATCCAATCTTACACTTGTATATCGTTTCACCGCTAACAAGTTTAAAGTTCCCAAGCTCGGCAAATTGCTGTCCTGATTGTGCAGGTAGATTTGTAATTAAAAAATAAACAGCAAAGAAGATTCTAATGATGGAATTCATAAACACTCCTTTTTCCAATAAACTAAGATAAAGAAATAATGGCACACAGATTTTACTGATGAAACGGATTTACACAGATTTTATCAGCGTTGATCTGTTTAATCTGTGTCATCTGCGTGCTATTGATTCCGCTTTGAATTTTACACAAAGCAAAGTTATATTTCAGCTGACAAAAACACACCTTAAACCACTAAGTTGTTTTCGGCGGCTTAAGATGTATGGTCATTTATCAGTAATTAGTTAAATGAAATATTATTTTCCATACAGAAAGGAGCACAGCAATGAAAACTTTTATTTTGCTAACAAAGCTCGCACCGGATATTTCCAGGCAAATGAAAGACAGAGATAAGCTCGGAAGAAGTTGGCTTAATCTCGTAAAAGCAAAATGTCCGGAAGTTAAATTCATTTCACATTATTCTTTGCTTGGTCCTCATGATTTCCTGGATATCTACGAAGCACCGGATGAGCAATCTGCAGCTAAAGTATCAATGATAAGTCTTGCTAACGGCGCATTTCAAGCAGAAACTTTGATAGCAATTCCTTATAAACAGTTTCTCGGTTTAACTAAGGAAATCAGCAAGCAAAACAAGAAAAAGAAACGCTGATTATTTTTCTAAATAATTATTGTGAATTTCTAAATTTATTTGAAAGGAGAATATTATGCCTGCAAAAAAATTGAAAGAATTTCTCGATAGTAACAAAGTAAAATATGTTTCTATCTCTCATTCATCGGCCTATACTGCGATGGAGATTGCTGCTATGGCTCATGTTCCAGGAAAAGACCTGGCTAAAACTGTAATGATAAAAATAAATGGGCAGATGGCTATGGTCGTACTCCCGGCAACTCACATGATTAAAATGGATTTGTTGAGAAAAGCGGTCGGCTCGGATGATGTACGGCTATCTACTGAGCAAGAATTTAAGGACAAATTTACGGATTGCGAAGTCGGTGCTATGCCTCCGTTCGGTAACTTATACAATCTGCAGGTTTATGTATCAAATTCACTGAAAGAAGATGAGGAAATAGCTTTTAATGCAGGAACTCATACTGAATTGATTAAACTGAGCTATAAAGATTTTGAGCGGTTGGTTAATCCAAAAGTTGCTGAGATTTCCTATAAGACAAAACTGTAAACATTAGAACGCTGATTTTCATGATCTTTTATGATAATAATAAATCATCATATATAATCAGCGTGATCAGCGTTCTATTTTTCTATTTATTAACGAAGTAAAACCATTTTCTCTGTCTCAGTGAAATCCCCAGCTTTTAGTCTATAATAGTATACACCGCTAGCTAAGCCGCTGGCATCGAAAACAACCTCATAAATTCCAGGTTGTTTCACTTCATTAACAAGTGTTGCGACTTCTTTACCTAGTAAATCATACACCTTTAAAATTACGTTTGAAATTTCGCGTTTCACGTTTGATGGCACGGTGTATCTTATCATTGTAACAGGATTAAAAGGATTGGGATAATTTTGCGAAAGAGAAAATGTTTTGGGAGTATTGAATTCTTCTTTTTCAATACCAACGAGTCTTCCTTGAATTTCTAAATCATCAATTACCCAGCCCCACCCATTAACATATGCATCGGCGAATAACCTGAAGCGAATCATAATTTGATCGCCAGCAGCAAATTTATTCAGCAAATTAATTTCATGATTTCGGAATAGTGATTCGCTAATTGAACTTGATGCGTTAAATGCATTAAACCACGCAGCATCATAACGGCAGTCGTAACCATCTTCAAGAGGAATCCAATTTATCCCATCCTTCGTGCCTTCAACAATTACATAATCCCAAAAATTATCATCACCAAAAACTGATCTCGGATCACCCGGTTCAATAATTGCTATGTCTTTGTAGGCAAGATAAGCGTTCGATGAAGCGACAATTATTGGTACAGTAAGCGTAAATGTAAAGTTAGTATTATCGTTGTAGGGATGCGCAGAATGAACTGCCGCATTCGCAAATCCTGTTTCTGTCTTTATTTGAAATCCGTCTCCAATAAATGGATTGGTTAGTGAATTAAAATTATTAGTGTAAGAATTTTGAGCAGGCGCAATTACTATAGCATTTATACTTTTTGTAACAGATTCGTAACTAGTTCCCGAAATGTATGATGTAACCGACACTGAAATATTTTGTGGCATTAGAACAGAGTATTTTATGAGAGTGTCTAAATTTGATGTGGGGTTTGCTCCGATAGACAAATACTTGTTTCCGTTTATTTTGACAATACTCGAATCGTAAAGTGAACGCAATCTTAAATTAATTGAAACTGAACCATCTGGTCCTTGTGTTAAATTCTTAAGCAAGGGTTTGTATGCACCTGCATTTCCAAGTCCTGGAATCTTAACCGACCAAATTCCTCTTCCGTGCGTTCCAATCACAACTTCGTCTTCAACTTGAGTCATATCCCAAATTGAAAGAGCAGGCAAACCGTTAATAGCCATATGCCAACTTAATCCGTTATCGGTTGATTCGAATAATCCAATTTCAGTTCCAGCCCAAATTGTATTTGGTTCGTGAGGCATTACAAGTAAATCATAAATTGCAACATCGGGGAATCCATTATTGCTAACAGCATTCGCGCCAAAACCGCTAATATCCTCCCATGATTGTCCTAAATTAGTGGTTCTTAAAATCTTGGGTTTTTGAGAAAAAGAAAATAAAATATAAGCCGTTGAATCTTGTATAGGATGAGTGGCTATCCCTGAAATTCCTCCCATTGTAACTGAATTATAAATCGATGCAGCAGTAAATGTTGTTCCTTTATTCGTGGAAACAAAAATTGATCCTGAAGGGTCCATTCTTGCACCTCCCCAGACTATGTTAGGATTTGCCCGTGAGATTTTAACATCGTGGAAAGAACTTATTGAGCCCCAATTCTTTGAGATAGCAGTAAGCGTCCAACTAGCTCCAAAATTAGTTGAGCGATAAATACCGCTTCTTCCTACCGCAAAAAGTAAATCAGGTTCTTGATTTGTTTTAGCAATCTTCGTGATAAATGGGGCGTTGCCTGACCCAGTATTGGACAACCCGCTTGTTGCCAATTCAAAAGACTGCCCACCATCCAATGATCTTCTCAATCCATTGTACTGTGAACCGCCAATTATTTTATCCGGATCATCAAAATGCCAGGAAACCTCATAGCCGTCACCGCCAATTTGATAAAACCAATTGGAATTTTTTGCAGAATTCTCTGGTGAACGCCAAGTTCCATTATCCTGCATTCCGCCAATATATGCACTTCCACCTGGCATTTTATCAACACCATAAAACTGAGTTGTATTCAACCCGTCGGTTGGTTTGCTCCAACTGCCTGCCCCATTTGATGACAATCCAATTCCACCATCATTTGCGTTTAATATTCTAAAGTTGCCGCCTGTTCCAGGAATAATTACAAGATTATGATGATCTACATGAACTGGTCCTGTTTCAAGTGGAGTAGTTGTTCTCTGATTTCCTGGTAATAGATTAATTTGAAACAAATAAACTCCACCAACGAAAACGATATTTTCATCCGTTGGATGAACAGTTATCGTATTATCATACCAGCCCTGAGAACTAAGCCAATTTGGTTCTGTTCCATTTTCTGTTGTTTTTACCCAGTTTTGCCCAGCATCGGTTGAAATAAAAAGATTTGTAGTTGGAGAGCCTTCGGCAGCAGCATAAATTTTATCTGGATTTGTTGGAGAAATGGCAATTTCAAATCTTCCGCTTGAATCTTGTATTCCATTGCTTGATTTGAACCACGTTTCTCCTGCATCAGTAGATTTTAGAATCCCTTTTTCATCAACTCCAGCATAAAGAACATTAATATTTCCCGGTGTTTCAATAATCTGCAAAACTTTTTTGATTCTTCCGCCATTACCGATAACTTGTTCGTTGTAAACTTCGCGCCAGGTAGTTCCACCATCGGTTGATTTAAAGATTCCCGATTTATTTGCAAATGCAAGTCTATATCTTCCAGAACTTGTAGATGCTAAAACAATATTTTCATTATTAGGATCGACAATGATTCTTGAGATGTTATTAAAATCCAAATTGTTAATTGTGCTTGCAAGATGAGCCCAGGTGTTTCCCCTATCAGTCGATTTGTAAATTCCGTTTCCATTTATAACATCAACACTGAACATGCTTTCCCCGGTTCCAGCATAAATAATGTTATGATTTGACGAAGCCATTGCTAAAGCTGAAACAGCAAGATTTGGTAAGTCCGGAGCTAAATCTAACCAAGTATTGCCTGCATCAGTTGTTTTCCAAATTCCTCCGCCAACGCTTCCAATGAACCATGTGTTTCCGGTAGCATCATCAGGATCAACAACCAATCCTCTCACTCTTCCGCTCACATTTCCGGGTCCTCTTTCAATCCAAGGTAACAAAGTCATTTGTATTTTATTTAACGATTGCTGTTTGGCCTTCTTTAATTCGATGTTTTGATAATTTGACGGATATGAGGGATAGCTTTCACCATAAGGAATTTTCATTTCATTTAGAATTCTTACAAATTCATCCGGCTCATCTGATTTAACGTAGCCATCTATAAGCTTTTCCAGCTTTTTTATCTTTTCCGCAATTTGAATTCCATGAGGAGAATCCGGCGTGAATTTCCTTTGCTGCTGAAGAAGCTTTTCATACTTCTTATAATAAATTATAGATGTTTTCTTATTTGATTTTTGATGTGAATTTGACCAATCACTTGTTTGATAAAACAAATAACCTATTGCAAACATCATGATAAATAAAAGAAGGCTTTTCCAGTTCATCTGTTATCCTTTACAGAATTAGTAATTTAATTTTTGCTTTTTGCCTGATAGAATATTTAATAAAAATACATTGGTTTCATCATCGCTTGAAATAATCTCAGGTGTAATTCTTATTTCCAGATTATTCTCATCGTACCACCTTACATCAGCATCATTTATTTTTTCATCAAGAATGATCTCTTTTTTATTCAAATCATAAACAAAGTACTCAAGCAATGTATGCGGCTGATTTTTCTTTTCATACTTTTTAAAACACAAAACGAAGGTGCCCGGTTCATTTTCAATTATGAAATAGTCCCTTTCGTATTTTTGCTTAGCAAGAATCTGAACATTCTCGTACTTAGATACGTCCGCTGATGCAGCACAACAGCCGTAAATCAAAACCAAGATTGAAATGGCAGCGATTATTTGTAGATATGTTACGATTCTGTGCAATTTTTTCTTATTATGTTGCAGCGCCAAAATACTTTTTATATAAGAAACGCTCAAGGACAAATTGGTAACCTTTTAAATCAATTCAGGGTCTAAATACTAAAAAACCGGAGGAAAAAATGAGTCGTAACTTAAATAAAATTAAGCAAGTAGCCATCTTTATTTTTTTATTGCTGTTAGCTTCTTCATCTTATTCATGCGTTGAATCGGATAATAAGGACGATAATCTGCAAGTACTTCACGATAAAACATTTCCAATTTCACCGGGAAAGGAATTTAAGCTTGAAGCCTCTTCCGGGAATGTTATAATTACAGGATGGGATAAAAGTGAAGTTCATGTAAAAGTCTGGGGCAATGACAAAGCAAAAGAAAAAGTCAAATTTTATTTTAGCGAGTCGCCGGATAAGATTGAAGTAGAAGCAAAATACGATTGGTCATTTTTAATGTTCACCAAGGGAGTAAAACTGAGATTCGAAGTTCAAGTTCCGAATGAATTCAATATAGATGGCTCAACTTCAGGAGGAAATATCGATCTTCAAAGCATAAAAGGTGAAATTGAATGTCAAACATCCGGCGGAAATGTAACAGCAGAAGAATTAAAAGGTAATGTCGATGTATCTACTTCCGGTGGGACTATCAGATTCACAAATACATACGGGAATCTAAACTTCTCTACTTCCGGAGGCGATATCAAAGGAAATAAATTTACGGGTAAGCTTGATGTATCTACTTCGGGTGGAAATATTGATTTAACCGGCTCCGATGCAGAAATTGATGCTTCCACTTCAGGCGGAAATGTTTACCTCGATTACAGCGGACAAAACCAAGGAATTGATCTCGGCACTTCAGGTGGTAACATAACTGTAAAACTGCCGAGTGATTTCAATGCCTCAGCAGATATATCAACCATGGGAGGACACATAAATACAGATTTTACAGGGAAAAATGCAGAAAAAATTTCATCTTCTAAATTTAAAGCCGACATAAACAACGGCGGCAAGCCGCTCATTCTCGAAACCAGCGGCGGTAACATTGAATTGAGGAAAAAGTAGTCAAATCACTGTCATTTCGAATCCCCGACTTTAGTCGGGGGTGAGAAATCTTCCGCAAATTAGGATGTATCCCCACTTTAGAAGGGTCGACATGACAAAAAAATTTTTGTAAATTATCTTTAGATTAAACAAAGATATTTTACGACACAACATGAAACCTAGAATCCTGAACAACTACTTAACCGATGACGAACTGCTTCGCATCTCAAACAAAATTAAAGCCGCTGAAAAAACAACTGCTGGCGAAATTGCTGTAAGCATACGCGATTACAAATCTTTGTTAGAACGAAGAACAACATTGAGAAAACTTGCCGAAAAGGAATTCACACGCCTCGGAATTAACAAAACAAGAGAAGGCACCGGAGTTTTAATTTTCCTTTTACTCTCAGAAAGACAATTCTATATTCTTGCTGATGATAACATAAATAAGTTAACAGGTGAAAAAACTTGGCATGAAATAAAAGACAGCATGCAAGAGAAATTTGTACGCGGAGAATTTTGTAATGGAATATTATTTGGAATAGATGAAATAGGAAAAATCTTATCCCGGCACTTCCCGATTAGACCTGATGATAAGAATGAGATTTCGGATAGAGTGGTTGTGCAAAGATAAAAAGTACTTAATCTGCATTCCAATTGCCTCTCTTATTTTAATTCTTTAAGTTCATTCAGATGAAAACAAAACTATTCCTCTTTTACTTTATACTTTTAACTTTTAACCTTTTATTTGTCGCAACAGCGACCGTCCGTTACGTAAGCAAAACCGGAACGAGTACACCACCCTACACAAGCTGGGCAACTGCAAGCGACAGCATACAAAAGTGCATTAACATTTGCCAGGATGGTGATACGGTTTATGTAGCTAATGGAGTGTATAAAGAAAATTTAGTGATATACGAAGAAATAGCCCTAATTGGCAGCAGCAGGGATAGTACTGTGATTGATGGAATGGGATTGGGAAATATTACAATTACTGTTAATGCTAGTTCTATATTAGAGAATTTCAATATTTATGGTAAAGGGGACAGCCTAAGTGGTGAGGTTTCTGCAGTATTTTCGGTTGCAACCTTGCTGATACGAAATTGTCAAGTAAGTAAGTCATGGCATGGTATAAACTTTGTGAGTTCCTCATTGAATGCAGAAAATCTTTACATGAATTCGTTAATTAATGGTTTTTCTCTGCTTGAGTTAAATCCTGGTAATTGTAGTATCACCAATTGTGTAATTTTTTTAAGAGATAATAAAGTTAGAGGTATAGGTGTGGGATATGCACCGAATAGCAATTATCATTTCAACAATAACATACTGATTTACAACAGAGAACGGAGTAATCATACTGGTAACGGCATCTATTTGAGTTTACCTGGAAAAGTCTATATAAACAACAATTTAATCAGCGGATTTACAAACAATATTCAAATAGACAATTTTACTGATACTGTTTTTATCAATAATGATGCTCTTGTATATCAAAATACAAATAGTTCAAATCCTGCATGTATATGGAATGCAGGGGGCATCATTGTAATAAATAATGTGATTCTATCGAACAATCTAATTGGGATATCAACACCAAGTGAATGGCCATGGAGAGTAAAATCAGATTATAACTTATTTTGGCAGAATAAAGTTGATTTGAAAGGCATAACATACGGAGATAGTGACATAGTAGCGGACCCAATGTTTGTAAAAGATGAACTTCCTGACTCTAATCTTAATTTTGATTTTCATCTTCAAAAATATTCGCCTGCTATCGATAGGGGCAATCATTACATTCTAGATGTTGACGGTTCCAGAAGTGATATTGGTATGTTTGGTGGTCCTTTAGGTCAAGTTTATACCTATCACGACCTCGCACCAAAACCACCAAGAAATCTTACTGCTTCTGTTCAAGGAAAAGCGGTTACTCCAAAATGGAACAAAAACACAGAAGCCGATCTTTTCCAGTACCGAGTTTACCGCGATACTGTTTCCAACTTCATTTACGATACAACAAAAATAATTACAGTAACTGCCGATACATTTTTTGTAGATATTCTTGGGGATGAGGAAACACCCAATCATTATTTTTATAAAATAACTGCAATTGACAGCGCAATTAAACAATCTGCAGCAAGCGAAGAGGTACAGGTAACTCTAACCGGAATGCCCGAAATGCCTCCAATTGTAGTTGAGGAATACAAGCTTCTGCAGAATTACCCGAATCCTTTCAATCCGAGTACAACAATACCTTACAGACTTAAATCACCGGCTTATGTTAAAATAATGGTTTACAACATACTTGGTGAGCTGGTAAGAGTGCTGGTCAATCAATATCAATCAGCCGGATATTACGAAGTAGACTTCACCCCAAATACAAAGGAAAAAACAAAAGGAAAAGAAGCGATAAGAGAATTTGAAACTTTTTATTACGGCGATGTTGTAAGTGGAATCTATCTTTACAGAATTGAAGTAATTGGAGAAGGAAACATTCCCGTTTTTTCAGACATGAAGAAAATGATGATGGTGAAATGAGATAATTAATTAAAAAAGGGCAAAGTGTTTTGCCCTTTCTTGAATAATTTTAAGTCAAAACTTAGTTAACAGAAGACATAAGTGGTTTAATTTTATCTTCCAAATACTTTTTCGGAACTGCGCCAATTACTGCATCAACTACTTTTCCACCATTAAATATTCCGATTGTTGGAATGCTTCTTATTCCATAATGAACAGCAGTATTTTGATTTTCGTCTGTATTTAGCTTTACAACTTTTAGCTTACCCTGATATTCTTGAGCAATTTCATCAAGAATTGGAGCAACCATACGGCAAGGACCGCACCAAGGTGCCCAAAAATCAACTAAAACCGGCATTTCGGATTTAATTACTTCAGTTTCAAAATTTGCGTCCGTTCCTTCAACTGTGTATTTCATTTTTATTCCTTTTTTTATTTTTTGTTAGTTTGATGCTTTTTAGGGAAATAGGATTCAGATTAAAAAATTGCGTAACTTGACCTAATCATAACCATCATAATAAATCAGCGTTATATTGAGTTTATTCCCAATCTTCTATAATTCTGTTTCCATTACCTTATCATAATAAGCTTTGTATCCTTTGATTGCATGCAATATTGCGGCAGCTATTTCGCCCTGCCCCTTTGAACTCTTCAAATACTTAGCATCATTTTTATTTGAGAGAAAACCCGACTCAACTAACACGCTTGGCATTGAAGCGCCAACAAGAACATAAAATCCGGCTTGTTTGACCCCGCGCGATTGAATTTCAAAATCATTGCTGAATTGATTATGAAGAAGTTCTGCAAATTTTTCAGAGTATTTTAGATAAGAAGAGTGTGCCATGCTCACCAGAATAAAATTCTCATCCGTTAACTTTTTATACCTTTGGGGATTTGATTCATACTGAATAACGGCATTTTCCATTTCAGCAATCTCTATTGCATCTTGGGTTTTACCTGGCTGCAGCAAATAAACTTCAAAACCATTTGCCTCAGAATTTTTCTTTCGAGTTGAATTACAGTGAATGGAGATAAAAAGTTTTCCATCATTATCGTTAGCAATCTTTCCACGTTTATAAAGCTCAACGAAAGTATCATTTTTTCTTGTATAAACTACCTTAACGTCCTTCAGTTCTTTTTCAATCAGCTTGCCGAGTTTTAAAGCAATAGCAAGATTTATCTCTTTCTCTTTTTCACCATTCACTCCAATAGCGCCATAATCTTTTCCTCCATGACCTGGATCTATCACAATAACATCAAAATTCCAGCGCCCCGATTTATTGATTTTATCGCTATTGTTGGAAAATATTTTATTGTGCAGAGTGATCAAAATATCGTTGCCTTGAGATGCGTTTAAAACTTCACTTGTTGTAAATTCTTCCCTCAATGCAAATTTAATCACGCAATCATTCCCGATGTTACTCGCTTCAATGCTTTTTATTAATCCTTTCCTTTGTTCAAGATTAAATTTAGATTCATCAAGATGAACATTTCGAAATATTATAGTAAGAACACCATCGTTAAAAGAGTTGCTGTAAGTTGCAATATTTTTGCTGCTTTTTATTCGCACCAGTGTACCATTTGCTTTTTCATCTAAAACAAAACCTGAAATTGGAAAATCCGAACTTGCGACTTCTCCTCTAATCTTGGGCACTTTTTCTCTTTTTATCACTAACGTATTTTGTTCAGAGTTTTCAAATTTCCAACCGGAAGCATCAGCTAGACCGGGTAAAAAATAAGTAAGCGGAATGTAAAGATTATTATCTGCAAAGTATGTTGTGGTTGGCAATTGAATAGCTTCCGTTAATCCATTCTTTTTATTTTTTAGAATTACAAATGGATTTTTGATTGCAGCTGTTATTGAATATTCATCAAATTGAATTTCAACTTTTTCATTTTTTGTATCAAATGAGAAATCAAGGGATAACGCTTCAGCAAAATGAATTAGTGAAAAATAAATTTGCCCTTCGCGAACATAAGTCGGCAAGTAAGATGTCTTTTCTCCATCTACTAAAGCTAACTGGTTTCCAATCTGTCCATAGGTATGATGAAGTAAAAATATTATCGGAAGGAGAATATTTAAAATAATCCTAATCATTAAATATTAAGAAATGAATGGAATCATAAATCCGCGGTTTTTTTTGTAGGCATCAAATTCATTTTTAAAGTGTTTGGCAAGAAGTTTATCTTCAAAGATTGCCCGCATTATTAAAATTGGTATTTGAGCAACGGCAAATGGAAGAAGAATAAAACTTAATGTGGCAAATGTGCCGCCTAAATCAACTAATATTTGTGAAAGATACTGCGGATGACGAATAATCTTAAATGGACCTTTTCCGGTAAGTTTATGATCTTTGAAGATGACCATATCCTGCGAGTAACTATCGCCCAAACTTTTGTAAGCCCAGATTTGAATCCAGGAGAAACATAAATAAATAATCAATCCAGCTATTCTAAAATTATTTAGATGATTATTCTCCGCATAATTCAAAGTGCCGACTTGAAAAATTGAAAGGATAAGAAGAACTAGAGTAATCGTTGCCATAATTAAGGGAAGCTTTTGCAAATAAGTTTTAGGTCTTTCCTTCACCGGAGTAACAGTTGATTTCAAACCCTTTTTTGCACCGGTTAAATTGGCTCCAAATGTGGCAATAATGTTTAGACCTATGATGATGTTAATAGGATCCATAGTTTAAACTTAAATATATGATTAAGTGAAGTGATGCAGCCGTCGCAATAAAAATTTTATTTCAGCTTATCGTGCTTACGCATTATTTTTTCCCATTCCTCCACGCTTAGTGTTTCCGATTCATCAATTAGCATGATGGGAATATCATTTTCTATTTTGTATCGACGGCGAGTTTTCCTGTCAGTGGAAACTAAAGTCTCGCCATCCAAAACCAGATCTGCTTTAGTTTCGGGACAGCAAAGTATTTCTAAAAGGTCTTTACTTATCATTGTTTTATATTTTAATTATAAAATAATTTCTTATACGTTAAGTTAATTCTTTGTATCTAAAACAATCAATGGTATGATCATTCACCAAGCCGGCGGCTTGCATAAAAGCATAGCAAATTGTTGAACCAACAAACTTGAATCCCCGGGCTTTTAGATCCTTACTCATTGCATCTGATTCCTTAGTAAATGCAGGGATTTGTTTCAGTTCTTTCCATGAATTTACTCTAGTCTTGCCATTCACAAATTGCCAGATGTATTTATCAAATGTTCCAAATTCCTCTTTGACTTTTAAAAAAGCTGCTGCATTTGTAACCGCTGATTCAATCTTCAACCTATTTCTAACAATTCCATCATTTTTCATGAGTTGCGCAACTTTCCGTTTATCATACTTTGCAACTTTTTTTGGATCAAAATTATCGAATGCTTTTTTATAATTTTCTCTTTTCTTTAGAATTGTCAGCCAACTCAAACCTGCTTGTGCCCCATCAAGAATTATCATCTCAAATAATTTTTTATCGTTGTGAACCGGAACTCCCCATTCTTTGTCATGATAGTCAATATAAATTGGATCGCTTACGGACCATTTGCATCTTTTAACTTCTTTCATAGTTGATTATTCCTCGTATAATCCATTAACATCCGCTGAATCAAGTTCAATTAGAAAATCACCGATTCTTCTTTGCAACTCCAATAAAAATTTTTCCCCTTTTTCTTTTGACGATAACCTGGGATTTCCAACTCCTGTATCTGAAGTAACTTTTGGCCAGTCACGCAGAGTCCAAGCTAATTTATCATGGAGACCTTTCAGCTTAAATTTTTTCGCTCTGCCCTCTCCGGCATCATTTAAAGGTAAAACTAATTCAGGAACAATTTTCAACATCATGCTTGTTTCCATTTCGCCAGCATGATCTCCAGGTTCATCAAAATAATTTTCAATTCCTTTGACAGTATACCAATTGATTAGGCACACAAAAACTTTTGGGTAAATAATATGCAGTTCTCTAATCATCGGTTTGAAATCATTACCACCATGGCTATTTAGAACTACTAACTTGTTTATAGATTGCCGGGAAAGTGAATCAACTACATCCTTAAGTACCAGGGATTGAGTGGAAGGATTCATGTTGATAACTAAATCATAATTTATTTGTCCGGAATTTGCTCCAAAAGGAATGCATGGTAGAACTATAACTTTTGCTCCTTTGTTCCAGGCATACTCAGCAGCTATTGTAGCAACGTATTCGCTCTCTATCGAATCCGTTCCGTAAGGCAAGTGATAATTGTGAGGTTCAGTTGCACCCCAAGGTAAAATCGCAACATTATAACAGGTCTCTTTAATTTTCTTCCAATTTGTTTCTGAAAGAATATACGCTTTGCCTTTGTAATCTGTACTCATTTTTTAATTCGAAAATATTTTATTTAAAATAAAACCCCGCAATTGCGGGGTTAATTTAAGAATATTATGATTAAAATAATTTTATTTCACTACCATCATCTTCATAGTTTTCACAAAATCATTAATGCTTATTCTGTACAAATAGACCCCGCTGGAAAGATTACTTGCATCGAACTCCGTTTCGTAATATCCAGCTTGCTTTTCTTCGTTAGCCAGTGTTTTAACTTCTCTGCCAAGTAAATCAAATACTCTTAACGTCACTTGTGCCCTATTAGGAAGTTGATAGCTAATCTTAGTTGAAGGGTTAAACGGATTAGGATAGTTCTGGAAAAGTGTAATCTCAGTTGGGACAATAATTTCTTCTCGAAAAATCTCCGTGACATTTGACGGGAAAAAGTAAGTAAATAGATAATCAATATTTGCCCGCCATAAACCCCAGCTATGCCCTTCGGGTAGCTCAAGCCATTTTTGCTGATAACCTTTGCTTTGCAGATTATCTCTAAAGTTTCTCATGTTTGTAAATAAAGATTCATAGGTTCCCCAAACCGAACAAAACTTAATATTTTTAACTGGCCCATTCACAATTAAATCGTAAGCTTCGTAACTGTTCGGCCAGAAAGCTCCGGAATGAAGTCCACAATTTCCAAAAACATCCGGGTGATTGTAACTAATTAAAGCAGAAATATTTCCTCCGAAGGAATCGCCGAGTATTAACCTTTTCTGCGGATCTGTAATTGTGCAAAAATTACTATCTATGTAAGGAACAAGCTCATTAACAAAAAATAATCTGTATTGATTTCTTAGGGTGCCCGCATATTCTTCATTGCGATTATTTGGTGTGATAAAAACTGCTATTACTTCTTCAATTTTACCTGAATCAATTAAGTTATCAATTACATTTGTGGCACTTCCTAAACCAACATACTCGCCCCCATCCTGAAAATAAATGGTCGGATAGGATTTCAATGTATCGTATCCGAAAGGCAGATAAACATTTATCTTGAAACTTGAACTTGTGTTCGTACTGTAAATCGATTTAGTGACCCACGAACCATGATTTATACCTGCCCTGTACTTAATTTCCCAGGGTTGAATATATTCCGGCATAGCAAGCTCGGAATTGGGACCAAAACCCCCGGCAACTTTATTAGGATTTTCAGGATCTAAAACCCAGGTACCACCATTAATTACAAATTTATAATCTAATCGCGCATTTGCCTCAAAATTTTTTGAGTAATAAAAAAAATTTGTCTTATAAAGATTAGACATAGTAGTACCTGACGGATCCCAACCGTTAAAATCGCCTGCTAGACCAACAATCGCCGCATTACCTCGGTAAATGAAATTTGCAGTGCTGCCTTCTATAAATGGAATTCCTTTGGTGCGAGCGTAATTCATGAAACTATCAACAACCGAGCCTTTTGAAGCAGAATCAACAATAGAATTCACTCTGCTCAAAAAAGTTTGAAAATTTGACTGAGTAAATGAACTGAAGGACGCAAAACACATAATTATTAATATTTTTCTTAGAGTTTTGCTCATCATTTTTTAGTTCCAGTTATATAGATATTGGGTGATCAAGACCAAATTTATAATTTGCTTTAAATCACAAATTGTAGTTGAAAAATTAATTATTAAATAACAAATTCACATACAATTTATCCAACTCGTTGGTCAAAAACCATTTATAATTGAATAACTCCGTTTGTATAAAAATGATTCTTCACATTTAGCAATAATTTTATATTCGCAATTGCTTTTAAATAAAATCATACTAACAAATTAAGAGGTACTAATGAAAAAAGTCGCTAAGATTATGGGGATAGCTTTGGGGGTTCTTGTCATTTTACTGCTTGCAGGATTTATTTACTTCAATTCTGCTTTTCCAGAAGTTGATCCGCCTATAAATATAAAAGTAAAGGCAACTCCAACTTTGCTCACTCGTGGTGAATACTTAGCCAACCATGTCGCTGTTTGTATGGATTGTCATTCAACAAGAGATTGGACAAAATTTGCCGGTCCTGTAACTCCCGGTACTTTAGGCGGCGGCGGTGATGTTTTTGATGAAAAAATAGGATTTCCGGGAAAAGTTTATGTTAAGAATATTACCCCAGCCGCAGTTGGCAATTGGACAGACGGTGAAATCATTCGTGCCATAACTTGTGGTGTTACAAAGGATAATAAAGCACTATTCCCGATGATGCCTTATCCTAATTATAACAAACTTACAGAAGATGATTTGCGTTCAATTGTTGCTTATGTCAGAAGTCTGAAACCAATTAAAAACAAATTACCTGAAACCGAGTTAAATTTTCCGCTGAATTTCATTGTTAAAACAATGCCGATTAAAAAGTATAATCCTATGAAATATGATCGAAATAATCCGGTGGAGTATGGTAAATATTTAGCTACAATTTCCGGATGCCAGGATTGCCACACTCAATCC
>JBGSOQ010000341.1:0-3674 GCA_041739035.1 Ignavibacteriaceae bacterium | reverse complement strand
GTTTAGAGCATTAAACATGAAGTGAGGATTCAATTGTGACTTTAGTGTTTTCAGTTCAAAATCTTTTACGGCTGCTTCCCAAATATATGATTCGATCTCAGCACGCTTATAATTTTGGAAATAATGGAATGAAAAATAGATTAATGACCAAATGGCAACTACGCCGCTGAGATTAATTATTCCGGCGAGTGGTGATGCAATTTTAAACTCATCAGATTTGAACTGACCGAGCGCATAATCTGAACTAAATGCTAAGATGAAAATTAAAGTTCCGATGATAAAGGACGCTAATATTACACGCGGCAATAATTTTTTTATGGGAAGATTTATCCAATTATTCTTTTTTATGTAGTTTCTTAATTGATGAGTTGAAAGCAGCCCGGACAGACAAATGATAAAAAATATAACTAATCTTTGCCATGAATATTTCCCAAATGCGGCAATGATGACTAAGTTCACCATGGCAAAAACCAACCATCCCGTTATTTGGCTCACCCAGTATAGTTTTTTCGCACTCCACCGTTCTTTACTAAGAGTAGGATCACTGACTCCTGAAGTATTTAGTCTATTCACGTAATTATAATTTGGTGTCATAAAAAAAATGCTGAACTCAAAACTGTTTCTGATTTTTACGCTGTAAAATATGATTTGCAGCCCTGATTGGTTGAATTTTTATTATGGGCGGTTAATAAGAATGATAAACGGAATGGTTAAGATAACGGATATTATGCCCATCCGATAAAATTGTTCCTAAATGACATTGCAATCAATGTGAAAATTTGATTGCTCTACTAATCGAATTTGAAGCTAGATCACACTCTCTAAATTGTGAATTTTATCAAGCTCTCATCATAATCTTCAACCTTTTCATAACCAAGAAGATTGAGAATAGTTGCCGCCATGTTGCTTAAACCGGGATTTTTAACCTCTGCCATTTGATATTCATCTTTGTAAGAAGGATCATAAATTACAAATGGAACAGGATTCAATGTGTGAGCAGTTTTTGGAGTTCTCACTCCATCCTTTTCTGTGTACATTTCGTCCGAGTTACCATGGTCTGCTGTAATGATTGCAATTCCGTTTACTTCATCAATTACTTTAAGCAATTTTCCGACACATTCGTCAACCGATTCAACTGCAATTATTGCAGCTTCCAGATTTCCTGTGTGTCCCACCATATCACCATTTGGAAAATTTATTCGACCGAATCGATATTTACTCGTTTTCAAAAGCTCGATAGTTTTTTCAGTGATCTCATAAGCTTTCATTTTAGGGGCTTTGTCAAACTCAATTCTATCTGAAGGGATTTCAACATAAGTCTCAAGTGATTGATCAATGTAACCCGATCTGTTTCCGTTCCAAAAATAAGTTACATGCCCGTACTTCTGTGTTTCAGAAATGGCGAAGGATGTAACTTTTTCATTGCACAAGTATTCACTGATTGTTCTGTCAATTGAAGGAGGAAAAACGAGGTAATTTTTGGGAATAAGCAAATCACCGTCGTATTGCATCATTCCGGCATAATAAACATCAGGAACTTTAATGCGATCAAAATATTTAAATTCTTTTTCTTCAAATGCTCGGGATAGTTCTATTGCTCTATCGCCTCTGAAGTTGAAGAATACGACACTATCACCGTCTTTAATTGTACCGACAGGTTTATCCGAATCATCAACAATTACAAATGAATCGAGGTATTGATCAATCATCTTTTCATCTTCGGCATAAAAAGTTTCAACAGCTTGTGCTGCCGATTTAAATTTTCTGCCAATTCCGAGAACATGTGCATCCCAACCCTTTTTTACGATTCGCCAATCGGCATTGTATCTATCCATCGTAACTTTCATTCTTCCGCCGCCGGAAGCAATTCGGTAATCGTATTTTGGATCAGAGTTAATCTTGGTTAGCAGCTCTTCTGTCATTTTCAAATATTTTAGTGCGGATTTTCCCGGAACGTCACGGCCATCTAGCAGAACATGAAGTCTTACTTTTGTAATTCCTTCAGTCTTACATTGGTTAATTAAAGCAAAAAGTTGATCAATATGCGAATGAACATTCCCATCTGATAAAAGACCAATAAAGTGAACCGCCCCATTTTTCTTTCCGCGTTCTGTGACATTTTTCCATATTTCAGATTTGAAAATCTCTCCAGTTTCAATTGATTTATTTACAAGTTTCGCACCCTGAGCAAAAACTCTTCCGGCGCCGATTGCATTGTGTCCGACTTCGCTGTTTCCCATATCATCTTCAGAAGGCAAACCAACTGCTGGTCCATGCGCTTTAAGCTGAGCGTATAGTTTTGATTGAAACAGTTTGTCGAGCACCGGCGTATTCGCTTTGTACACAGCATTGCCATCATATTTTTTCCCAATGCCGACTCCGTCCATGATAATTAAAAGTAAGGGACCTTTTCGTCCGTGAAAATTTTTAAGTTCATTGAGTGTTAAGTTCATATAGTTTTTCTTTATGTTGTAAAAAAGTTACGTAAAAATACTCAATGTAAGTTTTAAGAAGAAGGTGAATAAAAAGTATCACTTCAATTAAGGAGAAGAAAATAATTTTAATCCCGGAATAGAAACTTGTGTAGAATAAACACAATTAGTCTCATCCTCTGTTATGAATAAAGTTCTCATATCTTCACCGCCAAATTCAATGTTACTTGGCTTTTTCCCTGGAGCAATTATTTTTTCCATTAAAATTCCATCTGGAGAAAAAACATAGATTGCTCCTCCGCCAAAATGTGCAGCATATAAATTGCCCTCTGTATCAAACGCCAACCCATCAGGATCACCGCCGGGTAATTCTGCAAATACGGTTTTAACAGATAATGAATCATTATCAACATTAAAAGTTAAAATTCTATTTTTTGCAGATTCACAAACAAATAATTGTTTGCCATCGGGCGAAAAAGCAATTCCATTTGGAAATGCTAAGCTGTCGGCAACCAATTTAATCTCTTTTAATTCGATGTCCAGCTTGAATATTCGTCCATCCAATTTATCTTTTCCGTATGATTTTGGATCAGTGAAATACAAATTATCGTTGTTATCAAACGCTAAATCATTGGGGCGATTGAATCTATTTCCTTCGTATCCATCACAAAATATCTCGGATACACCCTTTGGACTAATTTTTAAGATAGCTCCAAGTCCATAATCACAAGCGAAGATATTTCCATCTTTGTAAACAGTTAATCCGTTGGTTTGTTTTAAATTTGGATTGGAAGTTGAATCGATAAATCTATAAACTCCGTCTGGAGATATTTTAGTGATATATCCGCCATAACAGCTTGAAACAAAAAGATTTGCGTTTCCATCCCAAGCGGGCCCCTCAGGAAAGTGTAGCCCTTCAGCAATCTTATTAAACTCAGTTTTGATTTCAACTTGTGTAAAACCAAATTGTGAAACCAAAAAAAATAAAATAAAAGTGGTTGTTCTCATTATACGCTTGATTATTCTTTTTTAAAAATTACTTGTCTTCAAACATAAACTTGTTAATTTTTACAAAAAAATATTATCAATTTATTTTTTGCCGGAGGCACTATGAGATTATTCTTTACAATTACAGCCATTTTGGTTTTTCTTACCAATAATTATCCTCAAACAAAAATTGATGATGATATTTCACCTGCATTTATGAATGCGAAAAAGGGAATATATTGGGCATTATCGAAT
>JBGSOQ010000329.1:0-6022 GCA_041739035.1 Ignavibacteriaceae bacterium | reverse complement strand
TCAAGCCTCACAAATCTTGGACCGGCTAATTGTCCGCCGGCAATATAATTTGCAAACATACGTTTCTGCCAAAAACCACTTCTAATAAATGCAGCATCGTAAATGTCAGGATCTTCATTTGTATTTATACCGCCATTGCCGTCAGTTACTTCATAGGCGCCGCCGCTTTTATCTTCTGCCGCAATGTAGGTGAATAAGTAAAAATATCTTTCGTTAGTCCAGCCGGATAATAAACTATCCAATAATTGTAGCGGAACTTTAAAAATAAATTCATTGCTTACTGCAGCGTCATTATTAACATAAATTAATAAATCGCTGTAAACTAATGGCTCCCGGCTTGTAATAATTCTATTTTCTTTTGCAGCATTTTCATAAGAATTGCCTGGTGCACCGATCAAAGCCATTAAGCCGTTGTTCTGCCAATCGAAGGTCTGAACATCTAAACTTATTGGATCGTCTACTATTGTTGAAGTTGGATTTGCAATTATTATACCTATTCTCGTTCTATCTGAAATCTTGCTCATTTTAACAATGAATTGTAATGAATCATGACTTGTAGTCTCATCAATTTGAGTTGAGAGAATATCACATGAGCCATCATCAACACCGGATGGATATGTGTAGAGTTCATCGTTAATTGCATCTACAAATAATTTGCCGGTATTATTTGAATATATCCCGTATGAATAAGTTTCCTGAGCAGAAACATCTTCCAAATTTGAAAATGAAACTGTAACAGTGTGCCTTCCCTGACCTGCAAAATTTACGGAAGCACTTAGAAACGAACTGTCAGCATTAAAACTAGAAGGAACTAAATTATCATCAACTTTAACTTGAACAGTTGATTGATTAACTCCGGCAGATTTTACTCCTGGTCTTAATAGAAATTTAAAATCAATTCCGGATGCATCTTGATCGTAAACTGTTTGTTCAGCCGGGAAGATAAGTTTAATTCTTGCTATTGAATCTGCCGCAGCTACAATCAAATTATTATTATCAGGTGAATCTGCGTACTTAGGTTCGTCGGGGTCATTAACCCAAAATGAATTATTTAAGTTCAATTTATATTGATAGCTTCCAACTTCAATATTGACTGTTCCTTCCCACAAATCCTTGATCGAGTTATATTTTAATAAATTAAGTGCATTGTTCCAGCCGTTAAACTCACCTCCGACAGAAACTTGTGTTATATCCTGTGTAAGGAAAACTCTTGAATTATTTGCATCATAATAAAAATCTGTTGGCACAGCATAAACAACATAGTCCGGATCTCTATGAAAAGTTGAGGTTCTCATGACAGATCCTGCAGATGAACTCACCTGAACAGTAACTATATGATCGCCTACATTTAGTGCGGGATTGGGTTGATATAAAAACTCTCTTTTTCCGGCATCATAATATTGTTGAGGATTAGCAAGATTAACTCCATCAATCGTTACTACTAGAGAATTAAGGTCCAATGGATTTTCCGGTTTAAAGGCAAAGATTGCTCGGATAGGCAAACCAGCATCAGTAGTATCCACAAATTTATTTCCCTTTGTATTTACATTTCTCGGCAGCAGATAGGTTATCATAGGATCTTTAACTTCCAGCATCGAGTTATTATTATCATTTATATTTATATCCGGGTTATCCGGGTCGGTATAAGCAAAACTCCAGTTTGCATCCATAACGAATTTGTAATTGTGAACAACTCCAATTGCAAGCTCGGTAGTTATTTGATATTCACCATTTGCGTCACTATCAGTAAGATTATATTCATGCAGATTATTTTGCCAGCCGTTAAACGTTCCTGAAAGTCGCAAAGTATCAAAAGCTAGGTAATCGGGTCTAAAATGTAATGTGACTGGAAGGGTTTGTGACTGAATATTCGATGCTGTTAAAAAAATAATCCCCAATAAAAAAATTAAGTAAATATTTCTTTTCATGATTTTGCTCTCCTTATTGAATTGGAAGGATTTTTAATGATAAAAAATCTTCAAATATTTTACAAAACATAATGATATAACGATTTAAAAACTATTTGAAAAAAAATCTTAAATATATATAGTACAATACTCAGTATCATTTAATTTTGAAGAATAAGGAAATTATATATTGAATGATTAATATATAATTATAAATTTTTTAATTAACATTCTAATTGCAAATCGTGGTATTGGAATAATTGGTAGCATTACTTTGCTAGTCCCACTGATTTTCCGCAACAAAACATGCCTTTTAAAACAAAAAAGGCTGTCCTTCTAAGACAGCCTCTTATCCTAAATAATTAAATAAAATTATGCGGGATCAATATTAATAAATTTGCGCTCGCCTCTTTTAGTTTCAAACTTTACCTTTCCATCTGCTATGGCAAACAGAGTGTCGTCGCCTGCACGCATAACATTTCTGCCAGCATGAAATTTAGTTCCTCGTTGACGGACAATAATATTTCCTGCTAAAACTTGTTCCCCGCCAAATTTTTTAACTCCCAATCGCTGGGCATTGCTGTCTCTACCGTTCCGAGTAGAACCTTGACCTTTTTTATGTGCCATGACTAATTTCTCCTATCCGATCTTTGTAATTTCAATTTTAGTTAATTGCTGTCTATGCCCAACTTTTTTCTTATAGCCGGTGCGTCGCTTCTTTTTAAAAATGATAACTTTATCATCTTTAACATGTTCTAAAACCTTAGCAGAAACTGCCATCCCGCTTAAGTATGGTGAACCAACTTTGGTTGCTTTTCCATCATTAAAAAGAAGAACCGAATCAAACTTTAATGTTGCATCAACTTCAGCTGTTATTTTTGGAACGTAATACTGAACGTTTTCTAACACTTTAAATTGATGACCTTTTATGTCTACAACTGCGAACATTCTTACCTCGTAATATTCAAATTTTAGAGCACAAATTTAGTTATTAAGTTCTATCAAGTCAATTAAATCAATGAAAAATAATTTTTCAAAAGATTCAAATATTTCATTTTTTTAGTGTAAATGAGAACTCAGAACCCTCGCCAACCTTACTTTTGACAGAAATTTTGGAGCTGTGAGCTTCAATTATGTGCTTTACAATCGCTAATCCTAGTCCAGTTCCACCCACTTCTCGCGAGCGGGCTTTATCAACTCGGTAAAATCTCTCGAAAATACGATCTAAATCTTCTTCGGGAATCCCTATACCGGTATCACGAATAATTATCCTTCCAAATTTCTTTTCTTCTTCAACAATAATCTCAACTTTTCCCTTTTCAGTATATTTTATAGCATTTGTAATCAAGTTATCTAAAGCTTGCTTAAGTTTGTTTTTATCACCAAAGAGCTTAAGATTTTCTTGGCAAGGATGAAAAATCAGATTCAAGCTTTTGGAATTCGCCAAAGTTTTAAACTGTTCAACTATCATTTGCAGAAAATCATTGATGTCGAAATACCTGTAGCTTAATCTCATTTCACCGGATTCGATCATTGAAATATCAATCAAATCATTCAGCAAATTACTGAGGTTGATCGTATGCTCAGTGGCTTTTTCTAGAAAATGTTTATTTACTTGAGGATCATCAATTGCCCCATCATGCAGGGTTTCAATGTATCCTTGGATGGCAAAAATTGGGTTTCTTAATTCGTGTGAAACATTTCCTAAAAATTCAGTTCTAATCCGTTCGAGCTTTTTAAGGTACTCAATATCAGTTTTATTTTTAACAAACATTTCTTTGATTTCATTTTCAAGATTTTGTAAATGTTGTCCAAGTCTTATCTGTGTGGAATCCTGAAGTTCATTCTTGCGGATACCTCCAATAATCTTTTTAATATTTTCTATTTCAGCATTTCGCTTTTTTCCTATCCAGTAAAAATAAATCACACTAAAAATTGTTAGGATAATTACAAGAGGAATGAGAATGGTAACCCTGCGCTCAAGGAGTAAAATTGCAATTAATATGCAAAAATTAAATAGAAGAAATTCTTTAAGGTAAACACGAGATGAGTAAAGGTTATACTTTACCTTTTTCCAGAGTCTTGAATTTATATCCTACTCCTTTCACAGTTTCTATAAGATCGGAATGTTTTCCCAATTTCTCGCGTATTTTTCTTATGTGTACATCCACTGTTCTGTCAACAACATAAACATCCAGCCCCCAAACATCCTTTAAAAGAGTTTCTCTATTTAAAAGCCTTCCCGGATTATTAGCCAAGTAGAATAAAAGTTCAAATTCTTTTCGTGGGAATATTTTTTCTTTCCCATCAATGCTTACGAGATATTTATTTCTATCAATATGAATCGGGCCTATTTTTAACTGAGTTGGAAGAAATTTCTCTTCCGATTTTTTGACATCCTTCCTCAAATTAGCCTTTACCCTTGCAATCAATTTTTTAGGTGAAATTGGTTTTTGAATAAAATCATTTGCACCAATTTCTAACCCGCGGATCTCATCCAATTCACTTGATTTTGCTGTAAGAAATATAACAGGAGTTTGGCTATATTCTGGTAGCGATCTTATTTTTTTGCAAACATCATAACCATTAAGCTGCGGCATCATTATATCAAGTATCACTAAATCAGGTTTCTCAGAAAGCTTCTGGAGTGCCTCCATGCCATTATAGGCCGTCAAAATTTCAAAACCCTCCTGAGCTAAATTATATTGAAGAAACTCTACAATATCTTTCTCATCATCAACCAGTAATATTTTTGTTTTCACTAACTGAATTTAATTTCTTTGTTTAGTAAAGCTGATTTATACATTGAATCAATAATTTGCATTCGTGAAAGCGCTTCTTCACCGGATGAAAAAACAGGATTAAGTCCACGAACGGCTCCAATAAAAGATTTTAGTTCATTAAGATAGGATTTTTTGAATAGTGCCAACGGACTTTCCAGCTGCGATGGTGTTAAATCCATGGACTGATCTTCTATCTTTTTATAGACTTTGAATGGATTAAGCGTCGCGTAACCTTTCGTGCCATAAATATTCACATAAAACTTATCTCTGTCCAGAACTAATGACCAACTAGTTTCCAATGCTAGTACGGATGAATTTTTAAACTTTATAAAACTCATAGAAGTATCTTCAACATCTTTAGTGTTATGACTGAAATTTTTTGTTGAAACTGAATGAACAGATGGATAATCAAGCAGCCATAAAGATACGTCGAGAAGCAATATTCCCAGGTCAAAAATCACTCCGCCACCGGATTCTGTTTTACGCGTGAACCATTTTTGCGCACTGCTTTGTCGTCGTATCCATCCGCACTTCACATAAAAGCGGTCACCAATTTCACCGGAGCTTAGCAAACTTCTTAAAAGCATTGCATCAGGCCGAAATCTTAAATTCATTCCAACCATTAATTTCTTTTTATACTTTTTTGCTGCTGCTAAAATTAATTTAGCTTCATTGTACGATCTTGCTAATGGTTTTTCAACAAGTACATTTTTCTTTGCTTTCAAACATTCGATTGCAACTTCTTTGTGTGTGCTTGTTGGTGTTGCAATAATTACTGCATCACACTCGCTTTTTGCCAGCATTTCTTTGTAATCGGTATATCTTTCCTTAATATTGAATTTATCTGCAATGGTGTTTAGTCTATTCTTGTTTATTTCGGCAACGGCGGAAATAGTTGCATTACTAACTTTTAATAAATTGGGTAAGTGAATTAATTGGGCCACTCCGCCTAGGCCAATTACTGCAACTTTAGTTTGATCCATCAAACAACTACCTCTTTTGCATAATTTTCAGTTTGACAAAATGATTTCACCTTTTCGAATATACCTATTGGATCTATCGCAAGGAGCTTATGTAACTCCTCTTGTGTACCATGATCGATGAAATTGTCCGGTAAACCGATTCTTAGTATATCATTCTTATATTTTTTATCTGAGAAATATTCGGCTATAGCGCTGCCGAAACCTCCGGGAAGTGAATTTTCTTCAAGAGTAACAATTTTGCTGAATTTTTTGGCGACATCATCCAATCGCTGGGTGTCGAGAGGTTTTGCGAATCGCATGTTAATTAATTCACAGCTAATTGAATTTTCGGAAAGAAGTTTTCGAGCTT
>JBGSOQ010000252.1:0-3226 GCA_041739035.1 Ignavibacteriaceae bacterium | reverse complement strand
AATATTCATGAACGAAAATGGTTTGCCAACTGTAGTTGAAGAACTCTGCACAGGTTGCGGGCAATGTGTAGAAGTATGTCCTCGCGGAGTAATTGAAATTCATCCGGATGATAGAGAATTGTTTGTGTTCTGCAGAAACCACGATGATCCTAAACGCTCAAAAGAAGTTTGCAAAGTTGCATGCATTGGCTGCGGTATTTGCGCCCGCAAATCTGATGGCTCAGTTGTGATGAAAGATTTTCTGGCAGAAATTGAATATTCAAAACTTGATATTACAAAAATTCCGTTAGATAAATGTTCAACCGGAGCAATAAGACTACTGAACAAGCTGACTGTTTTGCCCCAAACTGCTGATCAAATAAAAACAATAAATTGATTTTGGGTGTGAATTAGAATGTACACAGAAGAATGGGTCGAGAATGGTATTGTCACTGAAGTAAATAATGGTCTGGCAAATGTAACGGTGACAGAATCTGATTTTTGTGAAGAATGCTCTGCAAAAATATTCTGTCATACAGATAGTAATGCAAGAAATGTAACCGCTAAAGACCCTTACGGAGTTAAAGCGGGAGATAAAGTACGAATCTCGATAAAAGGAAGAAGCGTTGTTGCAGTTTCATTTTTACTTTATGGCTTGCCTTTGGTTTTACTTATCACCGGTATTTTTGTTGGAATGAATTACTTTAAAGATAATTCAGAAGTACTTTCCTCGGCAGCTGGTATTGCATTCGTTGGAATATATTTCTTCGCTATTCACTTTATCTCAAATTTAAATAGGAGAAAAAACAAATTTTTGCCGAAAATAATTTTTGTAAGTCAAGAAAAATCCCACCACTCTGTATGAACCTATCAATAAAATCCATAAAAAAAATTATTGTAGCAGTTATTGGCTTTACAATTTTAATCATTGGTATTTTTATGATTGTACTGCCGGGTCCTGCGTTTATAGTTATTCCCTTAGGACTCGCAATCCTTGCCACCGAATTTGTTTGGGCAAAGAAATGGCTCGACAAAGTGAAGCAGAAAATCTCAGAACAGAAACAAAAACTAAAGCTCTAACAAAAGCACCAAATAGCCGCATTTTTCTCAGTCAGAGATATTACTTCCCAGCGGGGTTTTGATTACATCAGCAGGAGCCATTCCACTCAAAATCATGGAAGCATTTAAATGAATCAATTAGTGAGAGACTTTATCTAATGTGGTAACCAGCAACGTCAAACCCAAGCGATAAAAGTAGAATTATACGGCGAGAGAGCAATGTCCAGGCAGACGCTGAACAAATAATTTTCGGGGTAACACTGGTGTAGAGTAATTTTGGCACAAATTACTAATATAATATCATCAGATTATGTGAATATTTTTTTCAATGGAAGTTTACCAATAATGTTAATCAATTTTATAACTGAATTTACTGAAGATTGACTTAACCTCTTGCCCACTGTTGTTGAATACTCTAAGCGTTCTCCGATTTTAACATTAATTCTTTTTGTTCTATTAATATATTCCTCATCGATAATTCCTGCTCGATGAACGATAACATGTCTTGCAATTTCTAACTCACTTAAGTTATTATTGACTAAGAAATTAGAATTTATTTTGTTTTTAATTAGGAGTTTACTAAACGCCTTAAAAATCCCAGAGTTGCCAGAAAAATCAAATTTTGATACAAGTATATCTCCCAGATTCTTACTAATATCAAAGTTATATTTAGCTAGAAATCCAATCGATATGCTCTTGGAGGTCAAGCTATCCTGTGCATTCTGATTATTTCTGATATATTCTAAAACACTATGGACAAATAATTGAGGATTTTCGTTGACTAAAATTCGCCAAATATCTTTACAAGTCGATTCATAAATAGCCCATGAATTTGCTATGAAGTTAAGCTTAAGAATATTTAAACCTACCTCGAGCTCTTTGTCTTGCTTTTTGATTTGACGAAGAAGATCGTCCGCTCGCTTTAAGAATACTTCCTTATCGGTATTTTGTTTTTGGATATTATCCCAAACATCCTTTTTAATTTTTTCTTTATCTTCGCCTGGATTTAATATCTGCTGTTTTAAGTAATTTAAGTCTGCAAGTTTTTCAAGATGACCGGTAAGCATTATCATTGAAGTAATAAGAATTGGAATTTGTGAGGTGATATTTAAATTCTTCAAATTATTATAGTAATCGTTCGACACTTGTTTTAAACTGAGGTTTTCTAACTTACTTATGCATACCTCTAAATTTTTTAATTCAAGCTTAATTATATCAAGTTTCATATTACTCATGATTATTGA
This sequence comes from Ignavibacteriaceae bacterium, assembly GCA_041739035.1. Lineage (GTDB taxonomy): Bacteria > Bacteroidota > Ignavibacteria > Ignavibacteriales > Ignavibacteriaceae > XYD12-FULL-36-8. Next base: position 944 of record JBGSOQ010000252.1, on the reverse strand, counting down.
TTGTTATTTTTTAATAGAAATTATAACCGCTATTTAAATAATCGTGTAATTAATGCTAATGTGTAATATACAATCAATTCAATTCTTATACCCATTAAAAAATCATTGCCTTCAGCATAATCTTTACCATTCTTACCATTGGTGTTTTTAGTGATTGTACTTCCAGGTCCGGCATTCATCGTTATTCCATTAGGGCTTGCAGTTATTGCAACAGAATATATTTGGGCTAGAAAACTCCTCTGGAAAGTAAAGCAAAAGATTTCAGATCAGAAAAAGAAAATTTCTATTGATCTATTTCTAAATAATTAAAAATTTACTTCGTTTTATTCGATCTTTTAGTAATCTTCATTACAGTATTCACATACTCCTCTTCAGTTATGTAGCCATCTTTATTAGTATCCCAAGATTTATAATTATTTTCCGCTACATTCTTATCCTTCCACATAGCGTACGTCTCTGCTTTGCTCAGCTTACCGTCATGATTTTTATCAGCCGCCTTAAGCAAATCTTTATATGCCTTCTTTGCATATTTCTTCATGTCCTGGCTGAATGAATTTGGGCCGAGTAACAGAAACGAAAGAAGAAGGATTATAAGCAGAACTAACTTTGATTGTTTCATTTTAAACCTCTTATTTGATTTATAAGATATGATTTTCTGGAGTTCCCCAAAGAGAATAATTTATAGAGAATAAATATTTTCGACCTCTCGTCCATTTTATTCTTTTATCACAGGTGAGATTCACCTTTAAGGTGAGTCTCACCTGAGTTTACAACTATTTTTTCAACTCCGGGATTCGTCCCGATGTCCAAGGAATACTCAGTTTCTCCATTTCAATTTCAATTGATTTCAATTCATAATCATTTATTTGTTTAAGCTTACCAATAACCGGTTGGATTTCTTCGTACAGAACATCATAGGCAACTTGCTGGTTCTTTGTCGCATT
>JBGSOQ010000108.1:0-5218 GCA_041739035.1 Ignavibacteriaceae bacterium | reverse complement strand
GAAGAATTGGAAGTTTGCAGAGGCAGATTTGAAGGAAAGATCTTTTTGGAAAGATTATCAAAAATGTTATCAGGAAGCAATTTCTGCGACAAGTAAAGATTATGCGCCGTGGTATATCATTCCAGCTGATAAAAAATGGTTCATGCGGCTTCTGGTTTCAGAAATTATTGTAAAAAAACTGGAAAGCTTGAATCTTAAATATCCGGAACTCATCAAAGAAAAATTAGATTCGCTTGATAAGTGTAAGCAAATGCTATTGAATGAAAAGTAATATGAGGTATAATTCCAATTTTTCACTTGTTATGAATTACAAAGTCGTTTATATTTGCCCGCAATGAATCACACATTAAAACATAAGAAGATCATTGCCAATGCATTCTTAGCTGCTTATCTTGCCTTTGCAATTACAAATGCGGTACATTTTCATTCCTACTCGCTCTTGCCCGAATCAAGCATAAATAACTATAGTGCTGCTAAATCCGAAGGCAGCCATTATTTTATCAAGGGCAGCTCGTTATGCCTATTTCATCTGTTCTCAAATAGCATACTGGATCTTAAGTTTTCTTCAGATGATTTATCCTCTATTTCCAATTCTGGTCAGAAATCTGAACTAGTGGTTAACGATAAGATAACCTCATCCTATTTCTTATCAAAAAATTCACCAAGAGCACCTCCGCTTTTCTCCTAATCATTTTTGTACTCATTCACATATTTGTGGTAGGTAAGTTCCAATAAATTTTTGGATTTAGCTTTTACAAGTCAGTTTTAAAATTTTAATAGGATTCTAGGAGAAATAATGAAAACCATCTTGCTCTTTTTATTTTTCATAATTATAAATATACACTCGCAGTCAAATGTTAATCCCGATATAAGTCTTATCGGATCATTTAATACGTTTACAAATAATATTAAAGATACACCCGAATACGGTAAGCTGAACTTCGAGACCCCATCAATGGAATTATTTGTGGATGGATACCTTAACCCATATTCACGAGCAACTGCAAATATTGCATTCGAAGAAGGTGAATTTCATTTGGAAGAAATTTACGCTCAAATTTTGCGCGGACTTCCTTTTGATATGCAAATTAAAGCCGGTAAGTACCTCGTCGGATTTGGCAAGATAAATACGATTCACCCTCATGCATGGCAGTTTATCGAACGGCCTTTGTTTCATCAAATATTTTTTGGTGATGAAGGTTTTAACGATATAGGAGTGAATTTTAGTTTCATTCTTCCAACAGAAAGTTTTTACAGTAATCTGGACTTAGGAATTTTCAAAGGAGATGCAATGAGATCAACTCACTCTCATAGTCATGAAAGTGAAGAGGAAGCTACGGAAATACATATCAATGCTCCAATATTAGTTGGCAGATTAAGCAGCTTTTTCGATCTTGATGATTTTACAAATCTCGAGGTTGGTTTGAGCGGTTCGTACGGAGTTCATGCAAAAATGGATTTTAACACTCTTGGTGATTCGACCGGGGAATTGGCAAACAAATCACTAAAATACTTTTATGGGGGACTAGATTTCAAGTTAAAATATAAACCCGATTCCTACACAGCATTAACAGTACAAGGCGAGGGAATATTAAACAGCCGGGATGTTTTCAGGCATGGCGATATCGGCATAAATATTCCGATTGAAAAAACGGAAAAGATTAATACGTTCGGTGGTTTTATATTTATCGATTATTTATTCAGCAAACAGTTCAGTATCGGAGCAAAATATGATTTCTCATATGGAATTGCCGGTGATGAACCGTCCATTAATTCTCTCAGAAATGATGATAAAAATACAACCTCCGGTATTTCGGGTTGGTTTGGTTACTATCCAATCGAAGAAACAATAGCTGTTCGTCTTGGTATCCAAAATCTTTCATTCAAGGATGATGATGGAACTTCACGAGACAGCGAAACGCAAGTAACTCTTCAAATGCTGTTCTCGCTTGGTCCACATAAAGCTCATCCATTTTAATTTGATAAGGAATATGAAAATGAAAAAATCAATATTAATAATACTATTTTATTTATTCAGCACAATTTCTTTCGCAGAAATTAAAGTTGTAACAACTACAACTGTGATTTATGATCTTGTTAAAGAAATAGGAAAAGAAAAGGTTAAGGTAGATTACCTTTGCCGCGGAGATCAAGACCCGCATTTTCTGGAAATACTTCCAAGTAATATGTTAAAACTGAGAAACGCGGACATTGTTTTTAAAATTGGCTTGGGTTTGGAAATGTGGCTCCAGAAAATAGTTGACGGTTCAAGAAATGATAAAATAAAGCAAATTGATCTTTCAATAGATATAGAGAAAAAAGAAATACCCACAGGAAAAATTGATGCAAGCCAGGGTGATATTCATCCTTATGGAAATCCTCATTATTGGCTCGATCCGGAAAATGCTAAGATTATGGTGGCTAACATTTGCGATGCCTTATCCGATGAATCACCTGAGAACGCAGTTTATTTTAAGGAAAATCTTGATAATTATTCGGGGTATCTCTCCTCTAAAATAGCTGCTTGGAAATTAAAAATGGATGACATAAAGGGCAAACCAATAATAACTTTTCATAAAAGCTGGGTGTATTTTGCAGATAGATTTGGTTTAAAAGTGACAGCTTATGTAGAACCAAAACCAGGAATACCGCCAACACCTTCACATAATGCAGAACTAATTTCAGATATAAAAAAATCTAACATTAAAATTATCTTGATGGAAAATTATTACAGCGATAATGCACCGAATCAGCTTGCAAGATCAACCGGAGTTAAAGTCGTTAAAGTTGCAAACTCCGTTTATGGACAATCCGGAATTAATTCCTATATTCAAATGATTGACTCAATAGTAAATTCTCTTTCAAGTAATCTTTGATTTTATGTCACAATGGTTAACGTTCCTGAATTCAATCACATGGAACATAGGCTAAAGGAACTTGCTCTAAATGTAAATTAATATTAAAGAAATAAAATGAACTAACATGATTAATCAAAAAGAACTAGTTACATTTTCCGACGTATCAATTGGCTACGGAAAAAAGAAAATTCTCGATACTATAAATTTTTCGATACTTGAAAATGATTTTATTGGTATTGTAGGTCCAAATGGAGCTGGCAAAACCACACTTTTAAAAACCCTGCTCGGAAACATAAAACCTATTTCAGGTGAAATTTCAAAAGAAGAAATCAGATTTGGATATGTGCCTCAAAGAGATGTGGTTCAGCCGCTTCTTCCGTACACTGTGCGAGATGTTGTGATGATGGGCAGGTACTCATTGATCAGCGTATTCGGAACAGCAGGAAAAATTGATTACGAAATAGTGGACGAATGCCTATCGCATGTGGGAATCATAGACATAAAAAATCAATGCTACAATAGATTATCCGGCGGTCAAAGACAGCGAACATTGATTGCCCGCGCTCTTGCAGTGCAGCCAAAAATATTGATTCTAGATGAGCCCACGAACGGCATGGATACTCCATCGCATTACTCGCTTTTAGAGCTCATTTCTCAGCTTCATGATGAAAATAATTTGACAATATTATTAGTGAGTCATTTGTTGACGGATGTAGCAAACATTGTAAAAAGATTGATGCTGCTTGAGCGGAATAATTTTCAAATTGGGAAAATAGAGGAAATTTTATCAGAGGATAATCTTAAGCAAACATACTCATCAGATTTCAGCGTTTCAAAGTTTAATAATGAATATCTGATCAGCTCAAAGAGAAAGAATTGAAATATGGAAGTCATCCATCAGCTAATTGAACTTTTTCCGTACGCAATTTTAGGCAGTATTCTTGCTGGTACCATTTGTGCATTCCTAGGAATATTTGTTGTGTCTCAGCGCGTTGTGTTTTTAGGTGCTTCACTAACTCAGGTATCAATTGCAGGCGTTGCATTTTCATTTCTTCACTTAATTGATATTGAGGGTTTCCTGGCAGATATATTAAAAATAGATATTGAGCATAATGTCTTTTTCCATAATTTCGAGCCTGCATTTTTCTCGTTAGTTTTCGCGGTTATCTGCGTATTCATTTTTTCTCAATCCTACCGACAGAAATTTATTACCCAAGATGGAATACTCGGAATAATTTTTGTACTTGCCATTGCCCTTCGAATAATATTTATTCAAAAAAGTCCGGTGGCCGAAGTGAGTGAGATCGAATCGATTTTGAAAGGCGATATTTTATTTATCGGACAAACTCAATTTTTCACGCTTTTGGGAATCACTCTTCTTACAATTTTTATTTTTATTGTTTTTCAAAAACAATTAAAGTTTGTCACTTTCGATCCTGATACAGCAATGGCACACGGAATAAACTCCAGATTCTGGCTTTTGATTTTCTATGTGTTTGTTGGAATGGGCATTTCACTTACCACAAGGTTTGTTGGTGATGTCTTTGCTTTTGCATTTTTAATCATCCCTTCTTCAATTGGCATTATGATTGGCAAAAAAATCTCACAAGTTTTTCTGATCTCAGTTTTAATTGGTGCGATAATTCCGCCAATATCACTTTACTTTGCTTTCATATTTGATTTTTCAAGCGGACCAACGGCAGTTGTAATCGCATTTATCGTATTTATTATAATGCTGCTCGGTAAGAAAATCTTTGCATAAAGTAAGGCGACAGCCGTTTGATCCACGTTGGAAAAATTGCTTCCAATAATCTTATTTATTTGATTTTTTACGGCTTTGTCATTAAACATGCCAATTTTAAGTCTCCTGCTACCCTCATAAGAATATATTAAAAATATTTTTTCGAAAATCTTCCTTGTGGTGAATAAAATCTTTATATTTTTATTGGAAATCATATACTGGTATGAACATTTACAATCAACTAAAAAAGACGATAGAAATTAAAGGAGCCGCGTATCTAGTTCTTTTAGATCCCGATAAGCTGAGCACCGATAAATTTGAGAACTTCATCCAAAAATGTAATGATGCTGATGTTGATGGTTTTCTAATTGGCGGAAGCTTAATGCTGAATGGAGACATTGATAATTTCATAAAAAAGGTTAAGCAATTTTCAAAACGTCCTGCTATAATTTTTCCCGGAGCAGTTGATCAAGTTTCTCCTTTTGCTGATGCAATTTTGTATCTCTCAGTCGTAAGCGGAAGAAACCCGGAACATTTAATTGGTAAACATGTGTTGTCAGCTCCTCTGATCAGAAGAGCAAACTTAGAACCAATATCAACCGGCTACATTTTAATTGAA
>JBGSOQ010000218.1:0-1968 GCA_041739035.1 Ignavibacteriaceae bacterium | reverse complement strand
GTTTCACAGCCGGTTTATCAGCTTAGACCTCAGGTAAAAATTATTTCAGGCAGATTATTCAATCCTTCTTTGCGAGAATTAATTGTCGGAAAATCAATCAACAATAAATTTGAAGGTACAGAAATAGGTGACAAAATTAAATTTGCAGGAGATCAATGGACAATAGTGGGAATTTTTGAAGCGAATGGCAGCGGGTTTGAATCTGAATTTTGGGGAGATTCGCAGCAGTTATTAAATGCATTTAATAGAGGTACAGCCGTTTCTACTCTCACATTAAAATTAGACAACCCCAACAATTTTGACTCATTCAAAAAAGCTTTTGAAACAGATAAGCGATTGCTCGAGTTTGAACCCAAGATTGAGCAAAACTATTTTGCAGAGCAATCTGAATTTCTCGCCGGTTTTATAAGAGTATTAGGAATATTTATAACCATCATATTCAGTTTTGGGGCAACAATTGGCGCAACTATTACAATGTATGCGGCAGTTGCTAACAGAACTGTTGAGATCGGAACAATGCGTTCTCTAGGATTCAAAAGAAGAAGTGTTCTGGCTGCATTTTTATTTGAGTCAGTGCTCATCTCTTTAATTGGCGGTATTATAGGACTTTTTCTTGCATCATTCTTACAATTCTTTTCAATCTCTACCTTAAATTGGAATTCATTTGCTGAATTGGCTTTTTCGTTTTCATTAAATCCTAAAATTATTATCTACTCTTTAGTATTTGCAGTTCTGATGGGTTTGCTTGGGGGATTCTTACCATCGGTTAGAGCGGCAAGGTTGAATATCATTAGTGCTTTAAGAGCAGGTTGATTTTAATTTTCATTCAGAAATTTTTCCAGCTGTTTCTTCAGCTCTTTTTTTGCAGTTTTTGCTTGCTCAAAAATTGAATCAGCTTTTGCAAAATCAAAAACTCTCACATCAAATATTTTCGGTTTTATATATATGTCAGGTCTGATGTATTTCAGTTTTTCCTGAATTATTGAATTTTGCATTATTTGGTAAGTGGTAAAAACCGAATCAAAAGTCGGCGGCATTTCTTGAACATTTGTTGAGTATGAAGGCGTAACGTCAATAGCAATTGTAGTGTCGCATTGTTTCATTATCAAATCATACGGAAGGGGATTAACTGCCCCGCCATCAATCAGAATTCTATTTTTTATTTTAATTGGCGTGAACAAACCGGGAATTGAATAACTTGCTCTGACTGCCGCAAGCAAATCGCCTTTTTCAAAAACAATTTCTTCTTTTTTCCAATAGTCTGTTGCTGAAACTTTTAACGGAATTTCTAAATCTTCAAACTTAGAAATCTTAAGATGTGATTCTAAAAATTTTTGAAATTTATCGCCCTTGATGAAACCTGATTTAATGAATTGAGGATCAAACATTGAAATGAGCTTTATAATATCTGATCTTAATAAAAAATCGAAAACGTTGTCACTTTTAGGGTTTAGAAGCTGGTTAAGAGTTTCCCTCATTTCCTTTGAATTAAATCCCGCAGCATAAAAAGCGCCTACAACTGCACCGATGCTTGTTCCTGAAATAACTGACGGCTTTATTCCCAATTCTTCTAGTGCTTCAATCATTAGAAGATGAGCTATACCTCGTGCACCACCTGCACCAAAAGCAATTCCGATTTTTTTCATTAGCAAATTATTTGAGTTGTTTAAAGACTTTTTTACGGTTCAAGCTACTAACACACCCCTTCCGTTCCCCTCTCAAGAGGGGAAACTAAACCCTATGATATCTAAATAAAAAAATAAAAATCTTGAGTATCATCCCCTCTACAGAGGGGCGAGGGGTGTGTATTTGTAGTTTGTGAATGATTTTACTCTCCACCGCCACTTTGAAGTACAGCACCTTTTCTAGGATAAACTTGAAAAACTGAATCCAGCACAGTTCCATCAACCCATTTTACAACAGCAACGACTTTTTTCTTATTCACTTTTGGTTTTGCAGGAGAGCCGC
>JBGSOQ010000202.1:0-11927 GCA_041739035.1 Ignavibacteriaceae bacterium | reverse complement strand
AAGATGTTTTTGTCAAACAACTTATTTCGCATCCTAACGATCAAAGCGAAAATCGGAACGAAGGGAATCAATATAAATCGTATAATCTTCATTTTTTCTTGGTGATTGCCACTAATTAAATATCTCAGCTTCAGATTGAAGCCTTTGCAATTTTAACTCGCAGTTTTCTATCATTTTAGATGTTTCATCATAGTTTAGATTGCTATCAATATAAATCGGTTCTGAAAAAATCACTTTTACCTTCGTAAAAAAAAGAGGAACTTGAAAGGAATCCCAGCTTTTCAGCTTCTTTTTACTTTTATACCCGACTCCTAATAGTACAAGAGGTAAACCGCTTTTCTTTGCGGTTACAACTGCGCCAGCTTTCAATTTGAATGCTGGACCCCGTGGCCCATCGGGAGTGATGGCAATAGAGTTTTTATTTTTGGCAAAATCAATCATAATATTCAATGCAACGTCTCCACCAATACTGCTCGATCCACGGATAACATTGTAATTCCATCGCTTTAATATTTTACTAAGAAGATTACCATCTTTGCTCATGCTAATTAAAGCTGAAAAATTCTTATTCCGATTTAAATACCATGGAAGCAACATTGTTCCATGCCAAAAAGCCACAATATAATTTTCATTGTTATGCTCAAGTTTCTCAATTGCATTTTTTGCTACAAAAGAAACTCTAAGTGTTTTACAAAGAACATTAACCGCGTAGTAAAGAATAATATTACCAGTGAACCTTAAAGTATCCTGCTTAATTTTTTTCAGTGTCATTCATTATCTCAAAAATAATTTGAGCCGCTTTTTTTGATGCCCCACTCTCTCCAAGCGTTTCTTTTATCGAAATGAATCTTTGTTTTATTGAATTATATTTCTCTTGATTTGATAGTATTTCTTTGCTCTTTGTGTAAATCATCTTTTGTGACACGTCGTGTTGAATCAATTCGGGAACAACTTGCTCATTTAAAATGATGTTTGCCATACCAATGTTTGTCACTTTTATTAGCTTTTTTCCAATAAAATAGGTCAAGCCGCTTGTTTTATACACTATAACCATTGGCAATTGAAAGAGTGCCGCCTCAAGTGTTGAGGTTCCGGATTTAATGATGCCGAACTTTGAATACTTCATCAAATCGTAAGTATGATCCTTTACCACCGTAAAATTTTTTTTCTTCGTAAGATTAGATAAAAATCTTTCACCAATATTTTGCGAAGCACTCACGATAACCTGCATATTAAATTCGTCGGCTATTTTTTCAGCCGCTTTAATACTCTCAGGGAAAATTTTTTCAACCTCTTGTTTTCGGCTGCCAGGCATAACCAACAAAATATCCTTAGATGAATCTAATTGATATTTGTTGTAAAGTTCTTCTTTCTCTAAAAATTTGTAATTGCTGATAATTTCCATTAGTGGATGACCGACATATTCAACATCCACCCCGGCATTCTCATAAATTTCTTTTTCAAATGGAAAAACAACTATCATCTTGTCCACCAAGCGCTTGATTTTGTTAATCCGATTCTTACCCCAAGCCCATATCTGTGGAGAAATATAATAGATGATCTTTACATTTAGGCTTTTAAGTTTTTTAGCAATGTTAAGATTGAATCCCGGATAATCGATTAAGACAACTGTATCGATGTTTCTGCCGAGTACCATGTCGATAAGTTCAGACTGAGCCTGCTTAACAAAGGGAATATGTTTTACGACTTCGACAAAACCTAAAAATGCCATTCGATTAAGGTGATAAAGTAAAAAAGCACCTTCGTTCTTCATCAAATTACCACCGATTCCACAAATCTCAAGTTCGTTGTCTAGTTTTTTGAGTTCATGAATCAGCGCAGCACCATGCATATCGCCGGAAACTTCACCCGCGATAATCATCAAATTTTTTTTTGAATTAACCATTTAAAGCGTTTATTTTTTCAACATTAAAGTCTTCGGAGAAACCATAATAGAATTATAGTAAATGCTACAAATCCAAATGCTTGTAAACTTCTTTTTTCTGACCGTAAGCCTTTACTTAAAATATATTCTGGTTGTATTAATCCGCTAACATTATATGGTTTAAGTTTTGGTAAAAACCTTGGAACATTTTGTCGATAATCATCATAGTTTTTGCCATAAGTCTTTTCAAGATAAATCTCTTCTTCTTGAACAATTAGTTTGTACTGAAAATAGAAGAAGACCAAGCCTAAAATTTGAAAATATGGAAACAACGCAAACGACATTATTCCCAACCCGGTGTACATAAGAATATTTCCCACATAAAGGGGATTACGAACATGAGCGAACGGTCCGCTTATAACCAAAAATGAGCCCCCTACTTCACCGGTAGTTCTTGTTTCGCTGCCTGCCCAGCTTACTCCCCAAATCCTAAGAGCTTCACCAGCGAGCGCAATTATCAAACCAATTAAAATACTCCAAATATTGGGGTTGGCATATAAAAACATTATCAGTAAAAACGGAATAGGTGTATAGCTTCTGTACTTAAATATTTTTGACGCTAATGCAGACATTTTACTCTTGTAAAAATATTTCTCTTCTTTTTAATTCGGCCTGATGTCTCTTCTTCAATCGTTTTTTTGTTTTAAGGTATTCAAGCCGTCTAATTACATCTTCAAAATTGCTGAATGGGAAAAAAGTAATTCGTTCCTTTTCACAAAATTTCAACAAATCATTCTTTGCAAAAATAAAATCACAAAATTGTGTTGAATATTTGTCCGAGTTTCCATCGCCAATATAAACAGTAATTTCCTCGTCGCCGCTGTTGTTCAAAATATGATTTCTTTTACAATTAGCCGAAGTCTGGCATTCAATATCAAAATATGGGAAAGATGGAATCAATTTTTTCTTATCATCGATGGCTAAATGGTTTGCAAAGATTTTAATATGGTTTAATTTTTCTTTTTCAAATATTCTATTAATATAGTAATCAAATCCATCGCTTAATACGAACATGTCAATTTCATTTTCCAGACAATATTGATTGAATACATGAAATGTTGAATCTATCTCCATTTGATTAATAAAGTTATCAAGCTTTGAAATGTCTATTTCACCAATAGTAGCAAACAATAATTCCCAGCATTTCTTTGCGGTGATTTTGTTTGCCAACAAATCGGCTACTATTAAGTCCGTTTCAATCACACTACCAAACTCTCTAAAAATCGCCTCTCCAACATTCTGTTTGGTAATTGTGCCATCGAAATCAACGAACACCTTAAACTTGCTAATATTCATCTAGTCAATAACCATTTTTTTCACTTCGACAAAGTCCTTTGTAAAAAATCTAAAAAAATATATTCCAGGCTGAAGTCCGTTAGCATGAAACGTTATATAATTTTCTCCGGCAGGGAATTCTTTTTCTTCCATTTCTTCGATTTTTTCTGCATGCCCGTTAAAAAATTCAAACCCAACCATTGCAGGAAGTGGCAAGTAAAAATTAATGACGGTTGAATCTCTAAACGGGTTTGGATTGTTTTGCGCAACAACAATTTTTGAAGTGGTTTCTAGATAATCGATACGTGATGTATTCGACAATAATTCCTTTTGATTACTCTTTAAAATTGCTCTGTAATAAAGAGTGCCGAACTCTGCTGGGGTATCGATGTACTCATATTGGGTAACTTCGTCTGAGGGTAAAGCATCAACAGTGCCTATAAACTCCCAAACATTTGCTGATGTATCTGAATGAGCAAGTCTTTCAACAATAAAAACCATTTTTTCATTTTTAATATTCGTATTGAATCTCAGTTTTATTGATTTTCCGCTTGATTCTGCGTCCAAACTTAAAAAATCAGACTCGGGATTTTGAGTATTCTTAACTTGCACAACGGAGATTTCATCTGAGGGAGTCTCATATACCACCACAGCCTCATCGTGTAAATCACCGTAAACTGACAAATAACCGCCTTTACATTTGAGGCGTGAGTTATCATTGGTTTTAAGTGAATCCCAAACTACTCTTCCACGATTACTAATTCTTTGAATATTAATGTTACATTCATTTTGATTGGATGTGTTGCTCATCCAGGCAACAAAGACTCCGCCATCGTTATCATTGGTTAATGAGTAATTTGAAATAAAATTTTTACTATTTGCAACTGCCACACCCTTCTCTTTCCAGATTTCTTTTCCACTAGGCTTGAATTTTTGCAAGTATAAAATTTGGTTTTGATTAAACACATTCAGCCAGCTTAATGTAATCAGTGAATCATCTTGAAGTACTTGAGGAAATGTATTTGCTCCTTTAGAAGCAATAACCTTTACCCCGCCAACTGCCCAAATAGCTTTTCCCTTGCCGTTTATTAGTTGATGGTAGATGTTTTTATCATTGGTTTGCCAAGCAATATAAAGCAGCGAATTATTGATTATACTTTCGCAAAAATTTACTGTGTTGTGCAGAGTTCCAGATATCCTAATCGGTTTTTTCCCCAGAACTGATTTTCCTGAAGGATCGACTTTTTTTAACAGCAGTGATTCTTTGTTATTTATTTTTTCTGTCCAAAGTATGAATGCCCCGCCGTTATTATCTTGAATTATCTTAAGATTATTCTTACTTCGAACAGAACTTTCAACGAGAATGGGTTCGTTTTTGTAAGTTAAAGTTCCATCGGAGAGAACTCGCTGATAAAGAATTTTGTAATCATTTGATGGATATTCGCTTCTAGTTATGTATGAAACAAATATGTTTCCAGTTTTATCTGAACCGAGAGAATAGCTAAGAATTTGCTCGGAAGAATTGGTAACACGAATACCTCCTTCCTCCCATAGTAATTGATCATCCGAAATTCTTTGCATAAACAGATCTCCCGCTATATTGGTGGAATAATCTTTCCATGCAAGAATAGCATCATTCAAAATATATGAAATAGATACGGGATTATTTTGGACAGTGCTTAAATTTGAAATTCTTGTACCTATTAATTCTGTTGGGTATTCTTCATGCAAGTTTACTCGAGTAAAATACACTTTGCTTTCCATCGGAGCGCTGCTTTCCTTCCAGAAAAGATAAATTCCACCTTTTCCATCGGAGATTGACGAAAAATGGGAAGCGTTCGCCACCTTTATTCTGCGCTGCTTATCCTCAAAATTATTTTTAATAAGGTTAAAAGCTTTTGAAAAGGAAAATGCAGATAAAAAAAGAATAAATAATAAGATAGTAAATAGGAAATTCAATCCGCTGGATTTGAAAGAAAACGAAAACAAAGTCATGCTCATTAAACTAAGAAGCAAAATCAAGTTCCTCATTAAATCGAACACTCACTAGCTTTGATATTCCTTCTTCTTGCATAGTCACACCATACAGAGTGTTTGCAGATTCCATGGTTCTTTTGTTATGAGTGACAACAATAAATTGTGTGTTCTTGCTGAAGTCATCAAGTATTCTTGTGAAACGATCGATGTTGGCATCATCAAGTGGAGCATCGATTTCATCGAGAATACAAAACGGGCTTGGTTTAACCAGATAAATTGCAAATAGAAGGGCAATTGCGGTTAAAGTTTTTTCGCCACCGGATAATAGTTCAATTGAAGTGGGACGTTTGCCCTTTGGCTTTGCAATAATTTCTATCTTAGATTCTAAAGGATCAACATTCTCTCCTAAGCGTAAATCTGCCTCATCACCCGGATTAAAAAGGTTTCTAAATATTTTAATAAAATTTTCCCTTATCTTTTCAAAAGTATCCATAAATAAAGCTTGCGCAGTTAAATTTATTTCTTCAATTGTTTTTACAATATCGCTTTCAGATTCTAGCAAATCATCTCTTTGCTTGGAAAGAAACTCAAATCTTTCCCTTTCTTCTTCATATTCCGAATATGCCAGTACGTTTATCGGTCCCAAGTTTTTTATTTGCTGCTTCAGAGCATGAACTTCGTCAGTTCTTTGACTAAAATTAAATTCAAGAAGATTTTCAATTTCCTTTTTCTCCAAATGGATTGAATAATTCTCAAGAATATTATTTTTTATATTCGAAATATTAATATCCAGCTCATTTATCTTTAAGTCCAAAGCGTGTATCTCATCAGTAAGTTGATCTCGCTGCTTACGAAGATTAGCCAAATAGATTTCAATCTTATTAATCTGATCTTTAATACTTCTATACTGAGATTCTATTTCTTCTTCATCCTTTAATAAAACCGATTTACCGCTCTCAAGTTCCTTTAAACCGGGAATTTTCTCCCCAATTAAATTTTCTAATGAAACTAATTCATTTCCCAGGTTTGTGAGATCGTTCTGGCGCTTTATCTGTGATTTATTAATAAGCTCAATAGATTCTTGAGCTCGATTAATAGAGTTTTCGATATTTTTCTTCTCGCCGCTTAATCGTTCAAGCTCAAGATTTAACCTATTTTGAGTTGACATCGTACTATTGTATTCTTCTTCACTAAATTTAAAATCAACTTCAAGCTTAACGAATTTCTCATCGGCATTTCTTTTTTCATCGTTATACATTGAAAGAATCATTGTTAAATTTGCTCGCTCGTTATCAAGTTGGCTGGATTCAATTGCAATGTCTTTAATTTCATCTCTTGCCCTATCAATTTCATCATCAGCTTTTTTCTTTTCAAATTCGAATTGAGCGAGCTGTTTTTCGATATTTGCAATATCGTTTTGCAGCATCCGTCCCTGCTCAGATAGAATCTTCAGATCGATCAAAGAAAGATTCTTTTCAGTTTCATCAATTTTTTTCTTTATAACCAAAAGATCATTTTCTCGTTTCGAAAAATCCTCTTTGAGATTTTGTAACAATTGCTTTCGCCCAAAGACAGAATCGTCTAGCCTAGGTGTTGAGCCGCCCTCAATAATACCAAATTGGTCAATATAATCTCCATCAACAGTAACAAAGTTGAACTCAGCATATTTTCCAGAGAGTTTTAGCGCGTCTTCAATTGTATTCACTAACGCCGTTTTATTTAAATATTTTTCGAAAAATATTTTCCACTTATTTTCGGTTTGAATGAGATTTTTAGTCCACGCAACAAAACCCTTTTCCTTTTCGAGGGTTTTGAATTTTCTTTTTGTTAATAAGTTTTTTATCCATTGCAAAAAACCACTGGCCTGGTTTGCATTTTTATCCGCAATGTAAAAAGCGGCTTTGCCAATTTCATTATGCTTTAAGTGTTCAATGCCTTTTCGTAGATCATCTAGAGATTCAATTAAAATTGTATTGAGATTATTTTTTAAGGAGGCCTCAATTGCAATGCGGTAATTTTCGGAAGTATTCCCAATATGGGCAAGCAAAGATTTATCCCCGCTGTTCCAATTGTCATTTTCAAGTAATGCTTTTGCTCCCTTTGAAACACCCTCCAGGTTGTCAATCAAAGTCTGAATAAAATTGATCCTGTCTTTTATTCCGTTAAGAAATCCTCGCTCTTCAAGCTCCTTACCTTTAAGAGAGTTAAGCTGCCGTTCTAAATGTTCTTTTTCTTTTTGCTTTTGATTATAAACTGCTTCAGCTGATTGGAATTTTACAACTGCCTCGGACTTTTCTTGCTCAAGTTCGCCAATAAAACCAACTGTCTTAGCAATATTTCCGGTAAGCGTTTCAATTTTGTGGTTTAGTTTTTCTGATAGATTGAATTTTCCCTCTAATAATTTAGCTAAACCCGATAGCTCATTCTCCTTGTTGGCTATTTCTCTCACTTTTTCCAAAAGAAGTTCAGATTGGGTTTTTAGTAATAGTTTCTTTTCTTCAAGATTATTCTTCGATCTATCCAAATCCGAAAGGATAAAAGATCTTTCATTTTCCTTTTGGGAAATCCTCGAAGTAATATCTTCAAGCGAAACTTTGTTATCATTTATAAGTTTTTCAGCACTCTTAAGTTGCTCATTAAGTTCACCAAGTTCCAATTTATAATTTTCAATATTACCGGTAATAGATTTTTTTCTTTCATCTGCTACAGAAATTTGGTTCTGCAGATTATAGATTTTTTCGGTCTTAAGCTGAACAGCGGAACGCTTTTCTTTTAGTACAGATTCTATTTCACTCAGTTTATGTTTTATATTATTAAGTTCTTCTTCCTGTTTACCAGCATCAGAATCTAAGCTCAATCTTTTCTCAAATGATTCATTTTTACTTAGGCGATGCTCTTCTCTCTGCAAATGGAATAAAGCAAATTCACGTTCAGCAAGGTCAAGCTCAAGTTCGCGAAGTCTGCTGGATATTTTATTATGCTTTTCTGCTCTTTTTGCTTGTCGTTCAAGATAGTTTACTTTTTTCTCAACTTCGGTAACGATATCATTTACTCTTGTTAAATCTGCTTTAACATCGTCTAACTTCCTAAGAGCAAGTCTCCTTCTGAGCTTATATTTGTTAACACCGGCCGCTTCCTCAAACATAACTCTTCGTTCATCAGCTTTATCGTTAAGAATTGTCTCTACCATTTTCAATTCTATAACTGAATAAGCATTAGCGCCAATACCCGTATCCATGAAAAGATTTGTGATATCCTTAAGCCTGCAGAGGTTTTTGTTTAGAAGATATTCACTTTCACCGGAGCGAAAAATTCTCCGAGTAATTGTAACATCAGTGTACTCAGTAGGTAAAATACCTTTAGTATTATGAATGACCAGAGAAACCTCAGCCATTCCCATCGGCTTCTTGCTGCTTGTGCCATTGAAAATCACATTTTCCATTTTATCGCTTCGCAGAGTTCCGCTTTTTTGCTCACCCAGGCACCACCTGATTGCATCTACAATATTTGTTTTACCGCATCCATTTGGCCCAACAATAGAGGTTATTCCCTCATTGAAATTAATTGAGGTTTTTTGTGCAAAGGATTTAAATCCAAAAATTTCGAGCTTTGATAGATACAATCTTTAACCTAAAATTTTATAACCTTTTAATGAGTGCAAGATGTACGTAAATGAAGAATTGCTAATTTGAAAGTAAATTACAAATGAAGCGGTAACAATAAAAAGGATAATTAAGCTGTAAAGGTATACATTGACCGGGTTAGTATCGAAAATCACATAAATTCCCTTAAATAAGCGATAAAGTATCCAAACGGTAAATATGAACATTGCAATAAACAAATAAATATTAATTGCGTTTACAGTTAGTACACGGTATAGAATTATTCCAACAGGAATCAAAATTACTAGCGGCAGAAAAGACCAGATTACAGCATGAAATACAGTGCCGAAAGCAACTCTAGTTCGCACAAAGAATGAGGCAATTCTTATAATGATAATTAAAATCATTAAAGCGAAAATAGTTAATATTGTTAACCACCAAATTGAGGCTAAAGGATTCCATGCGAGATAGCTTACATTCTGTAAAAGACTTGAACTGCCGAAACTCAACAACAATTTTTCAAAGCGAATATTTTCTTTCAAGTAAAAAAGAAGATTGCTGAGTAACAGCCCCGATGTTGTGGCAATAATAAAAACCATAACAAGAGTATGAACACCGGAGATCATTCTTTGATCCCTTACATCAGAGAAGAAGTTATAAGGTCTTAATAATGCTCTTGATGAATCTTCTCTAAATTTTTTACCGGAATTAATCATGATACCAATAACAATTGCAATTAATATTCCGCTTATGATAAAAAGCATTGGAGAGTCATCTTTTTTACTTCCAATTGGAATTGTAACTTTTTCAAAGTCATTCAGTTTAGCATAAATTACTTTGTAGCTCATCCTATCTGTGCTGCGGTTTTCAGCTGCAAGACCAACACGAAGCAAATTCTCCTCATTATAACCTGAGATAATTGAGGGATAATCGCTTCTATAATCGAACATACTGTTTAAGAAATAGCCAAGAAGAGATTTTGTATTTGAATAATCAATTACATCCTCAAAAAATTTAGCTTGAGCCTCGAATGAATTATCATTTAAATAACCGTCTGAGTTGCCTCTACTGACAATGTAAGATGCTTCGCTTATAAATATTTTTCCAGATTTAAATTCTTTTTTCATTAAAAGATCATTTAGGCTGCTTGCAGCCGCCGGTTTGTTAATTAGCTCTATGCCGTAAAAGTCCAAATTTTCTATTTCTGTAATACCTCCATCTATAAACGAGGCAAAAGTGACAGCACCAGTATTTTTTTTAATTAAACTTGCGAGGGTTTGAATAATATTAATATCACCATCCGAATCTCCGGAATACGAGCTGCCCAAGCCAATTCCACCAATTGGATAATTTTTAAATGCTTTTAGGAAGGAATTTATATAATTGACTGCTCTATCCTTAAAAACATCCTTTGCGAGAATTGATGATGGGACGGCGTTTATAGGAATCTCGATAAATGGCAAGAGTCCGTATTTTTGACACAATACTAGATAATAGGGATGAGGAATTTTTTTTGCGAATCTTACGGCATTAAATCCTGTTGTGCGAATAAGCTTAATATCTTTTTCCATTTGAGCATAGGTAATCAAGCCGCCGTAATCTTCAAAAATAGGATAATAAGTGACTCCGTTAATTTTTAGTTTTTGATTGTTTAACAACAACGAATCTCCTATAACCTTGAGATCATTGAGTGCAATAGTCTTTGTTGTCCCATCAACCAAGTGCTCACTTCGTGAAATTTCAGCTCCAAGCAAGTATGTTTTTGGACTTGTCGGGCTCCAATAAAACGGGGAAGCTATTTGAAACGATTGAGTCAAGTATATTTCTTTATTCTTACCAAGTTGGAATTTAGTTTCGGCGGATTTTTGAAAACCTTCAGCATCGGGTGCCCCTAATTTTACTATCAGCGAAAATGATTCTCGATCACCCAAAGTGTCTTGTAACGAGCTTAGTTCTCTATTTTCAATTTTTACTTTTGCTGTAAGAAAATATTTTTTTGATTTTGAATCAAACCTGAGATCCGAACTCAAATCCGAAATAAAAACATTTGGTGTAAAATGAATATATACATCACGAAAAATTCCACCTAGACTTTTAGGAAATTGAAATTTCTGCTTAACAGGAATTGTGTTCTTAGAATCAGATTGGTTTGATAATTTTACAGACAATATATTTGTCCTATCCGAATGAAGAATGTCTTTTGGCAGATCTAATGTAAAAGGATATTCTCCACCGGCGTGTCTGTAAATACTGATATTGTTAAGCGAGATATCAGCAGAGTAATTTAACCCTAAAAAGTTCAGTTTAAGCCGATAATCTGAAATATCAGAGGAACTTAACCTGAAGCTTTTTTCAAAGACAAGATTGGCCTCACCCTCAAAAACTGACGGAATTTCAACCTCAACCTTTTCAATTTTATCCTTGTTGGCACGATAAACCTTCCATTTACCATGAAGAGATTGGATTTTCCTCGTTTTTCCTATGTCGAGAAAGAGAGAATCATCAACCAATAAATCTTTTTGAGATAAATTTTTGAAGATTATTTGCCCAGATAAGGGAAAATTAACCAGGGCGAGAGATAGTAATATTAATAGATAGATATACTTCAGGAAGACCATCCAAAATGTTCGAAAAGGATAAAAAAAATCCTGCAAATATACGAAGTAACGGAGGCGAAATCAATAAAATTGCCAAGAAAACTCCTTTTTTCAAAGGAGTTATGGCAATTATCTATAATTTTTCTTAAATCAAGCGGTCTTTATGATACTTAAAAAAGAATCTGCGTTCAAGCAGGCGCCGCCAACCAAAGCTCCGTCTATATTTTTTTGTGATAGTAAATCTCTGGAATTATCAGGTTTTACGCTTCCACCGTAAAGAATTCGTAAATTATCTGCAAATTCCTTAGAAAAACGCTTTTCAATGAGGTTTCTTATAAAAAGATGAACTTCCTCAGCTTGCTGTGGTGTCGCAGTCTTTCCAGTACCAATTGCCCAAACAGGCTCGTAAGCAATAATTAAATTTTTTAGTTCTTCAACTGAAAAACCATCTAATCCGTTCAGCAATTGCGATTCGATTACTTTATTTGTGATATTCTTTTCTCTTTCTTCAAGTAATTCTCCAACGCAAAA
>JBGSOQ010000158.1:0-1978 GCA_041739035.1 Ignavibacteriaceae bacterium | reverse complement strand
CCCATTCCCGAAATCGCTGCCCATAACTCGGGATTGCGTCGGGTTCTAGATGCAGAAGGAGATTGTGTCCCTTGTCTTATTTCAAAGTGCAAATGCGGACCTGTGGAATTACCGGTATTTCCCGAAATGCCTATTGGCATGTTTACGTAAACTGAGTCACCATTGCTCATGAGTGGTTTAGTTAAGTGAAAATAGTTAAGATAGATATCCCGATTATTCCACATGCTTTTAATTATAGTATAATTTCCAACTCCGCCAGGTTCATATCCGCCAATAGGATCGTTTGCATTATAACCGACAAAGTACACTATACCGTCTGATGCAGAACGAACAGTGTCGTAAGCTATTGAAATATCAATTCCTCGGTGCGCAAGTGATGGATTTTGAAAATTAGGTTCGCCAAACAGATACGATCCATTAGTTTGGATGTTATTCGGAACAGGCCTGGTTAATCGGAATTGCTGTGATAGACTTAATGAGGTTATTACAAGGACTAGAATTAAAAGTTTGTGGAAAGTGGGTTTCATGGGCAAATCATCAACAATTAAATTTTCCAGACGATATTTTTTCTAAATGACAAAAAAAAGTTTATAATTAGGGATAGCTCATACATTAATTGCAAATATATAATTTCGTAAATCTTAAAGTCATATTTGATTATCCTTTGAATTCTAAGAACTAAAATCATATCAAGCAGCATCTTAATTATAAATGGCAAAACAAACAATAAATTTAGAGCTAAAAGAAATATTGATGCCAAAGTAAGTATGTTCAATGAATGCCACAAAAGGAGCAATATTTTATGAATAGGTAAATAATGTAGTGCAGTTTTTGTGTGTCTCGCTTTTTGATTTAAAAATTCTTTCAATGAATTCTTTGATTCGGAGAAAACGTAAGAATCTTTAAAATCTACAACCCCAATTTTCAATTTATTTTTAACTGCTTCTCTTATCAACAAATCATCATCACCGCTAGGTGTTTCCAAAGTATTTGAGAATCCCCCTAATTTTTGATAAGCTTCAATTGTAAAACCAAAATTTCTTGCAGCAGCCGAATATGGAAGTCCTAATTTTGCAAATGCAAATGTTAAAAAACTACTTCTTAGGTTTTCAAAGCACGATATTTTATTTGTCAACCCTTGCAATTGCTTAAAGGGGGCAAGCCCGAATAACATCTCATATCCAGCAATAAATTTCTCCGAATAGCCAATTAACCAGTTCTTTGCCGGCATACAATCAGCATCAGTGATCAGAATATGCATATGTTTTGCGCTGTTTATTCCAATGTCTAATGCTCCTCTTTTACCTGGATACGTTTTGTTTTCTGCTTTTAAAACACGAAAGTTGACCTTGAGATGAGAAAGCTCAACAGCTTTTTGATATGATTTATCGGAGGAATTGTCGTCAACCAAAATAACCTCGAACTTTTCTTTTGGAAAGTTTAACCTCTCAAGGGATGAAAATAAATTTTCCAAATTCTTTTCTTCATTCTTAAATGCTACAATTACCGAAATACTCAGATGGTTAAGGTTGGAATACGGTTTTTTAGTGAACGTTGGAAAGAGAATAATGAAAATGATATTGATAAATAGCAAACTAAAACTGATTGCTATCAAAAGTGTAACTAGAATTATCATTAATATTCAGAGTTTAGATTGCTAAATTTTAACAAGTAAATTTTTACGTTCAACTTAATAAAATAATTTAGAAATTAAATAGAAATTTTCGGAAAGGAATAAATTATACAATTTGGGCTCCGAGGAGCCCACAAGAAATCTTACTGGCTAGCTTTTTTTAGCATCGGGACTTGGTTTACAAGTTGAGATGCCGAAAGGCAGGTAAACAGGGCATGTACCTACTAATGATGTAATCAATGGTACCAGTCCAACAATACCCCACCAACTTTGGAAATATAACCCTAACGCAATAATTACAACTCCAAGAATGAGTCTAATTGTCTTGTCAGCACTTCCCATATT